>DMFQ01000260.1:4092-6179 GCA_003450555.1 Ktedonobacter sp.
GCTGCGAAAGCCGATCGACTCTTACACCAAGGACATAGACCGCATCCGACGAGTGGTATTGTGACATAGTATCTACTTGTGACAACGACATATATTACTCACCACGTGATAAGTTCGCTTTCAACATTACTGACGATAATATCTGGACGCGTCTCTTCTATATAACGGCGCACATTTCCCAAAATCTCTTCCGAGTGCTGCCTACTATTGCTCACGCAACTCACCCCAAGCACAGCAATTTGCCAGCGTTCTTGCTCCTCGACCTCGGCAATTGCCACCTCAAAGCGGTTACGCACCCGCGCCATCACAGATCTTATTATCTGCCGTTTATCTTTTAAAGATTGACTATCCGGCAAATGTAACGTAATTTGGCATACTCCTATAATCATGGGGCGAGTATAACACTTTCTCTTTCTATTAAGATGCCGGGTGCTGAATAAGGTTCCATTCTTCCTTACCTGTGGCTTGAGAAGAATATCCTAATACCTCTTCAAAAAATCGCATCAGGAATGAGCCTTGTATGCTCTTTTCTTTTGTTTTCGCTAAGTCGCTATCTTTTAACGAGTGTTGCCAACCAGATAGTATTTTTTCTATCTGGATTGCTTTTTCGCCAGTAGGAAAATCAAATCGGGCAATTCTTTCTCTACATAGTTTTTGATTAAATAGATTCATCCGATGTCCTCGTACCGTAACAGAAGCCCTACAAGCGAATTTGCGGTACCTATTTTTGCTGGCAAGTAGGGTTACAGTAGTCTCAGGTAGTTTTCGGCGCTGGGTAACTTTCCGGTACCCATGGTAGTAGTTGCACCTGCCAATGTCAAGTATCCGAAGCACAAAATACTAAAACAGCGTCATAGAAGAGATATTGCTAAGCTTCAGGCGAAATCATCCCTTCTATGCCCCAGGAGGGTTTCACCAACGTTTCAGCAGGTGTGCTACTTTCCCTTCCGGGGTGACTTCAAAGCGAATGCGGTCGGGATTGATGTCCTGTATGCGTGAAGCATGTTCTGCTGCGATCACACTATCATACGGATGAACGATACGCCACACCTGCTCAATTGCATGCGGTTCCTGCAGACGATACAAATACAGGCGCTTCACTTTGGACTTCTGTGCCAAATGCTCGGCTCTGCCAAAGGTCTTTTTCGCTTGCTCATCGTCGTAGTACGGGTCATGGAACTCAAACAGGCGCGGCGTTGGCCCGGGATGACCGCTGCCGAGATAGAGAAATACGACTGGCTTTCCATTGGCATGAGTGAGTGCTGAGTGAATAACTGCATCGTTGAGTTCACTCTCAGGCATCAGCACGGCCAGGGTAGAACCAGGCAAGTATTCTTCATTCTGGGTAACCGCTACGGGCACGTGATCCTCACGCCTGTGACGCGCATAGTTGAAGTAGGCTATCCCCATGCCAACGATCGTGACCGTTCCTCCAAAGGCGGTTGCCAACGGCTTTGCCACCAGGTTCGTTATCCATGCCGTGACCACCAGTGCCGTCGTCAGCAACCCGATGGAGAATTTGAAGGTGTACCAGGAGTTGAGCATCATTCCTCCGGCGTACGGCGAAGGCGGCGTCTCTTCTGTCAGTGGATCACTCGTCGATGAGTGTTCAGTCGGGGAAGGATGCTCTTGCGTGAACGCGGGAGTCCCATCTGCTGTCTGGCTCTCCGTGGCCAGATCACTTCCATGTGCAAGCTGTTCACCTGCCCGATGCGGGTGGTCACGCGCCGTTCGTGCGGCTTTCCGTTCACGATGGCGCACGATATCCAGCCCCAGGCAGGTCAAGGTAAAGGCTCCCAACAAACCAAAGGCGTACATGTCGCCAAGGAGCAGAATATTTCCTCTCACCAGCAGCAGGACGATGATCGGAATTGCCGTGGCGAGCAGAATGGAGTAGTGCGGTGTCCCACGGAGTGTATTGCGCTTCAGGAGAAACGCCGGGAAGAACTGCATACGCGCGAGGGCCAGAAAGACGTAGTAGGCTCCAATAATCGCCGTATTGCTGGCAAACACGAGCAGCGCACTGGCACTGACCGCCACTTCCGTCTGCAAGGCGATACTTCCCCAGTGTCCGCCGAGGAGCGAGA
>DMFQ01000260.1:6253-8949 GCA_003450555.1 Ktedonobacter sp.
GCGATGCCACCGACCTTCTTGCGCGGCGTTTTCATCACGGGAGAGAGTTGCGAAATGCTCTCCAGGCCCGAAAAGGCGAGGAACGAACCGGCAAAGCCGATCAGGATGGCGATGGGTGTCAGTGCGTGGCTTGCAAACATGCTGGGGAATAGCGCAAGAAATGCAGGAAAGGAGAGATGGGTAAAGATGGTGACGAGCAGAGCGATATCGCTGAGAAAGGCGATGGTCGCTCCTACCAGGCTCACTTTCGCACTGGCGCTAATGCCGATACAATTGAGCAGACCCAGCAGGACAAGCGTGCCAATCGTAATTTCCAGGGCAAAGGGTCCCATCGCTGGAATGACCACGCTGAAATACAGGATGCCCGACAGACAACTAATGGCAGCCGTGAGAAAATAGTCGACGAGGATACACATGCCGCCCAAGGCGCCAACCCAGTGATTCATGGCCTGGGCCGCTACCGTGACGACGCCACCGCCCTGGGGGAAGCGATGGGTCACCTCCGCATACTTGAGCGTGAGGAGCACGAAGACAGCCATCGTCAGGAAGACAAAAAAACCGGCGAGACTCCCCACATTGCCATAGAGAATACCGGGGACGTAGTAGACGGAGGTCCCAATGTCGGCGAAGACAACGGCCCAGCAGAGAATGGGACCAAGTTGCGTTCCTCTTTGACCATCTTCGTTGGACTGGCCAGGTTTTGATACTGCTTGCGCCATACTGATCCTTTTCCAATAGTCCGCGCTTATTCTCTGGTAAACATCAAAAATTCATCTCCATTATAATCACACATACAAGAAACGTTCTTTTGAAACACTTTACTGTTGCGTTCTTTTCAAGCGATGAGAGAGCAGATTGGCACCACAAACTAATCCATTTCTTGTAGATTTAAAGAACTTTTGTTTCCGTCGAGAACCGACTTTGCAAAGATTATCGTCATTTCCTTTATGCATGTCAACCAGAAACAGCGTCTTATCTTTAATGAAGATTCAGCACAATTTGATGATGATCCTGCAAAGCCTCGTGATAGTCTTGCACGATTTGGTAATGATCCTGCAAAGTCTGGAAATAGTCCTGCAAAGCCTGCTCTCGCTCTTGTTCCATAGCGTAATGATCTAACAAGATCTGGTATTTGTGTAATAGTTTTTGCTGATCCTTCTCCAAGACGCGATAAAGACTGCGCAAAATGTGCTGGTGATCCTGCAAGGTCTGAAACGGATCCTGCAAGCTCCGATAATAGTCCTCGTTTCGTACAACTTCCTGATCAGCGCCACCCGCCTGACCCATCTGCTCAGGATGTTCTATAGGTCCTTCCATAACTTCACCTTCTTCACCAGGGTCATTACGTCAAATATGAAACTGCTTGCCTACGACATGGCTACACTGATGCTCAATGTACGCTATACAGCTAGCAACGGTCAACCCACCAGGCAAGAAAGCCAGAACTAGCAGATTCGACTCTCTATAGCCACCTCTGGTACAATGTCTTATAAAGATGCGTTTTTCAAACAAGAAAATAATGTAATAAACAGGTATATCTTTATGTCAACTTAAGGAGATAAAAACCAATGGCAGAAACAAGTACGCAGAGCGGGGGACGTCCAAGCCTTCCCATGGCAGGTATTCCTCAACCAACGCGAGAGGAAGTGACGAAGCTTCCCCGCGTGCATATTTCCTCACATCCCGTAATGGCCCACAAGATGACAGCGCTGCGCGATAAGAACACGCAGCCGCCCGAGTTTTACCGCCTGGTAAAGGAAATCGGAGCGCTGCTGGCTTACGAGGCGACGCTCTCGCTGGCCCTGGAGCCAGCACCAATTGAAACGCCGATGGCGCCGATGGTGGGACAGCGGCTGGCCGGTGGCATTGGAGTTACTCCTATACTCCGGGCGGGTCTTGGTCTCGCCGAGGCCTTCCGCGAAGTCATACCGGATATCCAGGTCTGGCATCTTGGCTTGCGGCGCGATGAGCATACGCTGCAGGCCATGGAGTACTATAATCGACTGCCGCACAAGGTTGATCTCCAGGTGGCCTACGCCATAGATCCAATGCTGGCGACAGGAGGATCGGCCATCGACGCCATCAATATCCTGAAGCTGCGCAATATCCCGCGCCTCTCCTATGTCTGTATTATCGCGGCACCCTACGGCCTGCTCAAGCTCTCCCAGACGCATCCCGACATCGACATCTACGTGGCGGCGCTCGATGAGTCCTTGAATGACGTTGGCTATATCGTGCCCGGTCTGGGAGACGCCGGAGACCGTCAATTTGGCACATTTTAAGGTACAGCGTGTGTCCTGCATGACTATTCCCGTAACCGTTTGCACCTTGCAGGCCACACAAACACGATAGATTCACGAGAACAACATGCCAGTACCACCTTATGTTCCACGTCCTAATCCAGAGGATGAGAACGACGCACAAGCTGGAGAATACGTTGAGGAGGTGTATGAGCTTCCTCCAACCGCCGCTGATGAATTGTCGCCTGCCGGTGAACCAGCATCGGAGGCAACGGAACCAACAGAAGCAACACGACCTGAAATATTACTGCCAACTGAGGCACAATACGAGACAAATGGGGGACCACTCGGCTGCTGCATGGGTGTCGTGGTTGGCATCCTGCTCTGCATACTCTGCGGTGTGATTGGCTTTGGACGCGTCACAGCCAATATTATCGTTTTCCTGGTCCATGTCGA
>DMFQ01000431.1:0-1263 GCA_003450555.1 Ktedonobacter sp.
GGCATACGAGATAGGAGTCCGTCTCGTGGGCTCGGAGATGTGTATAAGAGACAGTGCTTGGGGACAGTATTATGCAGCGGAGCCGACTGGATCAATTGAGCAGGTTGTACAGGGTGTGCGGGGTATGGGGGGTGTGCTGGTTGTGATACAGGCGCTTGAGCTGAGTTTGCAATCCTCGATGCATGTTGTAGAGGTAATTGCGGTGTACCTTGAACAGATGGAACCTGGTCAATATGTAACGAATTTAGCACTAGAGGTGCGTTTTCAGTGGATTGCGTTGTGACGTTCCATGGCATTGGCAGAAACGGAGTATGCGCCCCATCATCATCCTCTTCAGAGTTTTCATCGACAAGGGGAGCGGTGCGCTGAGTATCTACATCATCATATGCATTGATAATCTCATGATCTGAGTCCTTCGTCCTCATGTATGATGGGTGTGTTGTGAAGAAGGTCTCTCTCTTTTTTGATTGGGCTAGTGGAGATGAAGGTTGTACCGTCCCCAACAGAGTTCACCGCATTGTTTAAGGTATNTAAATCTGATATTTGAGTTGCATCACCTCCATGGGAGGCTTCCTCAGGGGGACTGACTCTTCGTCCACATTGGCCGCAAAAGGTAAAATTATCTGGCAATTCGCATTTACAGAACTCACAAATTCTCATAGCTTGTCACGGCCCTTTCTTTCGTATAGTTCCTTTTGTACAGTGTCAAGAATATCTTGCATTTACGCTGTGAGAATACGCAAAATTTGTGAGCATAAAGCTCTTTTCCCCCAAATTTTTGAATAACACAAGATAGAACTAGTTGTTGCCTAATAAGCTTAACCAATTCAGGTAGTTCATGGCGTTTCAAGAAGGGTCGCACTGAAGATAAAGCACTACAACTCTGTTGACAGAAGATTTCTACAAGTGCCTCTCACGCTAATACTAGTGGATAATGTATAAACGTGGTGATTGAAAAATTTTGATATATGAGTGAGAAACGTTCGAAAGTAAGGGTGCCGTATCAACTCTATCATATATTTGTAATTATTTCAATGCTTTTGCATTAAAAATACAGGGAATTGTAACTACATTCAGAAACTTAAGCCAGAGGTTTCATCCTTGGGCGGATTATACAGTATCTCTCTCCCAAAGACTTCAATAGAACGAAAAGATACCATCGCAGATAGAACCCATAATCAAGCGGTGATCGCTTTGGAGGAGCTGTTTACAGCAGAATAGCTTAGTGGTTGTTGAGTGTCTTTCCCTCTGCTGCTTTCCTAC
>DMFQ01000431.1:1463-1936 GCA_003450555.1 Ktedonobacter sp.
AGTAGGAAAGCAGCAGAGGGAAAGCAGCATTTCACTCGCTTCTTGCTACGCCTGGAGAATAGTTTAGAGTCCCAAGGCGTAGAGTTGATTGGATGTGCTTCCGACGTATAGCACGCCATTGGAGATAGATGGCGCTCCGTAGAAGTGTGAAGGGATACCAGCGCTCAGAGCATTAAAGAGGATTTTCCCTGTGACAGTGGAAATCAGGACTAGATTGGGACCCTCGACAACGGCTGCCACACCTGGAACTATTGTTACGGCTCCCAGTACCGGCCCATCTTTTAAGCAACGCTGCCAGATGAAGGCGCCATTTGCAGGATTAAGGGCTCGTAGGCTCGCTTTACACGTGATGCCATTAATAGTTGTCTTAGTGGTTGCTTCAAAAAGCGCGCTGCCATTCCAGGCACTCGATGAGATGCTCCCTGCTCCGCACTGAGGGCAATCTCCTGCTATAGCGACATTAGCTGTCCACA
>DMFQ01000431.1:2126-7741 GCA_003450555.1 Ktedonobacter sp.
GCTCCAAAATCGCTATCGGACCCTCTGTCAGCTACGGGTATTTGCCACGAATCAACAAACGATAAGTCTGATGCTCGGAGTTTGACTATTGCGATTGCATAGGGCTCTTTGCAGGTGTGGAACGAGCCCTGCGTACCTGTGGTGAAGTAAATCGAGTTATCACTGCTGTCTAGCGTCGGTGAACTCCATATTCCTCCACCCAGGCAACCATTTGGGATCGTGTTAAAGGTGTGCTGGATGGTCCCAGTTGCAACGTCCATCTGTACAAACTGCGCTGGTATCAGTGCGCAATTTGGTTCACCGTCTGTCGCAATGCCAATATAGACACTATTGTTGGAGACAAGTGGTGAGTCCCACATGAAGGTGTTTGATGCGGGGTTACCAACCGCAGTATGCCAGATGATTGATCCCGTAGAGGCATTCAGTGCGTAGAGGTGGTCATCACCTCCGGCCACAAAGACAACAGAGGTTGGTATGCCATTGATCGTCTCAGTGGCTACAGTCGCGCTACTCACCACTCCAAGACTGGGGAGCGGGCTACACTGGGTCACACGACCCAGGTACTGTTGCCAGACTTGTGTTCCATTGAGAGTGCTCGCGTGTTCATATCCGTCCAACGAGCCCCAGTAGACCATCCCATTCACAACTGCTGGCTGGGAGAAGATACCGCCCCCTGCTGGGGCTGTCCAATGCACCTTCAAATTGCTTGCTGAGGTCGGATTGATAATCGTTTCGGCACTATTGAAGCCATGACGCCCGTTGTCATCCATATAGGTAGGCCAATCACCTGAGGCAGCATGAACGGCTTGTGAGCGGGAATGGACATTGAGTAGACCGACCAGTACCATAACTAGTATCAATGTAGAGATGGCCAGGGTTTGCCATTTTTTGGAAAGAGCTGACGCGACTATCTTAGCGGTAGAATGCATTTCACCCATTGACTTTGTCTTTCTTTTTTTTATTTGACTTCTCGCGCGATGAATAACTCTAGCATAGCAGATGTGTAGAAAGAGGACATAGAAGGATGGTTGAGAGGTAGTAATGATTTCCCATATGCCGTAATGAAATCTTCACAACACCGAGGAAGGAGTCCAAGCAGAGCTTTGCAAACAGGAGCAGGAAGATGGCATGGCACCCGCACAATGAGCCTCTCCGATTGGAGTCAGATTACCCCAGTTTTTCAGTTATGAAATGCCCTCTTTTTAATTGACTATTAGTGCATTACTGTGTATGCTTTCTTAGACGGGTTCACTGCCTTTTATTTTTCCTTGAAGATAGCAAAATCTCTGTACTACGTTCTCACTCAGCAGTGTTCTTAACAACGTGGCTACATATGCTTAGTGGGACGGTCCAGAGAAACGAGAGCAACTGCGACTGACGAACCTTCAGCGTCGTTCAGGGGTAAGCTTGCAATAGGGGGAAGTCTCATGCAACGTCTTCAATCCTTCTCAAACGTGACGACAAAGAAAGCACTGCACCTTTATGCTGTTGTACTTGTGGTTACACTATTAATCGCGATCTTCATTGGACAAGGGAGGGCGTTGGCAGCAAGTGAAAGTGGTTTTCCTCACGTCCAGGGAACTCAGCTCATTGATGGCAATGGTCAACCCTTCATTCTTCGTGGTGCCATGATTGAGTCTTCTTTTGCCTACATCAAGTCCTGGAAAAGCGGGAAAGATCCCCTGGCTATTCTGAACACCACCACCTTTACTGCAATGGTCCAGCAGTGGCATATGAATGCGCTGCGTATAAATATTTCCGAGTGGATTTACGACCTCAATCCTGCCACCTATCTGACGAAGTTAGATACGGCTATCCAACAAGCGAATGCCGCGGGACTTTACGTGATTTTGGATTTCCATAATGACCGACAAAGCGGAGCAGTGGCTCCCTATAACGATGGCATGCTGCATACTGTCAGTCTGACCTGGTGGAAAACCATGGCTGCCCATTACCTGAATTATCCCATGGTCATGTTTGATCCCATCAACGAGCCACAGTATACCAGTTGGCCAATGTGGCTGCATGGGAATGGAGGAACTGTCGTTGGGTATGCGGATGCCATTGCTGCCATTCGTTCAACTGGTGCACAACAGATTATTATCGTTGAACCAGGGAAAGCAGGAGGACCTACTACCGCGGACAAAGGCTGGGAAACCTTTGATGCGACGACTATCACCGATCCTAATATTGTGTATTCAAAGCACATCTATAAAGACATTATTTCGGGCAACCCCACACTATGGGATCACCAATGGGGTTCTCTTCTAAATACGCACCCGATCTTTTATGGCGAATGGGCGCTCTTGCCTAATGCACTTCATCCTGTGCATTGCCAGGGCCTGAACTCTACGAACGCAGACTCCCTGATCAAGGCTTTCTTAAGCTACCTGGGGCAAAGACAAGCTAACTGGACCGCATGGGATTTTCTACCCTACCACTTAATTGAAAATACGACTAATTTCAAACCAACCTCATTTGCAACGGGTGCTCCCTGGGCGTGTGGTGCTGCTGCTGCGGCACAAGCAGGTATGGGAACAGAGGTACAGAATTATCTTGCTAGCGTTGCTTTAACATCGACATCGACTTCAAACCCAACTGATACCATACCACCATCAATCTCTATTACCTCACCTGCGAATGGAAGCAGGGTACAACCTGAAAGCATTACAACCATTACCGTTTCTGCAATAGATGACGTGGGAGTGACGAAAGTAGTATTCTCCGTGAATGGCACCTTGCTCTGTACTGATACCAGTGCACCTTACAGCTGTCAGTGGAATACTCCTGCAACAGCAAATGCGACCTACACCATCGAAGCAAAAGCCTATGATGCAGCAGGGAATACAGCTACCAGTTCGAGCAGTATCAAATCCTCTGGCAAATGCACCGGTAAAAGGAAGTGCCATGCGGGGCCACGACATCGATGAGGGAGAAGGAGGAGTTTGCCGCAAGGAAAATGAAGCCTTACAAATTGTTCTGATACGCCCATGCCACTATACTGCTTCGCGTTCGTCTATGTCACCATTGTTCGCTAGACCCTTATAAGCATAAGTCAGTCAAGTACAAGCGAGGAATATTGAGAAAAACAATTTCTCGTATCACTAAGGTGGTGCCCTCTTCCAAAAACCAGGTCGTCGCGACTGGTTCTGGATGATATGTGGCCCATGTCCCGCGCCGATGCAAGAGCGTTGTGCGGTGCTTTCGGTAGGGATCTAGGTATCCTGCAATCCCACAACCGAATACTAAGCGCTACCTAGTTTTTGGAAGAGGGCACCACCTTGCACTACTCAAAGGAGTATGACAACGTAAGTATAGAAAGGAGAGGTGAGTAGCTTTCCATGAAAAGTGGAGGAGTGATACGCCGACTTATTGCTCATGTATGATTCTAATAGACAACATGGAACACCTGCTATGCAGCTGTTCCGTATTCGCTTGTTGCTTGAAGAAGGACATAACGAACAAGCCCTGGCAGTTCTGGAGACGCTGCAGACTGACGATGAGAAGCAACAGCAAGAGCACGCCTATTTCATGGGCTGGTATTATATTCTCAACAAGCGTTGGAACGACGCTCTTCGCGTCCTTTTACCCTTTTCACACTATCAAGAGGATACAGACGAGCATGCCGAGCGTATCAAGCGCGAGTGGTATGCACGCTGCCTACTCTACCTTGGCTACGCTGCGATCAATATCAGCCATTTTGAAGATGCCGAGCGGCACCTGATGGCCTGTTTGAACGTTCTTCGACACAAACAATTGCAACGCCCTGATCTCCAACTCTGGCGGATTCGGGCTCACTATTCACTGGCTTTGACCTACAACATGCGCAGCTTGTTTCCGACTGCCCTCCAGCATTACGAAAAGGCGCTGCATCTCTTTCTCTATGAAGACAATGATGAAGAACTCGCCAATATTTACTATGGTTTATGCGATACCTACCGCAAGATGGGGCAATTACGCGAGGCGCAACTGGCCGGAGAAAAAGCGTTAAAACTGTATGAACGAACCTCGAACCGTTCGTTGGAAGGGCGCATGCGCAACCAGTTGGGGAGCGTCGCTTTACTTCAAGACCGTTTCATGGAAGCTGGCGTGTACTTTACGGAAGCCCTGGCCATTGCTGCTAGCATGGACAGCTTCCAAATGGTTATGGTCAACTGTATAGCCCTGGCGAAATTGCGTATGGCAGAGGGTCAGGTTGCCGAGGCCAGGAGATACTGTCAACGAGCCTTAGATATGAGTCGCCATTCTGTGAATGACTTACTGTGCGGGATTACTTATAAGGAAGCCGGACAAGTGGCTCTAGGAGAAGCTCAACAGACTGAAGGAGAGCAGCACAAACAGGAACGATTGGAAGAGGCAATGGAGCGATTCGAGATGGCGTATAGGTACCTTTCCACGACAGATGCCTATGTTGAAAAAGCTGAAACATTCATCTCATGGGCTCAGGCATGTGAAGCAGTGGGGCGCGTGCAAGAGTCGCTGCGCCATTGGAGATCCGCTTACCAAACACTGTCCAGGGCAAAAGGTCTTGAGTGGGAGGAGGTCTTGCCTTGATGTACACTTTCTCAGCTACATATCATTGGTTTGCCAAATTTAGTTAGTAATTGTTCTGATACGCCCAGGCCAGCACAATGATCAGCAATGATAGCATAGCGGTAGTGGTAAGTGCGATACTTATCACGTAGAAGGGGAAAGCCGTAATGATGAGTACTGTAGCAAAGATCACCCAGAATACGATAAATATGACGATAAGGTATTGCCAGGCTTGCAAACGTCTCATTTAGTCCCTCCTGCTGGTGACTTATGCTTCAGCCAACAGTATATCATTAGTCGGAAACAATTTAACGAAGATAGTGAATAGATGCCACCATTGATTTTAATTGATCGCTTTCAACCTCAGCTACGAGATAGGCAGCAAATAGCGATAGCAGCAGGTAAACTGCGCAAGCGTGACGAGCTAGAGTTGTTGGAACCGCAGCAACTGCGCCCGATGCTTATGTTGAGCGTTGTAATGTTGGTGATCGGTACGGTGTTCTTTAGCATACTCACTATTGCAGCATACTTTGCGCAGACGCACAGCACGCGTGGACAAATCGGCGGATGGGCGCTGTTGCTCTGGCTGGGCAGCAATATCCTGTCCTATATCGTCGTCTTATTTCTGCACGAGGGGATACATGCTTTAGCCTTTATCTTCTGGGGTGGTAAACCCTATTTTGGGGCGAAGTTGCCCGTGGCACTCTTTTGTGGTGCGAAAAATCAGTTGTTTCGCCGCAATCAGTATCTTGTGGTAGGTCTCGCGCCCCTGGTGGTGATTACCGTGGTAGCTGTTGTCTTCACGCTTTTCTACCCTGCCCTGGCTTCTTATACCCTTTTAGGCTCAATCGGTAATTTTTCTGGTGCCGCGGGCGATGTATGGGGCGTGATGAAAATTCTCCGTCAGCCACGAAATGTGTTTGTTGAAGATACTGATACGGGGTACAGGGTTTGGGAGATAGGTGGGTGAGATGAATCAGATTTTTATGGGTGCAAGGAGAGGTCTCCTACTTGACTGGCGCCTTCTTTTCTTCGGGTTTGCCGCATACTGCGACGATCTTCAATCCTTTTTCTTGACGAAA
>DMFQ01000464.1:0-2175 GCA_003450555.1 Ktedonobacter sp.
TCGCGGTACCAGCGTTCGATGGGCATTTCGCGGGTATAGCCCATGCCACCGTGGATCTGCATGACGCGGTCGACGACACGATTTGCCATGTTGGAGCCGTAGAGTTTGGCCATACTGGCTTCGTGACGGTTATCCACGCCCTGGTCAGCTTTCCATGCGGCGTGAAAGGCGAGCCACTTGGTGGCCTGGATTTCTACGGCGGAGTCGGCGATCATCCACTGAATGGCCTGGCGGTCGGCGATGGGTTGACCAAAGGTGACGCGCTGTTTGGCGTAGTCCACGGCCATTTGCAGCAGGCGTTCGGCGGTGCCGACACAGCGCGAGGCGATGAGCCAGCGGCCCTGACCGATCCACTGCATGCCGAGCGAGAAACCCTGTCCTACCTCTCCCAGGATATGATCTTCTGGCACACGCACGTTCTCAAAGAAGAGTTCGGCGGGAGACCAGCCGCCCATGGTAGGTACTGGACGCGACGTCCACCCTCTTGAGCGATCGACCAGGAAGCAGGTGACGCCGCCGTTTTGGGGCGGTTTGCTGCGGTCCGTGACGGCGAAGACCATGGCGAAGTCGGCCTCGTTGCCGCCGGTGATAAAGACTTTCCGGCCATTGATGACCCAGTGATCGCCATCCTTGACGGCGGTGGTACGAATAGCTGAAGGATCGGAACCGGCGCCCGGTTCGGTAAGCGCGAAACAGGACTTGCGCGTTCCCTCAATGGTGGGGACGAGGTATTCGGCTTTCTGCTGTTCGTTGCCATGATAAAGGATGTTGTCGGCGTTGCCACCAAAGGTGAAGGGCACGAGGGTGCGTCCCATTTCGATGGCGATCAGGGCACTCATCACGGCTCCCAGGTTGGCGCCGCCGTATTCCTCGGGCGTGTTGATGCCCCAGAAACCCATTTCTTTGGCTTTCATCTGAAGGGTCTGATAGAGGCCTGGTTCAACTCCGGTGGGGTATTTGCCTTCGGACTGGAGCAACTCACTTTCGAGAGGCATGAGTTCGCGATCTACAAAACGACGTACAGTCTGCTGAATCATTTTTTGCTCATCGGTGAGGGAAAAATCCATTGAGACCTCCTGGTGAATGGTAGAGTTGCCCTTTATGAGCACCCAACCTGGCGAAGACAAATAAGCTGAATAACGATTCGTGTGTCTATTGTAACACACTGGCATTCTGGCTTCGTCTTATCTTTTGCTGACATTGTGATATACTAAACGTGTTTCCAAACGAACAAATTTACCTATCTACTGACATAGATTCCTGTCGAGAAAGGGATATTCATACTTCTATGAGTGATCAGCAAAACTTGCCAGCCAACTATTTCTATCATCAACTGCCCAATGGTATCGAGATGGTTGGTCAGTATATGCCCAGCCTCACTTCGATAACGCTGGGGTTTCAGCTTGACGCCGCAGTTATTCATGAGCCGGAGGATAAGCAGGGACTGGCGCACCTGTTTGAATATATGCTCTTCCAGGGAACGAAAAAGAAGGATGCACGGGCACTAAACGAGGCATTCGAGTCCCTTGGAGTACGCAAAGGGGCCAGTACAGGCTGGGAGACGGCGCGCGTGTTGGCTCAGATGGTCAACACCAAGTTCGATGCAACGCTGCCCTTGATGCATGAAATATTGCTTACCCCAACATTTCCCAAAAATGATTTAGAGCAGATGCGCAGCATTGTGCTGCAGGAGATTCGCCGCCGCGACGATGAACCGATGAGCCGCATATTTGATTTGGCGAGGGCCAGTTTCTACCGCAACACAGCACTTGCACGCCCCTCTTTGGGCACAACCGAAAGTGTGCAAGCGCTGCAAAAGCAGGATTTGCGCGACTTCTGGAAGGCACGCTACCAGCCAAATAATGTGCTTTTTGCTATCGCGGGTAAGTTCGATTGGGACCACGTGGTCGAGCAGGTACAGGCACTTTTTGGCGATTGGAGTGGACAGGCTCCTGCCTCACCTGAGCAGCGACCCGTTCCTACTACGAACATCTCGCTAGAACACCAGGAAGGAAAACAGGAGCACCTGGGCATGATGTTCCCCTTCCCAAATTATAATGACCCGGATTATTACGCGGCGCTGGTGATCAGCGAGGTTCTGGGTGGCAATATGGCCTCACGGCTCTTTGTCGAGGTGCGCGAGAAACGCGGCCTGGTCTACGGTGTCTCGGCAGG
>DMFQ01000464.1:2278-2510 GCA_003450555.1 Ktedonobacter sp.
GAATGCCTGGAAGTGATTGTCAATGAGCTGCGCAAGTTAGAGCAGGATGGTATCACAGCGGATGAACTGTCTCGCGCCAAGATTCAGTTGATGAGCGAGAATGTGATGCGCAGCGAAGGTTCTGGCTCACGTATGGGAGCGCTGGCCCATTCCTGGTGGTATGAAAGGAAATTGCGTACTATTCAGGAGGTGAAAGCGGCGATTGACGCGGTGACCGAGGAGCAGGTGCTGA
>DMFQ01000464.1:2798-2922 GCA_003450555.1 Ktedonobacter sp.
TTGGAACGAGATGCGCTGGTAGGAAACACACTTTAAGAATTTTTGTTTGTATCGAAAAGGCTCTCCACTGCTGCGCTATGGAGAGCCTTTTCAATGCGGTGCTGTGAAATTCCTTCTCCACGTG
>DMFQ01000272.1 GCA_003450555.1 Ktedonobacter sp.
TCGTTGGAGGATTGGCCAAAGTTAACGTGGTCGTTGGGGTGTACTTTGCGCGAGCCGAGCGAACCGCCCATCAATTCACCGGCGCGGTTGGCGATGACCTCGTTGGCGTTCATATTGGTAGAGGTACCGGAGCCGGTCTGAAAAATATCAAGCACGAAGTTATTGTCCAGCTTGCCATCGATGACCTCTTGAGAGGCTCTGACTATCGCGTCCGCCACTTGAGGGTTGACCGTGCCGAGGGCTTCGTTGGTTCTGGCGGCGGCCTGTTTAATCTGGCCCAGCGCGCGAATAAATTGGCGGGGGAAGCGCAGGTCGCTGATGGGGAAGTTGAGGACGGCGCGCTGGGTGCTGGCGCCGTAGTAGGCATTGGCGGGTACCTGCATCTCGCCCATCGAGTCGCGCTCGGTGCGGGTCTCTTTTGGATTACTCATCTATTTTCTCCTGCAAGTTTTTCTCATAGAGGGATGTGTTCCTGGGCCATAAGTTGTTGCTTTCCAGTAAGGATTTGGGCGGGTTGTGTTTAGGGATATTATATCATTCTGGGGGTGGGTCGCTAACCTATGAGGCGTTGGTTCAGTGTAAGGTAGCCCTTGCAGCTTTGAAGCAAGTGAACCAAAGAAGCAGATCTTGAACAAATGCATTTTTCCTGATGTAGCGCCTTAAAATGTGTTTTGTGCCATCCTTATTATCGTTTCGAGTGGTTTTTCGATAATAAGAATTTTGTAATGATTGCTAACGATAATAAGGATGTGAAACTTTGTCCTTATTGTCGCTTTGAAGTAATTTTCGATAATGAAGTATAGTACTTTTTGCCTTCATTGATGGGGTACATGTTTGGCTCTCTTGTATACTTCTTATGAGCTTGAAAAAATATGTGGGTATATTAGGCGATGCGGGAGCGTAATGATGGTCGACTATACGGGAGAGAAGCTGGGGAACTATCGGCTGATGAAGCTGTTGGGACGTGGGGGGTTTGCCGATGTGTACCTGGGCGAACACATCTATCTCCAGACGGTCGCAGCCATTAAAATATTACGGATGCAGTTGACCGATGAAGTGCTTGAGAAATTCCTTGTCGAGGCGCGCACTGTTGCTCGTCTTAGCCATCCTAACATCGTGTCCGTGCTGGAATTCGGCATCGAGGACGCCACGCCATTCCTGGTGATGAGCTATGCGCCGTATGGATCACTACGCCAGCGCCATCCCCGAGGAAGTCAACTGCCAGCCGTAGCTATTGTCTTTTACGTCGAGCAGGTCGCGGCGGCATTGCAGTATGCGCATGATCGCAAGGTCATACATTGTGATGTCAAACCGGAGAACATGTTGCTTGGGCAGAACGAGGCGCTGATGCTGAGTGATTTTGGTATAGCCATCAGTTTGCAGAACATCCAGAGCGCAGCAACGCAGGGTTTACCAAATACTGCCGGAGTTGTTGGTACGACGACCTATATGGCTCCAGAACAACTGCATGGGAAGCCGTCTTTCGCCAGTGACCAGTATGCGCTTGGAGTGGTTATCTATGAATGGTTCTGCGGAACGCCACCTTTTCGCGGTTCCGCTATGGAGGTAGCCACGCGGCACTTGCAGTCCACTCCGCCACCGATGCGGGAAAAGGTTGCTGCGCTGGCACCAACTATCGAGCAGGTGGTGCTGCGCGCACTCGCCAAAGACCCGCGCGAGCGCTTTGCCTCCACGCGTGACTTTGCCAGTGCATTAAAGTCTGCCTGTTTGGCAGCCCCGACGCTGTTTCGTAGTCCAAAGATCATCTCGTTGCCATCGTTAGTACATGCTCCTGCAGACACCTCTTTGCTGTTGAGTTCGGCTGATTTCCCGGCGGATGGGCATGTCTCTCACACTGTCGCCGTACCTTCGATCGATACGCCTGTTGTTCACACGTCAAGTGTTCTACCTGATCGGTTGACGCGCCAGTTGCAAGACGTAAAGCATGTGGTGTCAAGGCGCAGCGTTGTTGTCGGCCTGGTTGGACTCACGGCGGCTGGATTGGTGACAGCACTTGGCACTGAAAAGTTGTGGTATCGACTTTTGCAGCCACACGCGGGTGCGCGCCCTCAAAAGCCGAAACTTGAGCCGACAGCCACACCGAACATAGCCGCGACTGCAGAGGCCGCCATTAACACAGCCGCAACACGGCCAGCGGTCACCTCTGCGGGTATGAACAGCTTAGATTGCTTTGTGCGCGGAGGAGACAACGCTTTATGGCATAGACGATATGATGGCAACTGGCATAATTGGGAGACATTGGGAGGCATTACTGCAGATCCAGCAGCGGCATATTGGGGTTCTGGACGGCTCGATATGTTTGTGAAAGGCACAGCCGGTGATTTGCAGCATAAATGGAATGATGGCAACTGGCATGATTGGGAGACGTTGGGAGGGACACTCACCTCTGATCCTGCTGTAACTTCTTCTAGCCCTGGGCAACTCGATATACTGGCACGGGGCATTGACAATGGCATCTGGTACAACCATTACGATGGCAGCTTGCATGACTGGGGTGCGCTAGGAGGCGTTTCCTTATCCGCTCCTGCTGTGACCTCTTCCAGCCCTGGGCGGGTCGATGTGTTTGTGCGTGGGGGTGATAACGGACTGTGGTACAGGTGGTTCGCCGGTGAGTGGGGGGATTGGACACCATTGGGCGGTAGTTTTGTGTCGGATCCTGCGGTCACGTCCTGGGGGTCTGGACGACTCGATGTGTTTGTAATTGGAAGCGATACCACTTTGCAGCATAAATGGTTCGATGGTAGTACCTGGAATGATTGGGAGACGCTGGGCGGAACACTTACTTCCAGTCCCGCCGCGGTTTCTTGGGGAAGCAGTCGCATTGATGTGTTCGCGCGCAGTACGAACAACATGGTAGTACATAGGTGGTTTGATAGTGGCTGGAATGACTGGCAGGTATTTATTTAGCGGTTTGATACTCACTTCTGCAAGATTGCTGGAAGTTCAGCAAGGCTTCCAATATGACGTGTTGTTCCTGTCGCGGGGTAGGGCGAGTTTGTGACGAGGATTGTCCGGGCTCCGACTTG
>DMFQ01000366.1 GCA_003450555.1 Ktedonobacter sp.
CAAATTCACGAACTCAAGAGTGGCGAACAATTCGCTTTACCCGGTGGCTTGCAAGGTTCGTGTGCTGCGGCCTCTCATGGCGTTCCCTGCCTGGCCTACAGAGCTGAACTGCTCCGAAAACCAGCTTTTCAAGTCGAACAGGCCCAGGCGCTTGGACTGCCCGTTCAACTCTGGTCCAGATTACAGCACGGTGAGGCGTTAGAATACAACGGACAAATCATTACGCCGCAACAGGTGCTCGGTCCCCCACGACGCGGTATTTCTCTGGCTTTCATCACCGACACGCGTCCAACAAAAGCGCTCAGCGAATTTGCGCGCGATGTCGACCTGCTCATCTGCGAAAGTATGTACGATGATCCTGGAGACCTGGTATTAGCGCGCGCCAACGCTCATATGCTCGCTGAAGAATCCGCTGGCATCGCCCAGGCGGCAGGAGCACAGGCACTCCTATTGACGCACTTCAGTCCAAAAATTGTTGATACGTCACTAGCAGAGAGGGCCGCCCGGCAAATTTTCGCAAATAGCAGGGCAGCCAGGGACGGAATGGTTGTAACCCTCGATTACAGTTAACTGGCCTCAGAAAAGTTCTGATCAGGACCATCTACTGCTTGTTGTTCGTCGCTAGTTTGCTCAACCAGTTGCAACCGTGGTTTCTTCAGGTATTGCTCGAAGAAATTGAGAACCTTCTTTGTATAGACAATACGATCAACAAAGTACGCGCCACAGTGATCGGCCTCGGGAATGAACCAGAGTTCCTTTGGCTCACCTGCTGCATTATAGAGTAACGTAGCATCACGGGGATCAACAATTGAATCTTTGCCGCCATGTATGAGCAGGATTGGACGAGGCGAGAGGTTGGCGATATCACGGAGCGGCTCAACCTGGTGGAAGCGATAGCGAGCACGCCACCACATCAGATGATCAGCCGTCCAGACAAAAGGAGCCGATGGCAGTGGAAAGGCACGACGAACATTGTAGTCAATGACACCCCAATGGGTAGCAAATGCGCTATCCAGCACTAAAGCTTCGATATCATTGCTTCGTGCAGAACACATGATAGCAATAGCCGCCCCCATAGAATAAGCTACGACTCCTAAACGAGACTGTGGCGCGCGTTCCTTCGCATAATGTACCGCGCCCATAAAATCGTTGATCTCCGTAAAGCCGAGGGTAATAGGTGTACCAATAGGCGTTCCATGTCCATAATATTCAAAAGCTAGCACATTATGACCAGCTCTCCATAGATGGGCACTAATACCAAGCAGATCGGATATTCGAGTGCGATAACCAGGACTAACAAGAATAGTAGTAGTGGCTTGTGGATGCGGGATAAACCAGCCGCTGACCTGATACTCGCCATGAAGCGGGGAAAAAGCCACGACTTCAGCCGGTAGGTCTAGCTCGTAAGGGCTATACGTATAATCATCAAATTGACCACGTTTTTTTGGACGTCTAAGTGTTTCTACGACATAAAGCCCACCGGCGAATATAATGCCCAGTATCCCTACACTTCCTCCCAACCCACCGAATACAAGGTGCTTCAATGAAGGACGGAGACGTTTGACTTGCTGTAACATAACAATTGCCAAACTTTCTAGTGCATGATCGGCACCACAGTGCAAGAAACGTACGATAACGAGAAATGAAGATCACTCAACAGCGGAACAGGTGAAATCTATAGGCCCTTTCTACCATATAAAACGCTAGCAGGCAATGATTTATGCCCTCTACTATGGTACACGTCAAGCAAGCTAAGAGAGATTTGACAACTTACTCTGGATCGAAGATTCTCTCTTCATGCTCGGTTGGTGGGCATAAAAGAGCACAGAATGCCTGAGCAGCGCGGGAAAGTTGTTTATCTGTCCGCTTGACCAGGCTTAGTTCGGGACGCAAGTCTAGCCCTGCAATTGGTATACGTACAAGATCACCCGTTGCCAACTCTCGTTGAATAGCAAGGGCTGAGACGATAGCCGCTCCCACTCCACTCATCGCCATCTGTTTGATTGCCTCATTATCTGGTACAGTGAGCAGTGGACGCACCTGTACGCCGTGCAGCAACATTGCCTGTTCAATGACCTCACGAATACCGCTGCCCTGCTCGCGCATCAATAACTGACCTACACGCAGATCCGTTGGCAATAAGGCTGGCAGTCCTTTCCAACGGTGCTTCGGGCCTACTACCAACACAAGTTCATCATGAGCAAATACGTCCACCTGCAGCCCTGCTGGGAGAGCGGCAGCATCACCCTCGACTAAGCCAAAGTCCAGGTTCCAGTTCAGTGTCTCTTCTACTATCTCATGAGAGTTAAGAATGGTTATATTCAAGGATACCTGTGGATAACGTGCGTGAAAACGAGCCACAATGGGTGGCAGCAAATAGACGCCTGTCGTGGTACTGGCAGCCAGGGTGATTTCTCCCGCGTCCACATCACGCAGAGCAGAAAGCGCCTCTTCCATTTCACGTTCGAGTGCGAATACCTTGCGAGCATAATTGTGTAAGACATGACCTGCATGAGTCAGTGCGATACGTCTCCCATGTCTTTCAATAAGCTCAAGCCCGACCTCTTGTTCCAGGTGCTGAATGGTTTTCGTCACCGCTGGTTGACTGAGAATAAGTTCTTCTGAGGCGCGCGTGATATGTTCATGCTCGGCTACCGTTAAAAAGACGCGTAAATATTGCAGGTTCATAGCAGTTTCCTCACGTAACAACATATTATTATTTGTTATATATATGATAAGAATCATATATGAAAATAATAGCAGAAAAGAAAAAGAATTACTAGCCTGGAGCATTGTCGGATAAAATTGACATACTCCCACAAAATCGGTAATATAC
>DMFQ01000066.1:0-1007 GCA_003450555.1 Ktedonobacter sp.
AATGACCACCGTTTTTCGTTTCGCTTGATTCATTGATACCTCCAAGAACGTCAATCCTGTACTCTTTCGTCATGAACAACAACGTGTTCAAAAGAACAGATCGGCTAGCTCTTTTACCCGTGGCTCGTTAGGCCAGATGCTCCGTGCTTCTTTGTACACCTCGATAGCTTCTCCACGTCGCTTCTCGCTACCTAATGCCTTTGCGCCCATTGCACCCTTTTCTAGATAGTCGCAGAACTCGTCAAGGTCGCTCAAGGTAAGTGCTGTTTTTGCTTGATAATTGATTATCTCGAGGCGGGTACGCTCAGGAACGAGAAGAACTGGCCGAGGCGTTTCGATTTGGGTAAACATCTCCCAGGCTTGCTGGGGATACCGTCCATGCGGATAGTGCTGGCCAAGGGCAAGCAGGGTTAATCCTTTCTCCAAGACCATCGAAGACAGGCTAAATTCTGCATAGAGGAAACTAGGATCGGCTTCAGGATGCTCGGGATACACTTCCTGGGCGAGGCTCAGATATCGTAGCGCTTCTTGTTCCTGTCCCTGTTGGGCATACACGACAGCCAACTCAACATAAAGCCGGGAAAGAAGGAGGGAGGAAATCTCGTTCTTATAGATCAAGCCCCTTTGGTAGATCTGTGTTGCTTTCCTTGGGTCCTTGTTATGATATGCGAGCGAGATAAGTGCAGAGACCTGTAAGCTCGGATTCTCGGCGATCTCGCTGTATTGTACCGCTTGTTGGAAACATACATCCCTTGCCCTAAAATTATTCCGGTGCAGTGCCAAAATCCCGTTAAGTCTATAGCCTTGAGTGGCTAAACTTGCTGCTGCCTTCCGGTATTTTGAAGACGCTTGAACTAAATTTGTGAGCATCGGCAAATAGGAAGATAGCACTTCCTCTACCACTGATAACTGGCTTCCCCTCATTAAGTGCCAGCACGCCGTGATACTGGCGGCACACTGCGCGAGAAAATCGTCAGCAAACAGCGCAGTCATTGGCTCTTGTTGTA
>DMFQ01000066.1:1165-4910 GCA_003450555.1 Ktedonobacter sp.
AGCCCTGCAATCATGACGAGCGCATCTCGCCGCGAAAGTATCAACTTATCAGTGGGATGTTGCTGCTTCATGAAGTCAAATCTCTCAATTTCCTTATCGATTGTGCTTTGCAAACGTTCACAGGAAGTTGCGTGATCTTGTCGTTGATCCATCAACATCATAACACGAGCAAGCAATGACCCTGGCGATAGTATGCTATCAACAGCAAAGGTAGCAGGAAGGGGGATCGGTTGCTGTGACACTTTTTCTGATATTTGGGTAGAGGATGTGAGAAAGAGAGGGAACAGTTGTTGGCTAGCATCGTTTAGCGCCTGTGTCTGCTCTTGTAAAGAAACTCGTACCTCTGTCGCGAGGGAAAGCGGCCTGTTGCGTATCCGTTCTGCCAGCTCTTTCGTCTGCCGAGCGGGGCTTCGCCGCTCTTCATCTAACGCTCGTTCGGTTCGCTCGTAGAGCAGCAGCGCCTCCTGGTCACGTGCTTGTTCTTCTAAGAGCACCATCAAACGACACAGCGCATCCTCGTTCGTCGGGTTGGCGGCCCATAAGCCCCGTAGTAACACCTCGGCCTCGTCTTTCCGGTCTCGCTCACTATACAGCACCGCCAGCCGGTAGACACACAAACGCCGGTTGCCCTTCAGTATCTCCCGTCGTTCCTGGGACCAGGAGCTGTACAAATCATCGGGAAGAAATGGCCGCTGCGCTAACTGATAAGCCGCTTCCCACAATGGCAGCGCGTCATGCCCCAGTCGAACCGCTTCCACTGCTTCGCTGATGTAGCTCTCAAAGGCATCCATATCGGTCCAGAGTTGCTGCTGATCGGCCAGTTTGTAACCACTACCGTCACTGCCGCTCGTGTTGAGCAGCAGACTCTTCCCGCCCGCTGTGCGCAGGATAGTGCGCAGCACCGACGCCGCCGAGTGCAGGGCATGGTCGCTATTGATCGCGCTCCCCCTCTTCCCAGGCCAGATCTCTTCAATCAGCATATCTCTGGAAGCGCGGCGATCATCACTGCACAGCAAGACTTTGAGCATGGTGATAGCCGGGCCTCGGTGGCTCCATTCTCCTCTTGGAACTGGCTTATACTGTGGAAGGTCTACTGGTGAGACTGAGGAAGGGATCAGTCGTTCGAGCGCGAACTCGCCACAGGTGTAGATGCGGATGGCAGGGTACAGGAAGTGAGTGGACACTCCCTCATTGCCCACCTCGGATGCGGTTTCTCTCTGTTGCTTCATGCTCGCTCTCCCCATCGATGCATACCTCTTCATAATTACCCGCATTATAGCATAGCGCTTCCGCTTTTCATGCCTGGAGACGCGCCGTGAGTCTATCGTGAGTCTATCGTGAGTCTGTGGTGAAGATGGCGCCTGTCTCATCTATATCCATGAGTAACAGGGGTACTACTCTTGCTATGCTGTCCATAGCGCCTTTCCGAGAAGGAAAGAAACGTGGTTGTACACAGAGCAAGGAATAGAAGAATAAGGAATGGAAGAATGATGAATATGCACGAACCCGATTGTAAAAGCGAGGTTGCCCAACTCCGCCAACAAATCGCCGCGGAATACGAAGCGGCGGTGCGCGGCTTACACGGCCTGGCGCAGGGCACGGCACAACACGCCTTCATAACTCAGCGCATGGAGCGCATGGCAGCGTGCCACGAAACCTTAAAGGGGCTGGTCGGGGAGCAAGAGGCGAGCAAGCTTCTGGCTGAGACGCTCGAGCAGGCAGGCAATGGAGAGCGCTGATGAACAGACTGGATTATGATGGGCAAGAATGGATTGGCACCCTGCAAAACGAGCATGAGGTGCTCTGTGTGCGCATGTCGGATCAAACGTTCCAGAGGCATCTAAACGCCTACCTGGAACGCCTCGGGGTCTCGACAAAGACGTATCTTGAACTGTTGAACTATGCCCAGGAGGTGTCCGAGCAGCGCTACCAGGCTGGGCAGCATCTTGCCAACCTGGAATATTGGCGTCACTGTGATGATCCTGAGGTAAGACTTTATCACCTCACCTCAGACCGTTCGCTTGATCGAAACACCCGGACATAGTCCGCGGGATATCACGATCCTCGTTGGCACGCGGGACGGCGTGGTTGCCTTCACCCGCCTCTGGTAGTCTGCTTCAGAATCTGCTGGTCTTGACCAATCATCTTTGAACCTCTATACTGCCTCCAGGAAATAGCACAGCATACATCACGTAGAAGTTGAGGTAGCCAGATCATGCAGCAGCCTTCTGCTTCCATTGAACCGCCCCAGTTTACCAATCTGGCCGATGTCGCAATGAATCTAGCCAGGGCATACACTTCCTGGCATGACACAAAATCAGGCGAAGATATCTTCTCCTACTTCGCCAGAGTACCACGGCACACAGGTGACGAGCATGGGCTACGAGCAACACTGATCCGCGAACGTATTCTACCAATTTTTCACTATGCACCCAACCAGATCGAATACGAAAGTCAAGAACGCTATGATCTGACGCTCTGGAACCAAAATTCTCAAGATAGACGGCGGCTTGCGATTATCGAGACAAAAAGCTCATCCACACGTAATCTGACCGTTACTCAAAAGGAGCGCGAGACACCAACCGAACAGCTGGAACGCTATCTGACACAGGCCGGGCTGTATATGGGTGTCCTGACCAATGGAGATGAATGGCACCTCTTCGACTTTGCCGTTGGTAACGAGCCTCTCGCATCCTTTAGCCTGATAGAGCTTGCCAGATTACTACAAGACGCCTCTACAAAAGAAGCGGTCGAGCAACGACTGAACAGTCGGCCATTGCTACAACAGGCATTGGCAATAAACTTCTACTACCTTGATGCTAGCCGTTGGGAACAGACCGATATATATCGCCAGAACCTGGCCAATACTATATATCATCGTATCGCGTCTTTGCAAAAGCCCGACAATGTAGAATTACTCGTACAACAGATCAAACAGGTACTTGGTTCATTACGCCAAACAATTCGTGCTCAGTTCTCCCTACTGCAACAACGCTATGAAGACTATCAACAACAATGTACACTTACGCACAGCAAAGATATACGCCCCTTTGAGGAAACCTTGAAAGCAGCTATAGAGAATGTCGTCCAATTTGGCACTGCTTTCCAACTGGACGATGGCGGGCATCTACGGACTGAAATCAGTCAACTGCTGGCGGAACTGGCAGAAGACTATTTTAAAAGTGGAGATATCTCGGCATTCGAGGAAGCATATTTACAAAGGGCGGAAGAACTACTCAAACCGTACCAGCTAAGCCAGGCATCACTGCTGGGGATGGGAAAGAAGATAAAACATTCAATACGCTCACTCCCGCCTACTGAAGGCCTGAGCGCGCTAAAAACCTTGCTTCAGATTCATTACACGTATCTACAGTCCCTCGCTGATGAATATGTTCTCAGTAAAAAGACAATCGAGGCCTATTCGGCGTGGCAATCCAGGGTACGGGGCGTTTTTGGCAATCCACAGGATGAGTTTTGCCTGCAAACTGCGTACATTTCCTTTGTGCGTCTATTCTTCGTGCGCGTCTGCGAAGATCATAATCTGATTCCGCGCCGCATCTCAGACGGACCATTTGCGCGCTATGAGGAGTATCGCATTGAATTGCTCTCGGGCATCAAAGACACCTATTTGCGACTGCTTGAGGAGACATACCAGCGTGCTCGTGTGGTCTATCATAACTTCTTTGGCCGGCAAGAACTTTTCCGACTGGTTTACGCTTGACGAATATACGATCCTGGCTCTTTT
>DMFQ01000049.1 GCA_003450555.1 Ktedonobacter sp.
CCTCTACCTGAAGTCTAATTGCCCGTTCAAGCAGGTTGCCCTTCTTGTCCCTATGCTCCTTATATTGAAGGGAGAGGAGATTAGGCAAAAGACTGGCACCCCTTCTGGATACCAGTCTTAAGATAAGTGTTCACCAGATTTTCGTCTGGAGCCTCACCTCTCTGATTCACATTTGTGACCAATATTCCGCGGCATCGTCGGCATTCTGCTCTGCATCGGGTGAGGCAGCAATAACGCCTTCGTCATTTGAAAGATGATCGCTCATAAGATTTACGCCGTTGCTGACTGCAGGGTTTGAGATTATGCTCTCATGGTAATGGCCATTGCCGTTACCGTTGGCTTTGGGCATAGCAGTAATTGATATATCTGCGCCAGAATACATGGCGCCCTGTGCTATCATCTCGTAATGTTCGGTCAGACGAATGGCAATTAACTTGCCTGGTTGATCAATCATGTGATACTTCAAGGCATCTTGCCAGAGCACATCCAATGTTGCAGAGTTCTTGAGCAAACCAACAGTGAAGTACTGGTATTTTTCGTGGTCTTGTGACATATCGCCTTTTCTCTCCATAATTATACTTTCGTTATACTTTGACGCTATTCGCCTGAACCTTACGTATCAGCAGGCGGCCAGCAAGGTTACAATAGCCGAGCACATTGGCGTGGTTGGGATCATCTGGCAGAGAGAGATGCGGGATGCGCTGCTTCAGTATGTTGTAGAAATAATAGACGCCACCGCCGACGTGCAGCACTGGCTTGAAACTCGCTGCCACCGCGTCGCGATCGCTCTGTCGCCAGGCTGAAGCGATGAATGAGACAATTTCACTACCCACCTGCATCACGGCCTCTCTGGTTAAGCGCTCTAGTTCAAGCAGGTTGACTGTTTTTCCGTACACGGCAATTTCAGGATAGCCAGGGCTACCATTGGCGGAATTAAGATTCCCATTGGAGGCATAGGCGTACATGATTTCACGCGCCTCAAGCAATGAGAGTGAACGATCAAACTTGCTCTCAAAGGTGTCCATGAGCATTTGCGTTGCCGTCTCCACCCCTAATGGCTTCCCTTTACAGTAGTCGGAGACAGGAACCTGACCGCGAGCCACATAGAGGTCAGTTGTGCGACCGCCAATATCAATCACAGCGCTCTCTGTTGTCTTATTCACGGTTTTATCACCGTAGACGATGAGCGCACCTGCTCCTTCCATCACTACTGTTGCTACTTCAATAGTCACACGGCGAAGGGACTTGTTATTATCCATCGTAAAGACGTGCGTTCCATCCAGGGCTGTTTTGATGGTGTTGCGCAGAGCCATGTTCTTGATATAGGTTTCAGCCGGCAGTCCTGTAACCACGTAGAGTCCAAATTCAGGATCAGGAATCAATGATGCAGCAACAGTCAGCAGGCCCCGCAGGCTATATTTGCTGGCATAGCGTTGAATATCGCCTCGCCCATTATATACATCAACCGCTTGCTGTAAGGCTAGTTCACCGACGGCATAAGCCATTGCCTCTCCGTGAAAGCGGATGACATGTGTATTAGACTGATCGACCTTAACGCCAAGATTGTGCATAGCATTAATATCAGCCTTGGCAAACGCGGTAGGAATGCTACGAGCGAGATTTGTCCCCTGTAGGACTGTCGCTCCTCCCATCTCAGCATTACCAAAATCATGCCCATAAGGATACCATTTCATATGTGAATTCCTTCTCACCTTCAACTAAATAAATTGTAAAAAAAATTTGTATAACCCCCTGTTATTTAGTAACGAAGCACAGCTGTCTCTGTATCGCTAGCCTGTTTTACTCAGTACTTACCGAAATACATATACATACTGCGAAAACCGTCTGCTTGACGCAAGCTCAACTGCGTTGTATGCTCATGCAATCTAAGACAGGCGTCTGCCCCCTAAATCCTATTGGAAAGGTGAGCAATGGAGCAGAGAATCGAGCACATACTAGAGCAAATTCCGGGCTGGCGCGGCAAAGAGTTGGTAGTAGCGCCGCTGCTCGGTGGCATTACCAACCAGAATTATCGTGTGGATGTAGCTGGAGAGACGTTCGTACTGCGCATTGGTGGCAAAGGCACACGCCTGCTGGGCATCGATCGGGGGCATGAATATGCTTGTACAGCTATCGCGGCACAATTGGGCATCGGTGCGGAGGTTATCCACTTTCTCGCGTCCGAGGACGTGCTCGTCACACGCTTCATTGTTGGCAGCGCTATTTCAGCCGAGACTGCCGCGCAGCCTGAGACGCTTAGGCGCATCGTTGCTTCGATGAAACGTTACCACGAGGGGCCGACTTTCCCCGGCACGTTCTCGCCTTTTGCGACGGTGCGAGACTACCATCAGAAGGCGCTCGAGCGTGGTGTTGCTTTCCCCGCTACACTGCCACAGGTATACGCGTTGATGGAACAAATCGAGGAGGCAATTGGACCGCTGAACCGACCGAAACCGTGCCATAATGATCTGCTGGCCAGCAACTTCATCGATGATGGGCAGAGCATCTGGATTCTCGATTGGGAATACGCCGCGATGGGCGACCTGTTCTTTGACCTGGGAAACTTTGCTGTTAATCAGGCGCTTAACGAGGAGCAATGCGAATATCTTTTACATTGCTATTTTGGCGAGGTACGACGCGCGGATGTAGCACATCTGCACCTGATGCGGCTTGGCTCGGATTTGCGCGAATCGTTCTGGGGGTTTTTACAGTTGGGCGTGTCTGAACTAGATTTTGACTATCACGAGTACGCCCATCACCATCTGCAGCGTTTCTTACAGAATGTGGCTAAGCCGGAGTTCACACAGTGGTTACAGGACGTGAGAGATATGTAGCGTACATCGTCTCGTAG
>DMFQ01000429.1:0-1047 GCA_003450555.1 Ktedonobacter sp.
AGTTATCAGCCCCTCAGAATGGGGCAATCAGATTCACAATAATTGTCACAACACAAAACATGATTATGAATACTAAAGCCACAGTATCAAAACGTTGCAGGTGCATCTGGCGTCGTTTGCTGCGCCGCCAGCCGCGCACGGCTCCTGCATAGCCGCGCGCCTCCATTGCTATTGAGAGCGCCTCGGCTCGCCGGAAGCCGCTGAGAAAGAGGGGGATCAACAGTGGACCAAGTTTGGTGGCGCGTTGCAAGAAATTGCCCTTATCGAAGCGCACGCCACGGGCCGATTGGGCCTTTATCAATCGTTCTATCTCAGCAACAAAGATGGGCACGAATTTAAAGGCTATCACAAGAACCATGATAAATGCGTTGACAGGTATGCCCAGCTTTTGCAAGGGTGAAAGCAAGGCTTCAGAACCATCGGTCAGGTCCACCAATGAGGTGGCGAACATCAGCATAGATGACAGATAGTACAGGAAGATGACGCGCACCATAATCAGTAAATTGCGGACGATGCCTTCCCAGGAGACGTTGAAGATACCCCATTGCCAGATGAGCGTTGTATGCTGGGTGGGTGAATAGTAAAAGAGGACTTCGATGATATAGATGAACAGCAGAAAGATAGCAATGGCCCTGAAGCCGCGCAGAACATACGCAACTGGAATGCGTGACATCCAATGCAGGATGATACAAGCTAACAGGCATATGCCAAAGGCAATAAAACTACCAATAGTTGAGACCAGGGCAATGAGCAATATAGCGCAGAGTAACTTGGCTCGTGGGTCCATCCGAGTTAAGACCGAACCGTTATTGATGTATTGTCCGAAAGTGATATCTCTGGAAAGTTCAATCATATGTATTTCTCTGTAGGGGCAATGAATTGCATCCCGCTACTTGCTTTTGCTATTTCCTCTTCCAATTCTGCCAGGTTCATGACATCGGTGCGGATGGCGGGAAATATCTCGCGCATTTCCAGGGCGATTTGTGCAGCTTCCGGCAGCGCGATATCCAGGGTTGCCAGTTCGTGGATGCGAGCTAGAATCTCGCG
>DMFQ01000429.1:1111-3449 GCA_003450555.1 Ktedonobacter sp.
AGTTCAATCACGTCTTCCAGGCCGCTGGAGATGTAGACGATGGCCAGCTGATGGCGTTGTTTCAGCCTGACGATCAGGTCGAGCAGTTCCCGTCTCCCGCGCGGGTCCAGTCCTGCTGTAGGTTCATCAAAGATGATAACTTTGGGTTGCATGGCGAGCACACCCGCGATAGCCACACGGCGTTTCTGTCCTCCGCTCAGGGCGTAGGTATAGCGTGTGCGAAAATCTTCATAGGGTAGTCCGACCGCTTCGAGAGATTCCTGCACTAAACGCCGAGATTCCACTAGCGGCACTTTTTTGCGGCGCGGGCCGAATGAAACATCTTTGCCGACCGTGTCCTCAAAGATCTGCGCCTCAGGAGATTGGAAGACGACCCCAACAACAGAACGAATACGCTCAATATTGAAGGAAGGTGCACTGACATCTTCACCTTCAAAGAAAAAAGTTCCTGCTGCCGGTTTGAGCAGGCCTGCCAGCAGGTCGACGACCGTGGATTTGCCCGATTTGGTTGGTCCTACTAACGCTACCGTCAAATTGTCTGGAATAGACAGGGAAAGCCCGTGTAATGCCTCAACAGCAAAAGGCGTGCCGCGTAAATAGGTATGGTATACATCTCTCAGTTCGAAGAGCATAACAGATTCACCTTATAGAGCATGCCTCCTGAGCGGAACCCGGCTGGAGCCACTCCGGCCGAGTTTCGCTCAGGAGGTATGCAAAGTAGCCTTCAATTGATCGGTAGAGAGGACGACCTCTGGTAATCCTGTCCACCCTTTAGTACGCAGGCGTTTTCCCAGGCTGGTGATCATGGGTACATCCAGCCCCACTTCATGCAGTTCATCGGCGCGCGCGAAGACATCGCCTGGTGTACCGTCCATCAATAGACGCCCCTCGTGCATGACGATGACACGGTTGAAGCTAGTTACCTCGTGCATGAAGTGAGTAATGTGAATGACAGCGACGTTCTGCTCCCTTGCCAGGCGTTGAACCGTATGCAGGAGGTGCCGCGCCGTATGACCTGAAATCATGGTGGTTGGCTCGTCCAGCAGGAGATAACGCGGACGCATTGCCAGCACGCCTGCAATTGCAACACGTTGTTTCTGACCAACCGACAACTCGCTCACAGCCATCTGCGCGAACTGTTGCAATTCAAGCAGCGCCATGGCTTCCTGGATACGCTCTTCTATTTCAAAGCGAGGTAGACCAAGGTTCTCGGGTCCAAAGGCGATGTCATCAATTACCGTGTTTGCCACAAGCTGGTCGTCGGGATTTTGAAAAACGATCCCGACACGTTGACGGATGGTCCAGATATCTTCACCACCAGCATTGGTGCGCAAACCATCCACCAGCACGCTGCCGCTGTCGGGCTTTAAGATGGCCGCGAGAAGTTTCGCCAATGTACTCTTGCCCGAGCCATTGTGTCCAATAATCGCTACTGTTTCACCGACGTCGATGTGCAACTGAACATCGCGCAACGCCGGAGGAGCATCTTGCTCCCCGTGGGCACTGTAGCTAAAAGTGACGTTATTAACTTCAAGCATAGTTAGTACGGTAATTGATCGCGAGATTTCTTTTCAGGCGCACGAACGTAACGTCCTTGTACTATCATAACTGCACCCGTAATGAGTGTTGTAAGGATGGCGGCTATGATCGCTTCTGCGATAGCCTGTGGCAGGATCAGTGGCACTATGGCTAATGGCAGATAACCGCGCCAGATGGCAAAGGTAAGTACAAAGAAGGTGTTCGTTGCAGCACCGAACAGGCCGGCAATAAATGCGGCCACACCGACATTGAAACGCCGTAAACCAGCATAGACCAACCAGGATACCAGGCCAATCAGAATACGCGGGACGATTGCCACCAGCGGATCCTTAAAAATGGGGGTCGTTGAACGAAAGAAACTGACGAGGCCAAATACCAGGCCGGTGATCATACCTACAATCGGGCCGCCAATGACACCGCCAAGAATCGTTGGCACATGTTCAATCGTCGCGTTAGCAGTAACATTGGGAACAGGAATAAATCCGATGCCGGGAACAATGCCCATCACAATGGTAATGGCAGCCAGTACACCTGCGACGACGATGCGATAGGTGGTTAGCGCCCATGGGCCTTTGGTTGAGGGTTCGATTGTGACTTTGCTCAAGATAGAAGCTCCTATGTTATGGGAGATTCAACAAATGTGTTGAATCAGAAACAACCAACCTTGACTGAAGTTCATCTACAGTTGAAGTAGTAGCAGAAAAGCAGTAGAAGAAGACTACAATACCTCCTTCCTTATGAGTTAAGACTGCTGAGGAGCGGACTTACTATTGTTCCAAGTATACCCAGTGGGTAGGGG
>DMFQ01000429.1:3532-4949 GCA_003450555.1 Ktedonobacter sp.
GGAGACTTATTGCAATAACGTTTCTATTATGGTATACCTGTGGTACCTACCAGATCAAAGGAGGAGATATAAATTAATGTCACCTGAAAAAGAGACAAAGATCGATGAAATTGTAGAGGAGCTTCAAAAGCGTATTCTGCAAGGATTTTATGTAGCGGGTCAGCGTTTACCATCGGAACGAGAAATAACCAAAGAGTTGCATGTGAGTCGTGTAACCGTTCGGACCGCTTTACTAAGACTTCAGGCGGAAAATGTTGTTGACATTGTGCCAAGGGGGGGAGCATTTGTACGCTCTACGAGCACGAAGGCAATCATTGCCAGTGGACCTGAACTGAAACAATCAGGCTCATTTATTCGTGCTATGGAACGGCAGGGAAGGCAGACGCTCATACGTTTTATCAAGCCTTCCTCGATCATCCCGGTTGGTGACGAGATAGGAGCAAAGATGGAAGCAGACCCGAGTACAAAGGTGCTACGCCGTTACCGTATCCATCTTGTAGACAGAGTTCCCTACCGCATCTTAGACAGTTACTACGTTGCTTCCTTGCTTGGAGACTTGCTTGGAAAGGATGAAGGGTACATTCCGCTCTTCAAATGGTTGCGGGAACACACTGGATTAAGAGCAGCACGTGCTCTAGAACGCTTGAATTGTCGCATGCCATCCGCGGAGGAAGCTACGCTACTGAACATTTCTAGAGGACAGCCCGTAATTGATATAGAGCGTTGGATACGGGCTGATAGCAGCATTCTATTCGAGTACACGCATATCGTTGCAAACAGTGCTCTTCATGAATTTTCTTACTCGTATGATTTAGACGAGGAGGCCAGTAAATGACACATCTCGACGAAACAACTCGCACAGAGCTTGTACGAGAAATCGTACTTGCCCTAGCAAAGAAGCAGAGGCTTGCTTTTGCTTCGGATTTTCACGCCTTTGCAGAAGGAAGAACCCTGACGCTAGCAGGTGTCACGTTCGACGCCTTCCCCAAAGGACCGAACACGAAGAGAAGCGATGGTGATGTAGTCGCGCACGCTATCGTGATGGCCCTGGCAGCAGCAGTCAACAAAGGTGATATCGATGATTGGTTTCCTGATAAGGGAGAAACGAGGGTACGATCAATTGACTACCTCCCTGAAATACGTCTTCGTCTCATCGAACCAGACCATCTTATCATAAACACGATAGACGTGACCATCTTATGCGGAGAACAACCACGAATGAAGAAGCGTCTTCCCGAAATGCAGCGAAACATTGCTGAAGGGTTAGGAATAGATTCCGATCAAGTACATGTGAAAGTAAGCAGCATGGACGGACAAGACGAGATAGCCAAACTAGAAGGTATTAAAGCTCACGTACTAGTTAGTCTGTGGGTAGGACTGTAATTCATTTTGTAGCCCTCCTTCGATGCGCACAATT
>DMFQ01000429.1:5237-5430 GCA_003450555.1 Ktedonobacter sp.
TCTACTCCTGGCTGGATTCTCGCTATACCCATATGGTGTGCTCCCCCTATCTTAGTTGTGATGCAATATCATATGCTTTTTAGCATATCTCAATTCTAACATGCTTTTTAGCTGACTACAATAGACACACGATGCTCGTTATAATGGTGCTAAAAATACGAGGGTAGAGATGGTACGCTTGCGGGTCAAAGAG
>DMFQ01000429.1:5716-5930 GCA_003450555.1 Ktedonobacter sp.
GATTGCTGATGTGTCTTACAAAGTTGTCCAGCGCATGTGGAGAAATCCAGAAGATGGCTTTAATTCAAAATCATTGGAGAGGGTTGCCCATGCATTAGGAGTGAGTATGGGCGACCTATTTGAGAATGTTCCTGACAAATAACAAAATACTCCCTTGGAGCAATTCTCTGTGGCCCTTTCGGAGATTTCTTCGGACATCCTCTAGGAGAAACCA
>DMFQ01000188.1 GCA_003450555.1 Ktedonobacter sp.
CTCTGCCAGGTGCAGCCGCGCTATTGCCAGGCTTTGGTACAGTACCGGAAGATTATCGCGCAACGTTCGGCTTTGCTCAAACGAATTCGAGATAACCAGGAAGATCCGCGCTTGTTGGAGTATCTGGATGAGAAGCTAACGACGCTGGCAAATGTGATTATGTTTGAGCGGCTGCGCATGCTTTCCTCCCTCAATCAGCAGACCAATGTGCTGCAAGAGACGCTGAGCGGTGGGCGCGAGCAGTTGCACATTGTCTATCGACCCTCGTTCAAGGTGGATGCCGCGTGGAATACGGTGGAGTCACAGCAGCATTACCTTGCTCAACTGCGCGAGATGCGCAAGAGAGAGCTGATCCAGGGAGTCTGTCTGTTGGGACCACACCGCGATGATCTGGAGTTTTTGGTGAATGGCGTCAATATGCTGACTTATGGGTCACGCGGCCAGCAACGTACTACGGCACTGTCCGCGAAGCTGGCAGAGCTTGCCTATATGCGTGCAAGTACGGGGGATGAGCCGGTGCTTTTGCTGGATGACGTGTTCAGCGAACTGGATACGCAGCGACGAGGGCATCTGCTGCGCGAGGTGATGCGGCACGAGCAGGTGTTTTTGACGGCGACCGATCTGTCGAGTTTTCCAGAGGAGATTCTGAGCCAGGCGCATATCTATCAGGTGGTGGAAGGAGTGGTGAGGGAGACGGGGAGGTGAGTGATTGGGTGGATTATTACTCATACGGTCCTAAATATCGTTCACCATTGAAATGGATCATATAAAATACGCATCCAAACCGAATTAGCGGAAACGAAAAAGCCCAAGGCACGTGAATTGTACGTGGTTAACTCCTCAAGCTCCATTTCCGCTGACTGTAAGAAGGAGTTCCGGTGTCGAAGCTGCACTAGAAGATTATGAGCAAACTCATTCGATGCCTTACCGAATGTTGTGGTGCGCCGTGAAATGCGGCCTAATATCCCCGACGCAGTCGGGAAGAATGTGGGAGGAATTCATCTCTTCTCAGAACTCATTTGTTCTTTAGCGATTCTGCCGATAACCCCCTCCAACAGTGTCAGTTGGATCTCGAAAGTGCGAGCGGTCTCGGTCATGTCGTAGCACAGATTTGCGGTATCCATATAGATGCTAAGACGTATCAGACGACTCAAGGCTGGATTGACTGGCCGCATCAGGATTGACATAGCACGCATCATCGGCAGGGGTACATGGCGCTTTTTCGCCTGGCGTCCACTTACCCCTGCAAAGATTTCTGCCACCTGATTCAGCGTCAGGTTCTCTGGCCCACCTACCTCGATCACCCGATTGTGTGCGCGAGGATCCTCGAAGGCGGTGCAGACAAAACGAGCGACATCCTCCACCGCCACAAAATTGACTGGATTATTACCCCGCCCAAAGATGGTGGTCTTGCGCTGCTTCAGAATGGGTTGACCGATCAACTGGGCCCAGAGGTCCATGAATGCACTGGGGCGGATAATAGTGAAGCTCAGGCCGCTGGCGCGGAGATACTCTTCCGTGCGGTACTTGATGCGGGAGAACTCCACTGGAGCATTTGGACTGGCACCCATAACAGAAATAAACACAAAGTGTTTCACGCCTGCTACTTTGGCCGCATCGATTAGCTGACAATTGCCAGCATCATCAACCGTTTGAGGATTGTTGTCGCCCTTTCCGGTGAGGGCATGAGCCGCCGCCAGCACCTGCTCAACCCCCTGGCAGGCGCTCAGAAGGGAGGCTGGATCGCGGAGGTCGCCACTCACCACCTCTACCCCTTGTTGCTTCAGATGAGCAAGATTAAGCGGGGTTCTTGTCATCACGCGTACTGGTTTGCCTTGCGCGAGCAGGCTCTGAGCAACAATGCTGCCAAGATGCCCACTGGCCCCAACGATCAAGATCATGTCCGGCTCCTTATTGTAGCGTCTGTACTGGCTCGATATACAACCGTGCCCAAATCATCTGGTCAGCTTGCATACCCTGGAGGGTCACGCCCCACACATTGAACTTCTTACCATCGGTCTGGGTTCCATGATAGTGCACTTCGGCCCATACAGTGTCTCCTTCCACCACCTCGTTGAGGATCTCTACCTGCACATCTGGAACCGTCGTGAAGAAGAAGCTCCAATTTTTCCGCACTCCTGCTTGTCCGGTAAAGTTCCTCTCCGGGTGGACAGGCTGCTCGCTGCGAAAGTCTGGAGCAAAGCAAGCCACCATAGCGTCAAGATCGTGGCGATTCAGGGCTTGAATCATGCGCTCGAATACCAATTTGGGTGACGAATGTGTTTGCGCACTCTGTATTTGTTCCTCTAACATTGAAAATTTTCTCTTTCTTAAATGTAACTCATCCCTTTTCTAAACTTCTGATGAGAGTATAAATGGTTATGCTGGTTTCCACCATGAGGAAACACCACATAATTACCACATATTTTTCGACGCCAGAGATTGTGCTATTATGTTGGAAGAGTTTTCTTATGAAGCAGGAAGGACAGTTGACGAGAAGACGATATGAAGAATCAGACGAGCTTCGGGGCGCTACTCAGGCGCTATCGCGTGGCTGCAGGCCTCTCGCAGGAAGCTCTGGCAGCACGTGCCAGCCTCAGTACGCGCGCAATCAGTGATCTTGAGCGCGGTATCAATCGCACGCCGCACTATGATACGCTATCACTCTTGACGGGCGCCCTTTCCCTGTCCTCACAACAACGTGCATTGCTCCAGGCAAGCGCCCGACCGGAGATAGCTCCTATAACCCCTGATACTTCAAGTGCCTCTGCTGTTCATACCGTCCCTTCCTCGTTCAGGCTTCCTGTACCACCCACCTCTTTGATTGGCCGTGAGCAGGACCTCTCTCGTGCGATTGCTCTCATCCGGCGTGACAAGGTGCGCCTGCTTACGTTGACAGGGCCAAGCGGCGTGGGCAAAACACGGCTCGCGCTCCAGATCGCGCAGGAGCTCTCCACTAGCTTTGAAGATGGTATTTGCTTTGTACCGCTTGCTTCGCTGCGTGATGCTACACTTGTGCCAGAGGTTGTCGCTCAGACACTCGGATTGCGCGAGCAAGTGGGAATTCGACTCTCTGAGCAAGTTCGGGTCTTCTTACAGAACAAGCACTTTTTGCTTGTGCTCGACAATTATGAGCAAGTACTGGAGGCCGCCTCGTTCGTTGCTGATCTGCTCGCAACATGTCCCCGTTTGTTTGTGCTTGTGACGAGCCGAACGCCGCTGCGGCTGCGCGCCGAACAGGAACTTCTGCTTGCCCCACTTTCTTTAGTAGATGCTGTCACCCTCTTTTACGAGCGGGCGCAGGCAGTACGACCGCAGGGGGATTATACAATGCCTGTTGTGGCGGCCATCTGTGAGCGGGTGGATCGCCTCCCACTCGCTATCGAGCTAGCTGCGATGCATATTAAAGTGCTCTCCTTACCTGAGCTACATGAGCGGCTCGCCAACCGCCTTGCGCTCTTACGCGGTGGAGCACGAGACCTGCCAACACGCCAGCAGACGATGGAGGACGCTATTGCCTGGAGTTACGAACTGCTCACGCAGGAACAACAGCGGTGTTTTCGCGTGCTGGGAGTCTTCGTAGGGGGTTGGACGCTCGAAGCGGCTAAGGCGGTTTGCTGGGCCGAAGGAGAGATGGCCTCTGAAGAGTCTATCCTCACGCTTGCTGCCCTGGTTGATGCCAGCCTCGTTCAGGCGGAGATGCCAGTATGGGGCGTAGTACGCTTCAGCATGCTGGAGATTTTTCGAGAGTACGCCCTCGAACGTTTGCTCGAGGCAGGCGAGAAAGAACAGTATAGGCGTCGGCATGCCGCCTATTATGCCAGCCTGGCCGAGATAGTCATCGCGCACTTTGGATCGGAGCCAGGAGTACGCGACGCGCACTTTGCATTGGCACAGGAATTGCCCAATGCCCGCGCGGCGTTGCAATGGGCAGAGGAGAATCATGAGGCAGAACTGGGCTTGCAGCTGGCAGGCTTCACGCGCCTCTGGCATGTCCGCGGTCAAATGAGCGAGGCCGAGAGATGGCTCGAACGCATGCTGGCGCTGGACCTGTGGGCGCGAGAGCAGGGAGTGCGCACTGCGCCACTCACGCTGCGCATACAGAGACTCTACGGCTTAGGACGAACGCTGGTGCGCGATGGGAAGGTGGAACGCGGTGCCGAGGGCTTTGCGAAAGAAGCATTGCAGTTGGCGCAGAGCATCGGCGACCGGAACGGAATCAGCAACGCCTTCGTCACGCTCGGTCTGATCGCTAAGGCGAGCGGCAAGCTCGATGAGGCGAAGAGCGCCTTAACTGAAGGTTATACTCATGCAAAGGCGATAAGAAGATATTGGTCTCATGAATCGTGCCCAGGTGCAACTTGCAGAGATAGCACAGATGCAGGGAGACGTTATCCGTGCTACGGCGCTCTTAGAAGAAGCTCTGGCCAACGCACAAGCCATGGATATAGGGTGGGATATCGCCATGATCACGGCCCAGCTCGGACACCTGGCTTGCCAGCAACAGAACTATGCTCTGGCCAAAGCGCGTTACCGAGAAAGCCTTGTGCTCTACGGCGCGTTCGGTAGCCCCAACTATATTGCCTTGTGCCTGGAGGGTTTCGCTGCTGCTGTATGTGCAGAAGGGCACTATTTGCAGGCAGTACGGCTTTGTGCTGTGGCGGCGGCCCTGCGCGAGCAGGCACAGGCACCTCTGCCACCAGCCGAGCGCGCAGCATTCGAGCAGACGGTTGCCACCGCAAAAGCGGCGATTGGTGAGCCAGCGTTTGAAGAGGAATGGGCTGTTGGGTCTAAATTGACGCAGGACGAAGCGATTGATTATGCTTTGTTGGATGTGAGTGAGTAGTAGTGTGCATATTGCGTTTCTAATAATGCATGGCGCCTGTTGTGCCAATGTACGTGTGATATCACTGCTTTGTTTTAGGCTGACGCCATTTTTGTTCGAGGGTGGTCCACTGCTGGCGTACCTGAGTAACTTCTGCGTCATCGGGTACCTTGCCGCCGTAGCGGGTGGCGGTATAGGCGGCGGTGACGACGACGAGCTGCGGTTCAGCTAGCGGCGTTTTCTCGTCAAGGCGCTGCTGGAATTCGTAGGGGGTCTCGTTTTTGCTACGTGGATAGCCATGCATGGCAGCGCCCTTGAGGAGCGCGCGATACACTTCGCGGATACTGCGCGCCGTAGGCTCACCCTGAATTTCCTCTACATCAACATGCTCTTGTTCGGTTGCTTTCTGAGGGAAGAAACGCCCGAAGAGGGCACGCAGCATAGATTTGAGCTGGCTCCAGAAGAGACTCCATGACCAGAGGCTTTCATGCAGATCCATTCCGCGCCTCTTCCCGGTCGCCCTCCTGGCACGCCTGCGCCGCATTGCCCAGCGAATGATAACCACGGCAAGGATGATGAGCAGCAGCGGTATGATGATTTTGAGGAATTGTGTGGCGAAGGCGGCAATAGCGTCCGCTTGGGGCGGTACAAATTTTCGATTTCTTGGTGCCGCGCCTTTAGGTATGTTGACGCGCGGTGGCTGGGCTGGGAAGAGTGAGAACCACCAGCTAAAGAGCCAGAAGATAGGCGTGACCAGGAAAACGATGACAGATGCCACTGCTTGTATCAGCACATTATAGAGCTGTGCTAATAAGGACGAAGCTTGTTGAGTATCCGCCAGAATGGCAGAGCTGGCGGTGGTGCCAATCAGCCAGGATATGATGAAGAGGGTGACACCGACTATTCCGATGGTCATCAGCACAGAGCGCTCTTGCATAGCGACGTCGCCCTGAAGACCGATGGGATGGTTGTGGCGCACAAAGGAGATGCGAGCGAGGGCATGGGCGGCGAGCGACAGAAACAAGAAGACGGGCACTAGTAGTAACAAGGTCAGCTCGTCATTGAGGGGAATTTGAGCGTTGGCCTGACCTGCGCGCGCGAGTATCACCACGATGATGACCCCCATACCGAGGCGTAATTCTCCAAAGACGTGGGAAGGTTCATATTCACGATACAAGAGGCGCACGCTGCGCCAGCACAAGTAAAGCGAGAGTGCGACGGCGCTGAAGAGATGATAGGCCTGCTGGTTAAACAAGAGAATATCATTCAACAGAGCGAAGAGCCAGCGGGGATCGAAGAAAAAGGTCGTATGACTATAGATGGAGGACCAGATAATAAAGAGGATTATGAGTGTGACAAAAAGAATGAGCAAGGGTGAACCGGACAGGGTGTTTTTTGCGTTGTTGCTGCTTTCATCATCGCCTGAAGATGGCGTTGAAGCTTTTACGGCACGCTGCTCTAGTAGAGTGAGGATCAACTGAGTGCCGAGGAGAAGGACAAAAGGTGCCCAGAGCGGCATGAGTGGGCTGTGTGTCTGAAAGAGGCCAAAGCCCGCCAGGCCGATCAGGGTGGCGTCTATCCAGCAGGCTTCCATGGCGGCAAAAAGGAATGGGAGGAGTATTTCACCGAGGCTAGGAGCTTCGGCCAGTTGATTTGGGCGCCTAAACAGGGGGTGTATTCTTTGTTCGTTTTCTGGTTGCGCTGATTTTTGGTTCATGGATGGCACCCCTGCTTTTTATAATAGAATATCTGTAGGATAAATTGTATGATTGTTGCGGGCACGTGTCAATGTGCAGGCGCGACAGGAATGATACCCTTCTCCAAAAAGAATGATACACAACGAACTGTGTCTTAAAAAAGCGTCTCTTAAGCGTGATAAGGGAAAGGTACAAGAAAGAGATATACCAAGGAGTATTCCAGCATGATAGATAAACAACCGAAAGAGGCTCAGTCCAGGCCACCTGTCAATAAGCGGAGATCGGGACTGGCAAAGTTCTTTATAGCTATTGGCATGATTGGTCTCGCTAAGCGGTTTGACCATGGGATTGCGACGGTGGGCGTTTC
>DMFQ01000118.1 GCA_003450555.1 Ktedonobacter sp.
ATGCTGGGTTTACCCAGTACAGCCAGCTCGCTTAGCGTCGCAGCTCCCGAGCGGCATAACACCAGTGTTGACGCCTGTAGTGCTACCGCCATCTCCTCGTTCAGGTACGCTACCAGCCGGTACCGTCTCCTCATCTCTTCATCCAGATTCGCCATTGCCTCGATAGATTGCTCGCGTGTCTCCTCGAAAAGCTGCTTGCCGCTGATCTGCAAGACCTGGCAATGCGGAAGCAGATTGGGCAGAGCCTGGCACACCACCTGGTTCAAATGCCTCGCTCCCTGGCTGCCACCCGTTACCAGCAGCAGCGGCATTTCCGCCTCAAACGTCAGTCCGGCGCGCGCCTGTGCTGGTGAGACCTGGCGTATATCTAGCATCTCCTGTCGCACCGGGTTGCCCAACCACAACGTCTTGCCGTAGGGACCCGATGTATCGCGTCCCAGCGCGTCTCCATTCCCCGCAAAATACCGCACTGAATCCTCAAAGGCTACCGTGATGCGCGTCGCTAACGGCGCGATCAGCCTGTTCGACAGGTTCGGCGGTACATCCTGCTGGTGCATCAACAGCGGTACGCCGTTCAAGCGAGCCGCCAACCCCGCCGGTACTGCCACGTATCCTCCACTCGTAAAGACCACATCAGGCGCGAACTTCCGCACAATACCAACCGCCTGTACCATGCCTACAGGCACACGGGCAACACCCGCGATCGTCTGCCACGAAATGTAGCGCCGCAGTTTGCCTGCCTTGACCATAGCGAAAGGGAACCCTGCCGCCGGTGCTAATTCGGTCTCCAGGCCATCGTCGCTACCGAGATAGAGAATCCTGGCCTGGTACTGTTTTTCCAGCAGCGTTGCCACGGCAAGGGCCGGGTAGATATGTCCACCTGTGCCTCCACCTGATACAAGTATGTTCATGCGATCTATCCCGGCACCCACGCGTGGTACCGCTATTTCTCTTTCCTTCAGAGTATCCAACCTTCGTTCACCTATATTTTCTTTCCCATATTCACAGTTATTGAACGCCGCGCGAGTGCTGGTAACTCAGGTTCCTGGATATACCGCGAGATGTTGAGCAACACCCCTACGGCTGCCAGTGAAATTACCAACGATGAGCCGCCATAACTGATGAATGGGAGTGGCACTCCCGTATAAGGAATACTATCTGACGAAGCTCCCACGTTAATCATTGCCTGCAGTACCAGCCAGGTTGTAATACCCGTTGCTAGTAAAGCTCCGTAGATATCCTGCGTCCTTCTTGCCAAGCGAAAGCCACGAAACGCCAGCAGCAGGAAGAGCAGGACCACCAGCGCACACCCGATAAAACCCAACTCTTCACCAAGAATAGCCAGTATCGAGTCAGTAAACGGTAAAGGCAGGTAGCCCGTCTTCTGGCGGCTCGCCCCCAACCCTAACCCTAACCACCCACCGGAACCTAATGCCAACAATGATTGATAGAGCTGCAGATTGATGCCCGTCACATTCTTGAATGGGTCAATAAACCCAATCAAACGTAGATAGCGATAGCCTTTACTAAATGCCTCTTGTAAGAATATTAACCCGCCACAGGCCATTGCTAGCAGAAATTGCACTATATTGGCCCCTGCCGTAAAGAACATAGCCGTCGCGAAACCGGCGATTATAATAGCCGTGCCCATATCGTTTTCTAGCAGAACCAGTCCCAACACCACTCCGACCAGGATCACAAATGGTGCCAGGCCATAGAGAAATGTGCCAACCTGCTTCCCCTTGCGCGCCAGCCAGTCCGCGATATAAAGTGCCAGTATCAATTTGGTGATTTCGCTCGGCTGAATCGAGAAAAATGAGCCGAATGTCAACCAGCGTGACGCACCAAATGCTACATGACCAAACCTGAGTACGATAACCAGTAGCGGCAGGATAATCACCATACCGGCCAGTGAGAAACGCCGCCATTGGCGATAATCTACACGCATCGTTACCAGCATGACGATGATACCCAGGATCACCGAAAGCAGTTGCTTCTGAAAAAAGTACGAAGCATCACCGTAGGTGCGCGCGGCCATGAAAGCACTCGAACTGTAGACCATCACAAGGCCGATACAGAGCAGCGCCAGCACGATGATTAAGAGCCAGGAATCGATCTTACCGGCAACGCGCGGCAACCGCATGTCCAACTCCAGCTGCGCCAACTTCTTCTGTTCCTCTTCGCTGATAACCTGCACCGCTGCGTCCTGTTGACCCGGCTCCCATAGTCCCTGCAAACGCCAGCTAGCTGTTAATCCCGTCCGCTGTTGCTTTACGGCGTTTACGCTTCGTTTGTTGGACCGTGGCAAGCTCTTTCGTGGCATTGCTGGACGGACCGCCACTGACTCATCCGCGGCATAGCTCACTCTTCTAGCGGGTGCAGCAGTCCCCCTGCTTCTACTTGTGCTTGCACCTCTTGTGCTCAGGAGATCGGCTTTACGACGTTCCATTGACTCCAGTACAGGTGAACGCATCGGGAGCGGGAGATGATCACGTTGTCTTCCCGCGCGGCGAGAAGTCTGAGATGACCGCGCTTTTGTACCTTTGTTCAATTGTCTCCGAAAGCCTAGTACCATGAGTTTTCACATTTCCCACTTAAAAGCTTGACATAGAACGGAATTTCTATTATACTTATTTCAGACTGTTGGTTGGCGTTCACACCAGTCCACCGTGCTGCTCCGTTGCGGTAATCCACGCTGACCGCGATGGCGCCTTTAACGTCTTGCGGTCGCCCTGGTCCACCCCGTCGTGGGTATACGAGGGACAACCTTTGTGGTCTTCCTGGGACCTTGCGTCCGCCCTGGTACACCGAACTGATCCGTTACCCGGGCAGTGCCGCCTACGTTTCTACCTGCCTTCATCATCTCCCGGATGCTGCTGCCTTGCATGCTCACCACTTAGAGCGACGTAGGGACCCGATTTATCGCGCCCACACCGTTCTCGTCCTTACGGGTCGAGCCATCTCTTCCCTAAAATCCTATTCGTGTAAGACCTGCTACCCTCGACCGTTTTCTTCAGCCGGTTGTTCCCACATTACCTCCAAGGCTTGTTCCACCTCTACATCACTGAATGCGACATGCGCTGTTTCTAGTCTCTCCTGTTGCAGGTCAATCATCTCCACCCCCTGTATATGCAAGAGCTGGTTCCAGGGATCATCGGTGAACGCGGGTACAGTCATTGGCGTTACTGATGTCACTTCCTCGCCACTCTTTGCCAATGTCTCCACTGGATAGGTACCTAATAGCTCCTGCCAGGTTTCGCTCAGCACATCAGGCCGTTGGTATCTATTCTGTGTTAAACGCTCATAATACGCGCTGTCAAAAGATGTATTCGTACATGCATCCTTGCGTATGCTCAAATTCTTGTTTTCCTGTAATCCCATTTGTTCCTCTTCATAATCACATCGCTTCCGTTATCAACGCATCCATTCTTGAACGCCTATGCCCCGTCAGGTGGGACATGATAGTACCACATTAACTGTTGTCCAATGGCCTTCCACAGTGGAGCTGCCGCAGTCCCACCGTAGATCGTTTGCTGGGGCCGATCTATTTTCACCAGGATCACGAACATCGGATTCGTCGCGGGAATAAATCCCGCCACCGAGGCCTCCGTCTGATCGCTCGAGAGTCCCTGCGTCGTCGCAGTACCAGTCTTGGCCGCGATTGTATAGCCCGGAACCTGCGCTGGTTGAGCGAAACCATCAGTGGCTGAATGCATGAGCATGCCTGTCAATAATGCCGCCGCATGTGTGCTAATGACGCGCCGCAACACCTCGGGCTGTGTTGAAACCATGGAACCGTTATTATTGATGGATGCCACCATATACGGATGCATCATCACTCCACCGTTCGCAATCGCTGCGTATGCCATCGCGACCTGTAGTGGCGTTGCTAAAATGCTTTGTCCAAAAGCTTGCCTCGTTAGATCACTGGGCGACCATGACTTTGGGCTATTGGTAGGTGTGCGAAAGAATCCAGACTCCTCCTGATTACTAAAACCGGTCGCTTTACCAAAACCAAATTTCGTCAGGTAGGGATAGTAGCGATCAGGACCAAGAATGTCATGCGCCACGTAGGCTGCGCCAACATTGGCTGAATGCTCCAGCACTTGCGTCATCGACTCTGTGCCATAGCTAAGCCCGTTCCAATTCACCACCATCTGCGCGTCGTTGAACGTCCTGTATCCTGGATCATTGAACGTCGTATCCGGCGTTATCAGCCCCTGGTCCAGGGCTGCCGCCATGGTAACGGCCTTCAATGTCGAACCCGGTTCATATGCACAATCCAACGATGGATTGAAAAAGACGCTTTCCTGACCGAGACAACCTGTTAGCGCCGCAGAATTGCCATACTGGTTCGGATCAAATGTTGGCGCACCAGCCATCACTACAATTGCCCCGGTACGCACATTCACGACGATAGCCGAGCCACTCTCAGCCCCCAGTGTCTTCACCGCGTCGGCTAACGCTGACTGCGCCATGTACTGCATAGCGCTGTCGATTGTCAGCGTCAAATCAGCCCCATTGACTGCTGGCTGCTCAGAGCTGGCACCCACAACCAATGGATTGCCGTTCAGATCAAACTCCGCCGTAAAGCTGCCGGGCTTACCGGCCAGTAGTTGATCGTACTGCCGCTCAATTCCATAGATGCCCATACTTTTCTGATCATCTTGCTGGACATAGCCCAATATTTGAGCAGCTAACGAGCCATCTGGATAGATACGCCATGTCCGCGGCTCCAGGAAGATATCCGGCAGTTGCAAACTGCGCAATTGTGCGCTCTGTCCCGGGTCAATACGGCTGGCAATACGCACCGTCTGTAACTCCAGGTTGAAATCCTTATAAAGGGTCTCTTGAGAAATCGAGGGCAATACCCTGTGCAACGAGTCAACCAGTTTCGCCAGTGCGCCCTGGAAGGTATCAGACGAATGGTCAATCGAGAACTGAATCGGCTCGATGTAAACATCGTCGCGTACCACATTGGTTGCCAGAATATGTCCTTGTGCATCGTAGATCAAGCCACGAGGAGCATTCAGTATTTGGTTTTGAATGTGCTCATTTGTCGCAAGTTGCGCCAGGCTATCTCCCCGCACTATCTGCCAGTAATACAACCTGCCTATGAGTGTCAACATACCAACGCAGACAAGCAAGAAAATGAGCATCTGCCGATTTCGTGCGCGGCGTAACTCAACACTCATCTATTGCCTCCTTAACGTCAAAAATGTACGGGCGGGGCTTGCCCCCGCCCTGCTCCTGTCGCCT
>DMFQ01000333.1:0-219 GCA_003450555.1 Ktedonobacter sp.
TCACCTTCATTGAGGAAGATTGGTAAGCTTCGTAAACATGGATAGTAAAACGAATGAAATGAGCAATAACAAAGCTCACCCGTATGCAAAAATCGTCGCAGGCACGCTCTGCCTCTTACTCATGCTCATTTCATTGGTAATAGTAAGCGCCAACTCTTATGCTGCCACCGTGCACCAGGTTACCCAAAATTCCAATGCAACACCTACCATTACCAATAC
>DMFQ01000333.1:491-1462 GCA_003450555.1 Ktedonobacter sp.
ACTCCTACTCCTACTCCTATTACCCCCACTCCCAAACCTACTCCAACGAAGACGCCTACGCCCAGACCGACCGCGACACCCACGGCTCCCCCTGCGACTGCGACACCTACTGCTACACCGACAATAGCACCTGGCGCAACTCCAACTGCGACGGCTAAGTCGACCGCGACTGCCCAACCGGTGAAAACTCCCACTACCAATGCGACTCAAACACCAACACCCATATCTGGCGTGCCAACCTCGACAACAAACAATAGCAATGGTGGAGGCAATAACAACACACCTCCAACTTCCCCTGGCAGCGGTTTTAGCCTTCCAGTCGCAACTATAACCATTAGCCTGCTCGTTTTCTTAGCTCTCGCAGGCGCACTGCTGATTGGCTTTACTTTACTCCGTAGGAGGCTCTTACCCAGTCCAACTCTACAGGCAGGAAACCTCCAACCCAGCGGCGCTCAACCTTGGAGACGTACTCGCTCGAGTAGCCTTAACGGCACTACAGAAGTACAGAGCGGCTGGAACAGCTGGCTCTTAAATTCTGGTATTGCTACAGGAACTCCAGATGTAAGAACCCAGGCTCCGAGCGACGCACTTGCTCAGGCTCCCAACCAGGACTACAACATGCCGTTCAATATGCCAAATAACAACGCCTTACCTCCTCCAGCTCCTGGTGCTTACCCTAACAACGCCTACCAGCCAATTCCCCCTGCACCCAATACAGGTGTCTTTCCAAATAATAACGTCTTCCCTTCACTGGCAGTTGGCCCATTCCCTAATAACAATGCCCTCCCACAAGCCACCGTTGCTGATCGCCAGTCTCGTCCCTACACCTCCATGTCCTCTCCAGCCAACAATGGGCTTACGCAAGTCAAAGCGCCTGAGCAATTCCCATCCACCAGTGCCGTTTTCTCCGCTCGGGAGCAAAAAACTGTCAGCGATCTCCTAACAGTCGCCGATGTCGAAAACACTGGCCC
>DMFQ01000333.1:1594-2845 GCA_003450555.1 Ktedonobacter sp.
CTGCGTCACAATACCACGATAACGAGCGAAATTCAGAGGAACTACCCTCCCTCAACGACATCTCTCCCTTGTAACATACAAGCCACCACCGTATCAAGCCCCCTCCACCTGATAAACATCATACCCCTCAAAAACATAATGCCTATAATGCCCACTAGAAGCTAGCATCTCCCTCTTTAAAGTCGCCGACTGTGCGGAATGCAGCGGAAATACATAAGCGGGATGCGCAGTCGCCCTTACCAGCGCCCGGTACGGCAAATAGCGATCAAAACCTGGCTTCAGTTGCTCATCCAGCGCGCTGCAAATGATCCGTTCCTTGCTGCGGAAGGTGAGACGATTGCACGTCCAATATTCAGAGTAGATGCGCGTCGCGCCAATATGCAGCAGATCTTGCACCAGGGCGCCTTCCTGATTATAAACGGCCTGAGCCACGGGCACCTCTCCAAATGTTCTGACAGTCCCCAACAAAAATGTCGTTGCCACCAGTAACACTATTCCCACCCTCAATAGAAGCAGAGCCTTTGTCCTTACACCAGGTAATATCAGGAGTCTGCTACTATCCCCTACGTCCCACAGCGGCCACAATACAGCGGGAATCGCGATCAGTAAACATATCAGGTAGCGCGAGGTGATATCAGGAAGCACTGCTGCGACTGGGCTAAGCATATACGAAAGCAATGTTAGCCCGCCACTGACCAGCAGCATCAGTCGAGCGCACTCGCGGATCACGGTTTGCCTCTGCTCGAAAGAGCGTTCCTGCCTTGTGGATCTCCGCCAATAGGGCCATATGCCACGGACAGCGAGAACGGCGGCAATAATTCCCAGGACAATAAATCCAATTCCCCAACATCCCTCGAACACGGCACATTGCAGAAATGCCCCTGTCGGCGCCCCAAAGAGTGGGAACGTCTCAATTGGGCAGGAGGTATTCGCCCCGGTTGTCAGGGGCAAGCTAATCATTATCGCGCCAATCACCTGCCGTAAAAATGGTAGATGTTGGGCCGCCACCTGCTCTGCGCCAGCGCGATGAATAGCATAAAGAGTCACCAGAGAGTTTTCAGCCAGGGGCGCTGTAGCGTTGTACAAAATCAGAGGGAACGCCCCGATGATGATTCCCAGCAACAGGCTAAGCCCTGTCCACGTCCGTATCTCACGCCAACAAAAAAGCGCAAGCAGCAGTCCCGCCGCCGCCACAACCGGCAGTATCAAGAAATCAACCCAGATTGCGACACCCACCACCAGTCCCAGCAA
>DMFQ01000333.1:3065-5781 GCA_003450555.1 Ktedonobacter sp.
CATAGCTCCATTTCGGGATATTCTCCCACGGCCTTCAATTCATGCAGAATGACGAGCTGCGACCCAAAGCTGAGCAATACCACGATAGCTAAGGCAAACCTCTCAGTATAGAGCAGGCGCGTCAGGTAATACATACTGATGAGGAACAGGGCAAACAGCGGCAACAACCCCAACCGCAGCGTGAAGAGCGAAGTTCCGAAAAGGTGAAATAGTGGCGCAGCGATATATCCTTCCAACGGACCCATGTACGGCAAACCATAGAAAAAAATAGGCAGCTCTCCACGATAAGCAACATGCATCGCCAGCAGCCCCATATTCCCTTCATCACTATTAGTAACCGGCCAATTATTAGCTATAAGCACAAAGCGCACTATCGTAGCTAGCGCCACCACCACAAACATACACAGTTCATAAGGATGAATACGAAAACGCTTTAACAAAATACGAATGAGATCCACAACTCACACACCTCTCCTTCTATTCCGTTCGTAAAGCGACGATCGGATCGAGCTTTGAGGCACGTACAGCGGGATACAGGCCAAAGACGACCCCTACTGCTGCCGAGACGCCAAAGGCCAGCAAGACGGCTGGAATACTTGGCACAAACGGCAAGTGAAAAGCTGAAACGAGCGCGAATCCACCCAATATGCCCAGCGTGATGCCGATTATCCCCCCCAGGGAACTCAGCGTCAGGGCCTCGATCAGGAACTGGTTGCGGATATCGCGTTGTCTCGCCCCAATCGCCATGCGTATCCCAATTTCACGCGTGCGCTCCGTGACTGAAACCAGCATTATATTCATAATACCGATTCCCCCAACAGAGAGAGAGATGGCCGCGATACCCACCAGCAAAGCCCCCAGTACAGTCGATTGCTGTTGTGCCGTCTGCACCAGCTGATTCGAGTTGCGCACCCTGAAATCATCCGCTACTCCGGCTGTGATATGGTGGCGTTTCTCCAGCAGTGCTGTGACGATGAGCTGCACCTGGTTGACATTGTTGGCATTGTCCACCTGGACCTGAATCTGATCGATGTAGGTCGAGTTCTTCAAACGGGATAGCGCGGTGCTGTACGGCACAAAGATCACGTCGTCAGGATTGGTAAAACCCTGTGCCCCCTTGGATTGCAATTGTCCAACCACGCGAAAAAGCTGACCATTGATGCGTATCGTCTGACCAATAGGATTGGTTCCTGTCGTCGCGAAAAGATTATCCACGATCGTCTGGCCAATCACCGCCACAGGCTGCGCCGCCGTTTCGTCATCTGTGCTGTACCAGGTCCCCCTGGCCATCTGCCAGCTCTGAATACTCTGGTAATTCGGATAGACTCCCTGCACGCGCGTATTCCAGTTCTGGTTACCGAAGACCGATTGTGCACTAATGGTGAGCACAGGGCTGACATTCGCCACGTGCGCTACCTTCACCAATGACTTCTCATCATCGAGCGTCAGCGATTGCGAGGAAGCCGCCGTACCAGGGAAGATCACCAGCGTGTTAGTGCCCAGTGCGGTCAGGCTCTGGTTGAGGAAGGCCGTTGCCCCTTGCGTTAAAATGACAACTGCGATCACTGCCGCTACTCCGATCACCACGCCCAGCGTCGTCAACAACGAGCGCAACCTATTAGCCCATAAGGCATCCAGCGCGCTGCCGAAATTAGCTCCAATCATCAGGCCCCGCTTCCGCTTTGCCTTAAGACGCTGTTGACCTGGTCTTATGATCGAAGTTTCGCGGGTTGGCTCCGCTTGTATTTTTGTCGAGCTACTCATTGCGACTCTGCCTCGCTCTCGCGCGCGCTATCCGCCTGCACGTGCGCAACATGCTGGATCCGCGTTGACTGTCTTGTGGCCAACCAGTCAACTTCCGCTAAGCGTGGAGCAGCCACGACTTCATCCCGCACGATCCGCCCATCCCGAAACACCACCTGCCGCTTCGTAAATGCCGCGATATCGGCATCGTGCGTGACAAGCAGTATCGTCAGTCCCCGCTGGTTTAAAGCCTGCAGCACAACCATCACCTCCAGGCTGGTGCGGCTATCCAGATTCCCCGTTGGCTCGTCGGCCAGCAGCAGTGCCGGGTTATTTACCAGCGCTCGCGCAATCGCTACGCGCTGCTGTTGCCCACCGGAAAGTTCAGCTGGTTTGTGATTCATACGTGCACCCAACCCGACGAGCTGGAGCATTTTACGCGCGCGTCGCAACTGCTCTTGACCTGAGAGTCCCGCGTACATCAGCGGCAGCACAACATTCTTGAGCGCAGTTGCGCGCGTCAGCAGGTTAAAGCCCTGAAAAACAAATCCTATCTGCTGATTGCGAATATCGGCCAGTTCATCTGCCGGCATCTTGCTCACAGTCTTGCCTGTCAAACGATACTCCCCGCTCGTCGGACGATCCAGGCAGCCCACCAGGTTCATCAGCGTCGATTTGCCACTTCCCGATGGTCCCATTATCGCGACAAACTCCCCGCGTTGTACCGCGAGCGAGACTCCACGCAGCGCCCGCACCTTCGTCTGCCCCAGTTTGTACGTTTTCGTTAAATCACGTATCTCAACCACCGCCTCCATCCCTGCTTGAGCAACCAGAGCTTCCTTTCGTTCAGTAGCTTCTCTATCAGACCTGGCGGCAAGCCCATTAACAACCGCTCCATCTTGCATAGTATGCGACGTGGGCTGGTAATTATTCATAGCCATAACGATAATCTATTTCCTCTCAACAGCTCATT
>DMFQ01000333.1:5963-6373 GCA_003450555.1 Ktedonobacter sp.
ACGAATTCCCATCCGTCAGCCCTAACACGATCGGCTTCGCTGTCCACTGATTGTTGGCTCGCTCCAGCACATAGGATGCCGTCATATTGCCTTTCGAGTCGCTCGTTCCCGCGCTCTGTAAACTCGCCATCATCTGCTGCGCCTGCGACAGCACCGCTGCACGATCAACTGCTGCTTAGCAGCGACGCGGGCGCCGCCTGGGCAAAATTGATGGCATCCACCGGCACGAGCAAGGCATTGGCATGCGTTGCGATCGTAATCGTCACATTGGCCGTCATCCCGGGCAGCACATTCGTCCCCTGCAAGCCCTTCATATCGACATTGATCGTCACAGGATACGTTACCACATTGGATGCGTTCTGACCCAGTGGTGCTATCGCGCTGACTGTCCCGTGAAACGCACGGCTGCC
>DMFQ01000333.1:6473-6999 GCA_003450555.1 Ktedonobacter sp.
AAGCCCGCGCTACTGGCACCACTTGCACTACCTCCACCACTTGCGGCCATACCACCAATCGCGCCATTAATTGCCGTCACCACTCCTGCGTGAGGAGCATTCAGCGTCGCGTTATCAAGGTTATGCTGCGCAGTATTTACCTGTGCCTGCGCCACATTGATCGCATCCTGCGTCCCAAAATCTTTTTGCTGTTGTAACGAGGCTTGCGCCTGCTTGAGCGCATCTTGCAGCGCGGTACTATTAATCTTCGCCAGCGTCTGTCCCGCCTTGACCTGCTGCCCCACATTCACATCAATCTCTGTGACTCTTCCCGATGCCAGAAAGTCTGCATTGTAGATGGTCCCCTCTACCGGCCCGGTCGCGCTGACGTTCAGCGCAATGTTCCCCTGGGTGACTTGCTTATACTGGTAGACGAGATTCCGCGCGCGCAGCCCTCGCAAAGCGAAGAAGGCAATAGGCACCAAAATAATAATTAAAAGTACCAGCGCGATAACAATAGCCCGGCGTCGTCGCCTCGCCCTTTTCT
>DMFQ01000333.1:7110-8539 GCA_003450555.1 Ktedonobacter sp.
ATAACAATAGCCCGGCGGCGTCGCCTCGCCCTTTTCTGTTCTAGTTCACTTCTCTTATCATCGTCATCATCTTCATCGGAAAAAGTGGGTAGATTGAGATCCCTATTCTCAGGTTTTTGCTCCAGCATAAAAAGCTCATGCTCCTTCTAATCCATATTTTTATGTATGTAGATGCGCCCTATAAACACTGTACGTATGATAATACACAGAGTTCAAAGAAGTTGTCAGCAACACATGGATCACGAACCATATATTTGAAGTTTCCTCAAAATGGGCCAATTCCCAGACCATGCAAGATCATCTCAAAAGCAGCAACCACTATCACAGGCAAAAATATGAAGCGCAACATTCTGTTGCTGAGGTGCATGAGCAAACGAGCCCCTATCAGGGCGCCAAGCAAAATACCCAGAGCGACAGGAGCAGCTACAAGTGGTGGCACATCGCCACGCGAGAAGTAGATACCCGCGCTGGCCGCGGCAGTTACCCCAATCATAAAATTGCTCGTAGTAGTGGACACTTTCAAGGGAAGCCGCATCACGGTATCCATCGCAAGAACCTTGAACGTCCCACTGCCAATGCCGAGCAGTCCTGAAATGAGTCCAGCAATATACATCATGGCTAGACCGAGCGGGGTACGTTTCACCTGGTAGGCCACTTCACGTCCCAACTGTGGATCCGGGTAGGTACTGGAAAGACCAAGTACATTCGCCCAGCGATCATTCTTCACACCCTGAGGCAGTTCCTCTCCTATCTTGAACACGAGTGGAGCAGCGGAAACGAGTAAGATGAAGCCGAAGACAACCCCAAGCAGTCCAGGCGCCAACAAGCCGGCCAGGAATGCGCCGCTGACAGCTCCCGTCGTAGTTGCCAGTTCCAGAAACATGCCCACGCGCATATTAGTAAGATGGTCTCGCACATAAGCTGCCGCCGCCCCACTCGAGGTAGCGATGACAGAGATAATACTGGCTCCAATGGCAAAGGAAATTGGAAACCCGAACAGCAGCGTGAGCATAGGAACAATCAGCACTCCCCCACCAAGTCCGACCAACGAACCAAGAACCCCCGCCAGCAATGATCCTATGAAAATGAGTAGCACGACGTTCAAGGAAAAATGTAGGTGGGACACATCGTTACTATGCCCATTCGTCGGGCTTATTCCACCAAAGAACAGGCTGCACAATAGAATCACCAGGACGATGAGCGTAATCAGCACATAGCGACGATCTCGTTCAATAGCAAATGCCACAATAGAGGCAGCGACCCGTACAATAGGTGTGGCAACTAGCAGCAGCAGGCCCAACGTAATGACAGCCTGTGGCCGTAACACCAGTAATCCCGCTCCAACCTGGCTCAAGGTTTGGGGAAAGGCAAGCACGCGCTCTGGAGTTAATCCACCTGGTCGTGACGGCAACAGGAGCAGTCCAAGCAT
>DMFQ01000333.1:8681-9067 GCA_003450555.1 Ktedonobacter sp.
GGGCAACAGGAGCAGTCCAAGCACAATGACCAGCGCGCTAAGCATAACACCCCCCTGCAAAATCCACCCAATACTTTTCGCAATATCTGGCCTTTTCGCAATACCCGACCTGCTTCTCGGAGCAGGAACCTGCTCCTGCGCTTGTCTCCCTGCCCGTAACGTATCTTTTGATTCTTTAGTGACGATAGATGTATCGTGAGAGTTCTTCATAATCTAACATTTCCCTTTGGCAAAATGCATACGTTCTGTGCGAACATGTGGTCCCTTATTATTAAGAATCATACGTCAGATTTCATTATTCTTCCAATATATTATTGTCATCAAAATCATAATCGAAACGAATGATTAACACGATAGAGCCGCTAAAACTGTTCCCATACAAATGG
>DMFQ01000068.1:0-261 GCA_003450555.1 Ktedonobacter sp.
CGGCTGCCTGCTGTTCAGCAGGTGTGATTGCATCCAGGGCAAAGGCTCCTGATATGTCTTCGAATTCTTCGCAGGTCATTGTGGGTCTCTCCATTCTGTTCGCTTGACCTTAATTACGAGTTTCAGGGCTTTATAGATTACTATTGTTAGACAAGATGATACTTTTGTTATTATAAACGCTCTATCCTTATTAGGAAAGGGAGGTGAGACCTTCTTGTTGTGTGATATGCAAGTAGTCGCAGGGTCGCAGGGCAGAGGCAA
>DMFQ01000068.1:414-2982 GCA_003450555.1 Ktedonobacter sp.
GTCGCAGGGCAGAGGCAAGCTCTGCCCGTACATTTTAGAATGGTTCATAGTGTACCAGCACTTTGATTGGGTGGATAGAGCCTGTTGCCAGTTGTGCAAAGGTGGCGATCAGTTCATTACTTGATACATGCAGGTCAAAAAGGCGTTCGAGGTGGGAGGGATGCTGCTGCACTTCGTTGAAATACCAGGCCGCGTGTGCCTGGTAGTCCCATCCGTCGCTGGATGCAACGATGGATAACTCTTTTTCGTGGAAGGCGGGTGCCAGGACAAGCGGCTCGCGATTGCCATCCGCCAGGATGCAGACACGTCCCTCCGGGCGCATGTTGTGCTGTAGCAACGCGAAGGCTTCGGCACTGCTTGAACACTCGAAAGCGGCGGCATAGGTTTCGCTGCTTGGAGGCATCTCGCGCGGGTGCATGACCCTGCTTGCTCCGAGGTGCAGGGTCAACGCGTGTCGCTCCGCAGATGGCTCGACCACGTCAACGATAGAGACACCATAGGCTTTGAGAATGAAGAGCGTCAGGAGTCCTATTGCCCCGGCACCGGTGATGAGTACAGGTTCATCGTAGCTGGGAGCCACTTTTCGCACACCTTTGGCGGTATCGCAGGTTAAAATAGCCAGCAGTGCCAGGGCATCAGAGATGCTATCAGGGACGAGCAGCGCTTTTGCCGCTGGCACGATGCTGTGCGTCCGGTGTCCATAAAAGGAGACGACACGGTCTCCTCTGTGGAGGTGCTGTACCGACGAGCCACAGGCCAACACGATTCCCAGGCTTTCGTAGCCGGTCATACGGGGATAGCGTGTGGGTTGGCTAGCGCGTGCCGTGCCACAATAGAGCGGCAACTCGCTGCCAATACTGATGGCGCCTGTGCACGTCTGAAGCAGCACTTCATAGGAAGCTGGAGGGGGCAGGTCCATGGGGAGCCATGCTAAGCGCCTCGCAGCGGTGAGCAATAGACTTTTAGAGGGTGTACTTCCATAGGGTGATGCTGTGTTATCTTCCATCTCGCATTTTCCTGGTATCCTACTTTAGAGAAAGATTTTATGGCAGAGTACTTCATATTATAGTGGAAGACGTGTATGTTATGAAGCCTGCTATTGCTATCCCTTCATTTCATTTGCAGCATAGCAGCCTTAATTTGGAAAAACGTTCTGGACATGGTAGACTTTATTAACTTCGTTTTGGGTGAAAAGGGGAGACAACAATGTCTTCCCAGCCCGCTAATTTCTACGGAGTAATTGAACGCCGTCCTGTACCTCTGGTATTACCTGGTATAATCTGGCCGGTGCTGTTGTTTAGTGCAACGGAGAAGTGTTCTATGTCCACCCCAGCTTCACGTGTAGCGACGTTTGGTACGACAATTTTTACCGAGATCAATACCTTAGCCCAGCAGTATAATGCGCTGAATCTGGGGCAGGGGAAGCCTGACTTTGATACGCCGCCTGATATTATTGCGCAGGTGGTGCAGGCATTGCAGTCCGGCCAGCATAACCAGTATGCTCCTGGCCCGGGTACCGCGTCTCTGTGCAAAGCGGTTGTCGATCACGCGGCACGCTTCTATAACCTGGAAATTGATCCGGCACATGGTGTGGTTGTTACCTCGGGAGCCACCGAGGGAATTTTCTCCGCTATACTGGGGCTGGTTGACCCGGGCGACGAGGTGATTGTGATCGAGCCGTTCTACGACTCGTATGTGCCAAATATTGTGATGGCGCACGCGGTGCCGGTCTTCGTGCCCTTGCATCCTCCAAGCTGGACGTTTGATCCTGACGAGTTGCGCGCGGCCTTCAGCAAAAAAACGCGCGCACTGCTCTTGAACACGCCGCAGAACCCCTCTGGCAGGGTGTTTAGCCGCCAGGAACTGACGCTGATCGCTGAACTATGTATTGAACACGATGTAACGGTCATTGCCGATGAAGTCTACGAGCACCTGACCTTTGGCAGCGCTCGCCATATCCCCATTGCCACGCTGCCGGGCATGTTTGAACGCACGATCACTGTGAGCAGCGCGGGAAAACTGTTCAGCGCCACGGGTTGGAAGATTGGCTGGGTCTCTGGTCCTCCCGATCTTGTGACGGGAGTAGGACGTGCGCATCAGTTTGTAACATTTGCGGTCCACCATCCCACGCAGGAGGCGGTTGCTTATGCGCTCAATCTGCCCGATACCTACTATGAAGCATTCCAGGCGATGTATGAGACGAAGCGTCAGTTGATGATGTCGGCCCTCGACAGGGGTGGCCTGAAGTATCTGGCACCCGAGGGAACCTACTTTATTATGGCGAATTACTCGGATGTGTTCAATGGGACGTCGCTCGAATTCACGCGCTACCTGATTCAGGAAGTAGGGGTGGCCGGCATTCCACCGGAGTCGTTTTACGGCAAGGAACACGCGCATATTGGGCGCGGTTATGTGCGTTTTGCTTTCTGCAAAGGTGATGATGTGTTGCGGGAGGTGGGGGAGCGGCTGGTGAAGGTGTTGTCTCTGTAGGGGTGAGGGAGGATGTGGAGGTCGGGTGGGGACGCTTGCGTCGCCTATTGATGCCCCAACAGAAGTGATCGGGCAAGG
>DMFQ01000313.1:0-804 GCA_003450555.1 Ktedonobacter sp.
TGGGCATTGAGGGCATAGAGGTATCCATCACTAGAGCCAGCATAAAGCACGCCATTAGCGACCAATGGAGTGGATAAAACAGCACTTTGCGTCTGGAAGCTCCATTTTGGCGTTCCATCGGCAGCGTTAAGGGCATACACGAAGCCTTCCTGTGAGCCAACATAGACAACGCCATTTACGATAGTAGGAGGAGCAGGAATGATATTCCCTTTGGTTTTGTACCTCCAGAGTTGCGAGCCATTCTGGGCATCCAACTTAAAGAGCGCCCCATCGTTTGAACCGACATAGACACCTACTTGAGAGGCTGCCACTTTGGAATAGCTAATGGAGGAACTGGCATTTGCGTTTTTACTCTGATGAGCAAGGTTTAATACGAGAATTAAGCTACCAATAAGGATTGTGAGGAACAAAACCATAGCAAACATGCCGATACTATGTTGCCATTTTGTCCCACTTTGAGAAGCATGAACTTTGCTCTTCATAAGACTCGGCCTTTCTTTTCAGAAATAGTGTCTCTTGGCGTATGGGAGCACAGGAGTCGTTCAAATCCTGATGATTGTTGCTACAATTCCTTACAACTACTACTCCTTTTACATTTCCCCTAGATATTTTCAGTCTAAGAGATACGGGCGAGTTTGTCAATAGTGTATGTCCTCGACCACAAAACGGCTTTTTCGGCAACATTATCTTTTAACATGACATGATCGATCTTCTTGCCTTTCACAAAAGTACAATCAAGAGAGAAAGAGGCATGTGCATTTTACTGCACATGCCTCTTTCTCTCTAAAATGAAGCGTCTCTACT
>DMFQ01000313.1:958-17429 GCA_003450555.1 Ktedonobacter sp.
GCCGCTAGTTCAGCCGCAGTCCCTTGAGTGATTGGTCCCTTGAACCAGTTGCGCCCACTGGCGTACCACCAGATCGTGATAATCACGAGCGTGCCAAGCACTACCACAGGCGTATAGTTGAAACCAAAAGGCGTAATGGGAGTAGACGTTGGCAGCATAAACAGCACTGAGATGAGGACAACCCAGATCACAGCGATCCAGCCAATCGGCTTGCTCCAGGCTCCAAGGTGCCACGGTCCAGGGTGGAAGTCCTTCGACCTCAGGCGCAGATAAATGGGCACGGCATACGCAATATAGAGGCCGATGACGGCAATAGATGTAACCGCCAGATAGGCCGTGACACTCCATAAGGAGGGGACAGCCAGCACGAAAGCAGCCACTGCCGCCAGGATAATAGCATTGCGCGGTGTGCGACCCCTGTCCAGTCTATGCCAGATAGTGTGGAATGGCACAGCGCCATCACGTGAGAAGGCGTAGATCATACGCGAGTTCGACGTGATCGAGGACATACCGCAGAATAACTGCGCCACCGCGATCAGGGCGAAGAGAGCGGTTCCCACGGCAAAACCGAGACGGCTTTCCAGAATGTACAGCACTGCATTGACGTAGCTACCGGCCGCTCCCAGGTTCGGAGAAGCTGCTACCAGGCCCATGAGCAGAGCATAGCCAGCAATAGCTGACACAACCACCGACATAACCACGCCCCACGGCGCTCGCGTCTCTGCCCCGATTGTCTCCTCGGTCATATGGGCGGAAGCATCGTAGCCCGTGAACGTGTACTGCGCCAGCAGCAGGCTTAAAAGGAAGGCATACCAGAGAGGGAAGCCCGTCGCATTGAAGGTCTGATTCACCGTGAACAGCGTGCCAGCAGCATTCAGACCGTGAACAGCAGAGCCCGTCACCTGCGTGGCACAGCACACACCAGCAGTTCCCGGATTGTACTGCAGTGCGAACAGTGCCGCTCCTACCACACCAGCGACAATCAAGATCACACCCACAATGTGCCACCAGACGCTGACATCATTCAGCAAGGCGACAATGCGCACCCCAAATATATTGAGCAGAGCATGCACAGCCAGAACGATGGCGTAGATGAGCAAGGTCACCTGTTGTGTGGCCGGGTCAATGCTGATAACGTTTCCCAGTACGGCAGGGACAGCAGGGAACCAGGCATGCAGTAACGTGTCAATGGTGATAGCTGCGCCATAGTCGATACCAGCGGTCACGGCCACCTGGCCAATCAAGTTAAACCAGCCGGTAAACCATCCCCAACCAGGTCCGCCGAGCTTGGAGGCCCAGTAATACAGGCCGCCAGCCGTTGGATAGGCAGAAGCCAGTTCCGCCATGCCGAGCGCAACGATCACCACAAAGACGGTAACCAGCGGCCACCCAATCGAGGCAGCGGTATACCCTCCGTTAATAGTGGTCAAGCCAAAGAGGGTCACGCACCCACTAAGGACAGAGATGATGGTGAAGGAGATCGCGAAATTGGAGAAGCCACCCATAGCACGGAAAAGCTCCTGCGCATAGCCTAGCGTGTGCAGGCGTTTCATGTCCTGAGCGATAAGCTCTTCTTTTGCGGTACGTTTCGATGAAGCCAAGAGACACCTCCTGAATTACAAATAAAGATAGAGGCATAAAACCGCTTAAAATATCATCACCAACGGATGATGTTAAGAAGGATAACATGATTGTATTAAACTCGTCAAGAAACGAGATTGTGTATCTCATTCGTAGTGATAACAGGCTAACGATCTGCGTGTACGGCTTAAACATTGACTATCTTTCCCAATACCTGTAGAATCAGGGATATTAACTATGAGAGGCATACTAATGGCAGAGCTTCTACAAATGAATGATTTTGATGACGAGGAACTTTATTTCCCTGCAAAAGTTGATCGCTTAGGGGTGTTAAGTAGCGTGCAAGCTGTGGTCGAGCAAGGAGAGTATGTTTGGATCAATGCTGAACGAGTAGAAATGCTCGCACTTCAGTGGCTAGAGCATGATAAAGAACAGCACGTTAGTCCTACCTGGTATGAGCGTTACCATTTTTGTGATGGAACGGAGCGTACCGTCAACTGGATACTTGCCCTCGATGCAATGAATTTCTGCTTCTGGGCGGAAAAAGGCCAACCTCGTTGGTCTATCGATTATCGGGGAGAGAAGCTGAATGGTTATCTAGCCGAAGCGGCTGCGTTAAAACGCGCGGTAGAAGAGGATATTCCCTTGTGGGATGCGGCATATCTCAGCACCATCAGTGAAAAGGATGTAGCTCAGATCTTTCGCGGCGAACATACTATTCCTCTTTTTGAGCAACGCCTGCAGAATCTTCGCGAAGTTGGGCAAGTCTTGCTCGAGCATTATGATGGTCAATTTATTCATGCCATTGAGCGAGCAGAAAGAAACGCAGTTGAGTTAACGTTACTATTAGCAAAAGACTTTTCCTCGTTTAACGATGTCGTTCTTTATCGGAATCGTCTTGTGCGCTTCTTAAAACGGGCACAGATTTGCGTTGCGGACCTCTATGGATCATTTGGTGGCAAGAGCTGGGGAGCGTTTACCGCAATGGATCAGCTCACCATCTTTGCTGATTACAAGCTGCCGCAGGTACTGCGTCACTACGGAGTACTTGAATATCAGCCGTCATTAGCGCGGCGTATCGATGCTCAAGAATTATTGGAGGCGGGTACTGAGGAGGAAGTGGAGTTGCGAGCGGCTACAGTCTGGGCTGGTGAGCTATTGCGGCGTGAACTGGCCCGTTATGATCATCCGATGACTGCAGCCGAGATTGATCTACGCCTGTGGCTCCTTGGCCAACATTCGGCTGAAATGCGACCGTATCATCGTACACGTACCATTTACTACTAAAAAAGAGTTTTAATGCAATTAAAAACATTACTCACATCTTTAGAGCAGCCTCCTTTGAACGTGCACGTGGTAGGAACCGCACACAGCACGCAATTCATTGCGTCCGATACCACCAATTGGGCACAGTACGCAGCCTCTATAGACAACACTGACATAACAGGCATCGCGTATGACTCGCGCAAGGTACAAGAAGGCGGATTATTCATTGCTGTTCCAGGATACCATACAGATGGACGGAGGTTTTTAGCCGATGCGGCCAAGCGGGGCGCGATTGCCGCGCTTGGAGAACCGTTGCAACATGAAACGTCAACTGCTTTGCCTCTATCTTATATCGAGGTAAACGACGTTCGTGTCGCCCTGGCAAATCTTTCCTGCGCCTTTTACCGCTATCCAGCTCATCACCTCTGCACTATAGGCGTTACCGGCACCGATGGAAAAACCACAACATGCAACCTAATCAGCGCGATATTGGAAGCAGCCGGATTACAAACGGGCTTGATGACCACCGCTAACTTCAGAATCTCTGGACAAGAATGGGAGAATTCCACACGACAGAGCACGCTTGAAGCGCTGGAAGTACAACAGTACTTGCGGCGAATGCTTGATGCAGGCGTTACGCACGCGATCATCGAAGCGACCTCCCATGGTCTGGAGTTGCAACGTGTTCGTGGGAGCAATTTTGATGTAGGCGTCGTCACGAATATCACCCATGAGCACCTTGATTTTCATAAAAGCCTCGCTCATTACCGTCGTGCCAAAGCACGTCTTTTTGAAATGCTGGACCCCCATAGAGACAAAGGCATCGGTATTCATCCTGTCGCCATTCTCAACCGTGATGATGTAAGCTATGATGTTTTGAAGCCCTACTGTCGCGTTCCTATCCTTGACTATAGTATCGATCAACCAGCTACAGTACGTGCAATAGACATACAACTGAATGCTCATAGCACACGCTTTCGCGCACTCCTGCCCGAGGGAGAGACGACGATCGAAACACAATTAGTCGGACGGTTCAACGTGAGTAATTGCCTCGCCGCGATCACCACGGCCTATAGTCAAGGTATACGTCCTGCCGCTATTGCACAGGGACTGGCAGAGGTGAAGGGTATCTCAGGAAGAATGGAGAGCATCAACGAGGGACAGCCCTTTACGGTTATCGTCGATTATGCCCATACTCCGGATAGCCTGGAGAAGGTACTTGCCACGCTGCGGCCATTGACCAGTGGAAAATTAATGGTTGTCTTTGGTTCTGCTGGTGAGCGTGATGTACAAAAACGTCCTATAATGGGGCGTATTGCTGCACAAATGACAGATTTTTTCGTTATTACTGATGAGGACCCTCGTGAAGAGGAACGCACTCGAATCCTTCAGGAGATTGCTAAGGGTGCCGAGGCTGCTGGTAAAAGGCAGGGCCGGGACTTTCTCTGCATTGTAGATCGAACGCAGGCTATCGCCACAGCATTTGCAAAGGCGCAAGCAGGTGATACTGTTATACTGGCGGGAAAGGGCCATGAACAGAGTATTATTATAGGTAGGCAGAAATTACCCTGGGATGATCGTCAAGTAGCACGCGAAGCATTACGACGGCTATAGTAACGTGATAGAGCAGTCGGGATACTCACTAACTTACGTACCTGGTTTTCGCACTGCGTTACTGTCAATACTTCTTTCACGTTTCAACATGTGATGTGTTTGGGATGTTTTTCGTCTTTGGGAGTGTATATGGTTCAGCAATGGTTAATATTGCCACTCTGGTTATTGCTCATTTTTGTCGCCTGCACAGCAATAAGTTTTTTACTCTGTTATGCAGCCAAATCGCTATTTCCTCGATTTCGTAGCGGTGAATTTAAACCTGGTCCCCATCGCTCGGATATTCGCTCAGACCTTCCTGCCAGTGGAAGAGACATCAAGACTATAGAACTTCCCCTGGTTGGTGGACCTGCAATGATCCTGGCGCTTATGTTAACTGCTATCGTTGCAGGCTTTTTCTTGCACTTCAGCCGCGTCCAGTGGACGCTTCTCCTCATAGGGCTCAGCGCTACGCTAGGTTATATGGCCGTTGGCTTTATAGATGACTGGCATAAAGTCTATAGTAATGAGGGACTTTCAGAACGTGCAAAATTTGGTGGATTGCTGCTGATTTCAATAGCGGCGGCTTTACTGTATTTCTTTCTCACTGACAATGGGAAACAACCATACACACCTTATGTTGATTTGCCCATCGTCGGTCCACTGCTCTGTCCTGGCCGTCACGATCAACTCAATTTTTGCAGACACATTGTGGTCTTTGGGCAAACTGCTTACTTTGCCTGGCTGATTCTGCTTATCCTCCTAACAAGTGTTATTGGCACCGTTACATCCCTTTCGGTCGACTTTAGCGATGGTATTGATGGGCTGGCAGGTGGACTGGTGTTCAGCACGGCCCTGGCTTTTGGCATCATCATCACAGGAAGCCTTGATCCTGTCCACCACCCAGAAGGTATCGTGCTGGAGGTTCTATCCCTCCTGTGTGCCGGTAGCGCACTTGGCTTTCTCCCGTTGAACTGGCCCTCATCCTGGGCAGCCAGACGCGGCACGGCCAAGAGACGCGCGAAGGTTTATATGGGTGATAGTGGGGCATTGGGACTTGGTGGAATTTTGGCGATGATTGCCATTTTTTCGCGCCAGGAAAGTTTATTGCTGCTCATCGGGGGTGCATTTGTACTAGAGGGTCTCTCCGCGCTCATCTCCGCGAAAGTAATGACGCCCTTCTTCCGCAAGCGGCTCCTCATGCTGCGCTATGCCAGTACCTCTGTGCCTGTCCACCACACAGAATTTCCAAAGCCGTTTTTGGCCACGCCTCTTCATCATCATTTTGATTTGATTGGCTGGGATCGTCGTCGTTTAGTCTATGGCGCCTGGGCACTTGGAGCGTGTTTCGCGATGCTAGGCATAATGGTGTATAGCGCACCGGAGACATGGGAACGTTATCTTGTTCGTATCCTGGCGCTAATTCTTGCCTGGCTTATCTGGTCGAGTGGTTCATGGACACGCCGTTACTTCGTAGGCAAACACCCGGCTGAACGCACTCGGCGCCGTAGACTTGCCCTGTTTTACGGCTACCCCTACCAGGTCATTGGACTGCGCATGTATCACCTGGTAGAAATTATAGAAGCAAGCGAAGATGTGATAGAGACACCTGCTGAGGAGCTTGCGCTTTGGCAACGGATGAATATCTACGACGCACGAGCAATGCTCGGTCTCTATTGTTACCGAGCAGGGTACTTTCCGGCCGCCCTGGTACAATGGACACGTATTCCGATAGAAAACCGTGCTCTGCGACCAGAGATCGAGCGACTTCGCGTTGAGGTTGAGAGCCGCATTGCTTTAGAAAAGCAGGAAACACAGCCAATGAAGCTTGAGCAAATTATGCGTCCTGCTCCAGTGATTTCTGGCAATTTACCCCCTGCAGACTTGCCGAATCCTCACGAGCCTATCCGTTTAGAAGAGACAATGGACGATCTCAGAGGTTGGACAACAACTCCCGCGAAGGCTGCATTCGACGGTGATGACAGTGATGGCGAAGAGCATCAAGTGACGTCACCGCTCCGTAGTGACGTAGCTCATATTCCCAATGCCAACGGCAATGGCGATGCTAGTCGTTATGCAATACACTCAGATGAAGAAAGGAACTGGATTGTTCGCTTCCTTCACTTAGCATCTGGCAAAGGTGATTAGAATAGAAGGTCAGATTGAAAGGGCTTTGGAATGATACGATTGCGTAGCGAATGGTTATTATGGGCTGTTTTTATCATTTCACTGGTACTTGTGGCATTCACCTTTTTTACAGGCCAGAAACCTGGTCCACAACTGATCATGATCCAACTGCTCGGGCTTGGTTGTGGTTTAATAGCCATGCTACGTCGAAGAAATGGGAAAAAATAGCTCAAGTGCCTTGAGTTATCGGATTACTCTAACCCATATTGCTTGCAAAGTTGTGCGTAGATTTCAGCCAAATTTTGCTCTTTGACGAGCAGATCTACTCTATCTTGAAGATCTTTGCGAGCAGGATGTCCCAAGCGCTGATCAAGCGCAAGCGCCTGTACCCAATATTCCAGGGCATGAAGATACTGCTGCTGGACATAGCTCAATATTCCCTGACGATGAAGTACAGCGCAACGCTCTGCCGGCGTATCCAATTCGACGGCGATGGTCACAGCGCTTTGATAAGATCGCTCGGCTTCAGTATAGTGGTGCAAAATGCGAGCCACATCGCCTAATCCTCGCAAAGCGCGGCCTTCAATCTGACGTGCGCCCTGTTCCTGACCAATGGCAAGTGCCTGTTCGTAGTATTCTTTTGCCTCTAAGTGTTCACCGTCATCAAATGAGATTGCGCCAAGGCAATTCATGACGCGCGCTTGATCTACCCGGTCCCCTAAACCGCTGAACATGGTAAGCGCATCTTCATAGTATCCCCGAGCATCCCCGTTCTGGTGGCGCTCGCGTGCAACATCACCCATCGCACGTAACGCCCATCCTTCACCTCGTCGGATATGCTGTTCGCGAAAGATGGCAATGGAATCGCTGCAGCTCTGTTCTGCCAGGTCAAGCTTGCTCTGATCCGTATAGACGGCACTCTTATCAGCAAGCACCCAGGCTTGACCCGCACGCAGCCCGAGCGCATTGAACAGGCGAAGGGCCTCCTCATAATCTGCCAATGCTTTGCTGTAGCGTCCCAGGGCTTCATAGACTGTCCCTCTGTCGCGCAAGGTCGAAGCAATGCCTTCGTCATTGTGCAGATTACGGAAACCCGTCAAAGCAAGGTCAAAATGCCCCAGGGCTTCATAATACGCACCCAACCCGCGACTCACCTCACCAATCACCATCTGCATCCACGCCTCCCCTTTGGGATCACCAGCTTCGCGGAAGAGATGGAGAGCCTCCTGTGCATGAAGCCCCGCCTGTTGGAAGTGTCCCTCTTCCCGCAAGAGCATCGCTAATTCGTAGAGCGCCCAACCTGTCTCATCGCGATCATTTTGTTCACGATGCAGTGCCAGACTGCGCGTGAGGCAGCCGAGGGCCTCGACATAGTGACCAAGTTGGCGCAAGATACCGCCGATACAACACTGAAGCTGACCTTCAACGGTTTTATTCTCTAAGCGCAAGGCATGGCCATCCGCTCGACGCAGCATGCGCAGGAGGGCGGGAGCATGACCACGGCCATTCATCGCCCATGAGGCTCGGACTGCCAATTGCATCGCCTCTTGCAGGTCTTGTAGCTCTCCTGCTCCTTCCAGGTGGTCATAGGCTGCAAACCATTCTTCTGGACTGGGTTGCGGCTGGCTGCGATAGTAGGACGCCACAACTCGATGCACACGGCGACGCTCTTCTACCGGCAGATACAGATGTGCAAAATTACGAATTTGCGGATGGATCGTATACACGCGTCCATCAAACTGCAAAAAGGACGCCTGCACCAACTCATCACGCGCCGCACTCCAATTGTGTGAAAGCTCTCGTGTCACGTCGTCTTGCGGAGAACCAGAAGCCTGATTTTCAGGCGCAACGACCATGATGATCTGCTCACGACTGAACGGTAAGCGAAAGGCGGCAAGGTACGAAAGGAGCAAGCGGGTCAGCGGAGTTAAACGTCGATAGGCGACATCAAGAACCGCGGAGATTCCTGCAAGCTGGGAGTTTTGCAATTCATCGCGCACCTCTTCTAAGGAGCGTGTCGTAGCTTCAGGAGTGAAGACCTTGCCATCGATCGAACGCGCCGCACCAAAAATAAGCTCTGCTCCCAGAGGATACCCGTCGAGTAAGGTACAGATCTCGCGCAAGACCTGTTGCTGCTTTGGATCATCAATGTGAATGCGCTGATCCAGGCCGCTTTCAGCGGCACGTTCGGCAATGAGTTGGAGGAGGTCCGCATCGGACATTTTGCCGACGCCATACTCATACCAGCGGTAGGACGCGCCCTCCACCACCGCAATAGCGGCAGGATTCGAGCGAGAAGAGACCAGAACCACCACTTCCTGAGGCAGGGAACTAAAGAACCGATGCCATAACTCCAACTCACTATGCTCTTTGACATCTTCAAAACTATCCAGAAACAGCAAACAGAGCAAATCTCTTGTTGCGAATGAACGAAGGACACTGAGGACGAGTTCCTGGCGATAGCGACGATCGTCTGGATGCAGTGTCTTCGTTGAGACATGCAATTGATGCGCGATATCCATCAGCGCTTCATTAAACAGCTTGCCTCCCTGTAATGAAATACCAATCGTTCCACCCGAAAACTTTGCGCGATTGCGCCGTATCACTTCATACGCGAGCGCGCTCTTGCCAATGCCGGCGGGGCCAGTCAACGCAATATGGTGCGTCCCAGGGCGCAATTTCCCGTGTTCCTGCGCGCCCAGTCCGTGCCCTTCCCCTCTGGCAACCTCAGTGAGAAGAGCGCTCAAGTCGCTGAGTTCCTTCTCACGCCCGATAAAGGTGGCTGATGCTCCCAGGTATGCCAGTGGATGATCATGCTCTTCTAACGCATCCCGGCCAGCGATCAGCGCGACGGGGCCTTCCTGTCCCTCTGAAACGTGTCGATAGAGCACAGGGATAAACCATCCCTGATGATGATGCTTTGGCAACATGGCATGGCGAGCACGGGAAAGCGCCTCTTCCAGTGTGCGCCCTTGAGCGACTGCTTCATAAAAATGAAACATAAAGGTGGGGCTGATGTCATCCTGGAGCGAAAACGGCATCGCAATAACAGCGGGAACCTGGGCCATCACCAGAGAGGTGGCCAGGGTAGTATCGAACGAGATCGTGCGATGTTGACGGCGGGAAGTCTCCCCCCCAACGGTAGCCGTTTCGCAAGCCGACAACACGACCAGGCGTACATCGCTACTGATAAAAAGTTCGCGCAACGATTGAGTATCGATATACCTATTGCAGCCCACTTCATCACAAAAACACAGGTAGGTCTGTGCTCTCACCCGGCTGAGCGAGGTATGGCAGTCGACACACGTACGCTCTTCAGCATCATTGAGCGTCTGGCAATCGTCATCAGGGCAAAGACGACCAAAAGCTCCATGCCCATCGAAGTGCACGACATAACAGGGCAGTGTCGTCTCGTTGTCGTTAAAGGTAGTAGCGCCACCACGTATACTGAGGTATCCAACCAGATCATCGAACGTTACCTGTTCTATCCTATCGAGCAAGAGCTGTCCATCTTCAATTAAGCCAGCAACTGCTCGTTGTAACGCTTCATAACTCCGCTCTGTTTCTAATGGAATGCAATTTTTCGGAGAAGCACTGATGTAGAGCATGCGCATGGGCGGATACACAGGCAAATCAGAGCCTACGATTTCTCCTGGACGTAAGAGTGCTCGGGTGAGCGTGAAGACACCTGAAGCCAGGAGAAAATGTTCCCCATTATGAAGCAGTTCCCAGGGATAGCGCACAAATTCGTCGCAGCCTGGCCCAAAACTAAAGGTCAAAGCAACCGTGCCACGGCGTTGCAGCGTCCGTTGAATCACAGCGCGTAACATCGCTTGTACCGATTGTTCTGATAATTCCCGGCGGCTCGTACCAGGCGTCTCGGAGCCGCACAGTGCTAAAAAGAGACGGTACCCTATTTCGCGTAGGTCATGATCACTACTGTTCAGGGCATTGAGTTTTTTTTGCTGGGCATTGAGTTGCCTGGTTGTGTAGGGGGGGACAAAACTTCCAGTGACGGTACGCCCGGACCAGTTTTCCTTCACTTGCAATTCAAAAACGCCGTTTTCACGGCTGCGAAAGAGGAGGTGTAATGTTTCTCCCATATGCCCGCTTTTCTCGCATTCTGTCGATGGCGCTAATGATATTGAGGCTCAAAGCGCACAGCAAGTTTAAGGACCCATAGCAAGTATAACATAATCCTTCAATTGTGTTACACAGTGGCCGGTCAATCAATCCACCCAACTTATTCACCCCAGAATAATTCTACTTTGCCGAAACGGACCGTGTCCCCTACTTTGACACCCGCTTCCTCAAGGGTCTTCGTGATTCCCATCCTTCTCAATGTTACCTGCAAACGATCCATGCCCTCTTCATTTTCCAGGTCGGTCATACCGACAGCACGCTCAACGCGCTTCCCGCGCACAATGTAGATACCTTCTTCCTTTGAGACGGTAAATGCGTCTTCGGGTTGAGGGCGCAGTACAACGCCAGACGCTTCGATAGTGACAGATGCGGCTATTCTCTCTGCCTCCTCTTGACGAATTTCATGCAATCGATGGGCGGCAAACTGCATAAGTTCGTCTGTTCCCTGGTGCGACGCAGCAGAAATGGCAAAAACAGGATAGCCAGCCTTCTCAGCATGTGCTTTTAGCGCTGGCCAGCGCTCCTGGGCTTCTGGTAAATCCATTTTGTTCAGTACGACAATCTGCGGACGCTGAGCCAATTGTTCATCGTATTCATGCAATTCCTGATTGATCGTGTTAAAATCCTGCCACGGGTCACGTTCATAGGATGCGCCATCAAGCATATGTATCAACAGACGAGTTCTCCGCACATGGCGGAGGAATTCATGGCCAAGGCCAACACCTTGAGCAGCACCTTCGATCAGCCCCGGGATATCGGCAAGCACGAAGCCAAATTCATCCCCACTGGCAGGTTGACCCACAGCCACAACCCCGAGATTCGGTGAGAGGGTAGTAAAAGGGTAGTCAGCAATTTTCGGACGAGCCGCTGTAACCACGGAGAGCAAGGTCGATTTACCGGCATTGGGGTAGCCGACCAGTCCAACATCAGCGATCAGGCGCAGTTCTAGCTGTATCCAGCGTTCCTCACCTGGTTCACCCTTCTGGGCCTCCTGGGGAGCCTGGTGCGTTGAGGTAGCAAAATGGACATTGCCTAGACCTCCACGTCCACCACGCGCCACCATCACGCGCTGCCCCTCATCTACGAGATCCGCGATCAATTCATTGGTGTCAGCATCACGGATAATAGTGCCACAAGGCACAGTCAGAATAATGTCTTCACCTTTGGCTCCATGCATCTTCTGGCGTATACCCGGTTCGCCCATGCCTGCCTTGAATTGATGGCTATAACGGTAATCTATCAGAGTATTCAAGTTGGTAGTAGCTTCCAGGTAAACACTGCCACCTCGACCACCGTCTCCCCCGTCAGGGCCTCCAAGCGGTGCAAACTTTTCGCGGCGAAAGTGACGAGAACCGTTTCCACCATCACCCGCTTTGACAAATATTTTTGAACGATCGTAAAACATGACATGAACCTAACATATTATTTTCTACATTTTTCTTTTCGGAGAAGTGGAGTATATCATAAACTAGCATACTTTAGAAAGGCTTCTGCCTCTCAAGCGTGCGCTTCAGCAACCCTACTAGAGCAATAGAGCCAAACCAGAGGGCAACTATTACCCATGACCTTTTCTCGTTATTGTCTTTCATTTTCCTGAGCCTCATTTCACTGGTGGAAGGATTTAGTATGAAATTTTCTACGCGCTACATTAAAGGCGGTTGTATGTTCTTTCATCGTATCACAAAACAAACTGTATTGATGTCTCAGTGATAAAGTGCACGCAGTGATACTTAGCAAATTCTTAACGTTCCTTGAGACTTTCTTGAACTCGGCCCGTTACAATAGCAATAGAAAAATTCTGCCATCACAAATATCATAGTAGTGCTACTACTGGTTGTATTGACGGTCGAGTTACAAGATAGATCAGCAGCTAAGCTGAAAAGTGAGATGAACATATGAAAATATTCCCGGACAGCATCTCTAGAAAGCTGGGTAAACTTCTAACCAGTGCGCTAGCGTTTCTTTTTGTTACTACAGCTTTCGCGGCTTGTGCGAACCCTTTCAGTTCTTCAAGTCAAAGTGGTGACATTCACAAGATTAAGCACGTGGTTGTGATCATGCAGGAGAACCGCTCGTTTGATACCTACTTTGGCACCTATCCCGGAGCAGATGGTATCCCGATGCAAAATGGCGTTCCTACAGTGTGCGTCAACGACCCCGTGACAAACCAATGTGTCAAGCCATTTCATGACTCAGCAGACCTGAATCGTGGTGGGCCACACGGACAAATTAATGCCACCAACGACATCAATGGTGGCAAAATGGATGGCTTTATCCAACAAATGCGCAACGGTCGCAAAACAAAATGCCAGGGACCATTTGATCCTGCCTGTGCCGCATCAAATCAGCATCTACCTGATGTTATGGGCTATCACGATGCACGCGAAATTCCGAATTACTGGGCATATGCCAACCACTTCGTGCTACAAGATCACATGTTTGAGCCAAACGCCTCGTGGAGTTTGCCGGAGCACCTCTTTATGGTATCCGAATGGTCGGCAAAGTGCACTCAACCAGGCGTGCCGATGAGCTGCCAGAATGAACTGCAAAACCCCGATGGAATACAAGGTCGTAACCATGGAGCCCCTCAGAAAAGGCCTGACTATGCCTGGACTGATTTGACGTACCTGCTACACAAAGGGAATGTGAGCTGGGGCTATTACGTGGCCGATGGAACACAGCCCGATTGTGAAGATGACACCGCTATGACCTGCACGCCCAAACCACAACACGCGGGCACACCACAAATATGGAATCCTTTGCCATACTTCGACACGGTGAAGCAGGACGGCCAGCTTGGCAACATACAGCAGCTCACCAATTTCTATACCGCCGCCAAGAACGGTACATTACCAGCAGTTTCGTGGGTGGTCCCTAATGGCAAAAATAGTGAGCATCCACCTGCTCTAGTCAGCACAGGTCAATCGTATGTGACGGGTCTCATCAATGCCATTATGCAAGGACCGGACTGGAATAGTACCGCCATTTTCCTCAGCTGGGATGACTGGGGCGGGTTCTATGATCACGTGGTACCACCGACGGTCGATCAAAACGGGTACGGGCTACGAGTGCCCGGGATCGTGATCAGCCCCTATGCTAAGCAAGGCTTTATTGATCACCAGACGCTCAGTTTTGATGCTTATGTCAAGTTCATCGAGGATGATTTCCTCAGTGGCCAGCGTCTTGACCCCAAGACGGATGGTCGACCTGATCCACGTCCCGATGTGCGCGAGAATGCAACCCAGCTTGGTAATCTGGTCAGTGATTTCGATTTTAATCAGCAGCCGAGACCACCACTGGTGCTCTCCACTACCCCCACTCCGGGACCTGCTTCAACGCAGTAAGCGCAAATTGGAGATATACATGGGCTACGCTAATGAAAGATGAAAGAGGGCTTGACCGGTAGTTGTCACATATCCAATGTTTCGCTATGCTCGGGACGATCAATGAAGCGATGTCCCTTTATATTATTGGACAATGGAGAGGTCAGCTCCAGGTACCCTTCAATAACATGTTCAGCGAAAGGGCTTAAGGGTTCAGTTGGTTCAAGCACCCGCCATGAACGCTGGCCGGGTTGATCCGCCGGTTTAGACATGACATTGGCGCCCATTTTATTCATTAGCATCATATTGCGCTGCGCCAACACTCTATGAGGAATAAAGGAATAGAGGGGTGTATCCATCATCGCGATCTGCTCCGCTATTTGAGAGGGATGATGTCCATATTGCATACACGCAAATTGCGCTTCCTTCACTATTTGATCTTCCTTGAGTGCAAAGATCGCATCAAGGACGTGCATCAGATTCATGCCGCGATTGAGCAGGATCAATCGCCCATGCTCTAAACGCCGGGCCAGGTCTTTATCGTTATCATGGTACAGAGCCTGATGGAGTTGACGCGTGATATCGGCGACAGGAAGCATATCCAATTTACGATAGAGAAAGTCCACTACATTGGCAATTTCACCCTCTTGCCAGCCTTGCAAGAGTTCAAGGCAATGTCTTCCTTCGTAACGCCTGAAATTCTTGTAAATACTTAATAAGCGATCTTTACATTCGCAGATCCAGAGGGCATGGAGATAGTGAACAGCATCAGAAACAGAAAATGTGGAAAATCGCTGCTGTCCATGCACGTCCTGTATGTAACGAAAACATTCCTCAAATTCCGTCTGGAGCCGGTCGAATACTGCCAATTTCTGTTTGACTAGACGTTCTGTCGTCGCAGTTTCTTCCATAGTGTCTCCTCAAGCACACGTTGAGCGTAATACATCTATCTATGGTACGTTGGAGAGAGAGGAACAGATACTACCACTTCACCGCTATTGAACTTTCCTGCATTCTTAAAACTGTAGCAATGCGATGAATGTGTGGCAGGAAGCTCAATGTGTTATGCTAAGAGAGATAATTTCAGTGGTATTCTTACGCATGTACTTGCTTACTTTTTCAAGTAATCTCTGTATTGAAACCACCAAAACAGACAATAAAGCCTTCGCTACAAGCACAAGCAGTACAACAGTAGGAGATAACAAATGGGTTTACAACAAGACGTGCTGAACACGCTCAAGGAAACCAGCCGAACGTTTTTTATTCCAATCAGTCATTTGCCTGCAGGGTTGCAAGAGGCAGTTTCATCAGCTTATTTGTGCATGCGTGCTATCGATGAAATTGAAGATCATCCTACTCTCGACAAACCTGGTAAGGTTAAATACTTGCGCGCGATCAGCCACCTCTTACAGGCACAGACATCGGTGTCAACCTTCGCTCATAACGGCTTCGCGACAACATATAGTAAACAGGAAAACATGCTACCTGAGGTAACGCTACGTATCGGTGAATGGGCCTGCTTTGCTCCTGAGACAATTGCACCGCGCATCTGGGATGCGACTGCAACCATGGCTGAGCGCATGGCCAACTGGGTTGTTATCGGTTGGAAGATACAAACTGAAAGTGATCTTGACCGCTATACATTCGCAGTTGCTGGCGCTATCGGCTTGCTCCTTTGTGACATTTGGGCATGGTTCGATGGAGCACAAATGCATCGCACCCATGCCATCCACTTTGGACGTGGTTTGCAAGCTGTCAATATCCTGCGCAACCGCGTCGAAGACCTGGCGCGTGGGGTGGATTTTTATCCGGTGGGTTGGACGCATGAACACATGCAGAAATACGCGCGGCATAATCTCTCGTTGGCAGATACTTATGCAAGGTCACTCCCGCCTGGACCCTTTGTCTACTTTATCCAGACGCCACTTGCCTTAGCCTATGCCACCCTTGACGCTCTTGCTCGTGGTGAAAGCAAATTGAGTCGCAGCGCAGTACTCCAGATCACGCAACACATCAATGATGAGTGAATGACGCGTCCATTTTCACATTTGTAATACATTACCAGAGAACGGTCAAAAAGATACATGAAAGATATTTATGACGTAGTGATTGTGGGGGCAGGTCCAGGTGGTTCGGCTGCTGCGCACTACCTCTCGCTACAGGGCTTCAATGTGCGGCTGCTCGATAAGTTTACTTTTCCGCGCGATAAGACGTGTGGCGATGCCTTGACACCACGTGCGCTGAGGGTACTGGACGAAATGGGTATGCTCGACGATCTGATACAGGTTGGTCATCACCTCGAAAAGGTAGCCTTCTTCGCGCCGAAAGGTCATGCAGTCACTGCACCGATTCCCCAAAAGGACAGCAGATCCGGTCATTTACTCTTCATCCCACGGCTGGTACTCGACAACATGATTCTCGAACGTGCCCTGGCAAGTGGG
>DMFQ01000313.1:17544-22510 GCA_003450555.1 Ktedonobacter sp.
AAAGCGCGTATGGTCATAGTTGCCGTTGGTGCAAATACCAAACTCTTGCTGCGCATGGGCCTGCTCAAGAAAGCGCCACAGGTGATGCTGTGTTCGCGCGCCTATTTCGAAGGCATGACGGACATGCCCGACGCGGCTCAATGTCGCTTCGATGGCGTGCCCTTGCCGGGATATGGTTGGGTCTTCCCGGTATCTAACTCGTCTGCCAACGTCGGGGTAGGTTTCTTACGCGCTGGTCTGACAGCGCGCTGGATGCCCAAGAATGCACGTACCATCTTTGATTCTTTCATCCAGATTCCTCCATTGCAAAGTATACTTGCTGGCGCTCAGCGCGTGGGGCCAATCAAAGGATATCCACTGCGCATAGATTTCGCGCGTTCTCCAACCTATACTGAGCGCGTTCTACTCGTTGGAGAGGCTGCGGGGCTGGTGAACCCGGTGACTGGTGAGGGTATAGATTACGCGTTAGAATCCGGCAAGATGGCGGCTGAGCATCTTATTCGTATGTTTGCAGCAAATGACCTATCGATCAAACATCTCGCTGAGTATGACAAGTTGCTACGCGAACGCTATCAGCGTTTGTTCGTCCTATGTGACAGGTTAAGGTTTTTGTACCTCAACCCGCTGGTTCTCAATCGGGTTGTGCGATCTGTGGCTCAGCAAAATGAACTGATGGAGGTGTTTATGAATATCGTCATCGAAAACCAGAACGCGTATGAAGGGATCTCTGCCAGGACAATCTCGAAAGTGGTCTTCGGAAAGACGTAGAAAAATAGCGTTGTGAGAACTATCAGAGATTTGCCGTGTCTATTTCTTAACATAGACACGGCAAAGGTCGCTCCTAAAAAAGTGTAGAGCCGCTATTTTACAACTGCCTGCTGATGATTGGTTTCAACGCGGGATAGAGCGCGCGATAGGTCTCATAGGCTTGAGTATAGGCATGCTTAACCTTTGGACGAGGTTCGGTTCGCTCTACCACGTGGATAGTTGTCTCACATGCCTGGCTAATCGAAGCATAGATACCGCTCGCGACCCCTGCCAGTAAAGCCGCGCCAAAGGCAGGCCCCTCCGCTGCACTGGTCGTCACGAGTTCTACCCCTAACACATCTGCGATAATCTGGCGCCAGAGACGGCTCTTCGCACCGCCGCCAGTGGCGCGCAATTGCTCTAAATGAAGGCCCTGCTCTTGTATGATCGAGAAGCAATCTTTTAAACTAAAAGCCACACCTTCCAGCACAGCGCGTACCAGGTGACGGCGATCATGGCTAGCAGTCAATCCAATCCAGCCCCCGCGTGCATAAGCATCGAGATGAGGAGTGCGCTCTCCCTGGAGATAGGGTAAGAAGAGGAGACCATCGCTCCCCTCTGGTACAGATTCAGCCTCCTTCGCGAGGAGTTCGTAAGCATCCAGCCCGGTCCAGCGCTCCAATGCTCGCTCGGGCAGCCCAATGTTATCGCGTACCCAGCGCAGGGAGAGGCCAGCCCCCTGGGTTACTCCCATGAGATACCAGGCCTTAGGGACGGCGTGATTGAAGGTATGAACCCGAGGCACAGGACCAGAGGTATCGACTTTAGGAGTGTCAGTGAAAGCAAGTACAACGCCACTCGTGCCGATTGAGACAAGCGCCAGACCCGGCTGCACGATGCCATTGCCAACGGCGCCACAGGCGTTATCCCCCCCCCCCCCCGCCACAGGCGTCTCAGCTAGTAAGTCTGTCAGAGACGCCACTTCAGCGGTAATGGTGCCACTTACCGTGTCAGAGGCGATGATAGGGGGCAGTAATTTGGGATCAAGCCCAAGCGCATCCAGTACTTCGGAAGACCACCTTCCATGCTTCACATCCAGCAGACAAGTGCCCGCTGCATCAGAAATCTCCATCGCTACTTCACCCGTCAAGCGGAAGCGAATGTAGTCCTTGGGCAGAAGCATCGTGCGCGCGCGTGAGAATATTTCTGGTTCATTGTCACGAATCCAGAGCAACTTTGGAGCAGAGAAACCCGGCAGCGCAGGATTGCTGACGAGTTCGATGAGACGCGCGGCCCCAACTCGCTCGGTCATCCAACGGCACTGGGCTTCACTGCGCTGATCCGCCCAGATGATACACGGTCGCAAGACCTGGTGATGCTCGTCCAGCAAGACAACGCCATGCATCTGGCCGGAGAGGCCCACACCGCGCACGTCAGCCGGCTGGACGTTATGACGCACGGCACCCACCAGACATGTACGAATGGCAGTAATCGTGGCCTGCCACCATGCAGCAGGGTCCTGTTCTGCCCAACCAGGCTGAGGATGCACTAACGGATAATCGACAAATGCCGATGAGAGCACATGCCCATCATCCGCTGAGAAGAGAGCAGCTTTGACGCCCGTGGTGCCGAGGTCGATACCAAGGAGTGTATGCATATGGCTATCCCTTTACACCGTTTTCTTGCGGCGCGCGATGATGCTCTCAGTATACGCTTTGTTCAGGCCGAGCACTTGATAGACTACACGGTATCCCTCTACGGCATCCGCGTTTGTACGCGCCGCTTCGAGAGCCTTGCGGTCGATCTTGCGCGCCAGGTCATCGATGAAGGCCCACTGGAGTACGGATTGACGCACGGCTGCGACCTGATCTTCTGTATAGGGGTACAGGTCATAGCCGATACGCTGGCCCTGCGAACCGTAGCCTACATCCTGCAGCGTCATAGCTAGCTCCAGAGTTTGCATGAAAAAGGCCGCGCCGACCATATTATCGTCGTCAAAAGTTCCCCAACCTGAGTTGGCATGCTGGTGGCCCAGTTTCCCTTCGGTATGCAAAAGGGCGGCGTACTCAGCGAGATTTTCACCGTTCATAATGAGATGCTGCCAGTCCATGTTGACTGATAAGCGCGACGTATCTACCCCCAGGCGCCGGACACGATCAATCGTATAGAGGCAGGCAGAAATGTTGCGCATCAAGATATTCATGGCAGGCTCACTATTTTTGTGTTCCAGGAAGACCGTGACACCTTTGGAAGCAGCGTGTGCCACTACCTCACCCACACCATCGATGAAGCGATCCCACGTCTGGGCATAGTCGCGCTGGAAATTATAGTTGTAGCCCTCGGCCCCCGGCCAAATAATGAAGTGGGCACCGAGCGCTGCAGCAAGATCAACCCCGCGCTTGAGCGTATCGATACCTTTGCGCCTCAAGGCAGCGTCGGGATTGATAAAGGCTCCCATCTTATAGGTAGGGTCTGGATGCAGACCAGCGGCAATGCAGTAGATATCCATCGGACCTAACGCGGCCTTGATCGCCTCCACGCTCTCCTCATTGATCTCGCCGGGGTAGTGATATTCCAGCCCATCAACTATATCGACCAGACCGGACACGACGCGTTTTGTGCGCGTCACCATATCCTCGTGAACCACTTCCGGGTGGTAACCTGCTGGCACGAACCGTGTCGCATTAGGGCCAAAAGCCCAGATACCTACGCTATTCTTTACCTGAGTGTTGTCCAATGTTCGCTCCTTTGCCTCTTCATCGCAATAACACATCTGCACTACGCAGTACTCTCAATAAATAGATTGTACGTTATATACAGCCTTTCTGAAAGGTGGTAGGCTGTCGTAAAAAGACTTACAGCGGGAAGAGTCAGGATTGATGATCGCACAGTATTGTTAGAGCTAGCTGCTAAAAAGGATGCTCGCTAAATATGAAGCAATACCGCTACTATTGCTCCCTATTTTTTGAATACCTGGCAACTGTCCTATCTTCCGATACTAGACCTTTTACCATTTGGTGGCAAGAGCCGTTTTATTGGTAGACAGAGAGAAATTATACAGGTAGATTGTTGCTGAAGGACAATGCTTATGAAACGTCGTATTGTGGCTATCATCTTATTCTTCCTGGCAGCCGAGCTTGTGATAGCGGCTCCCGTGCTCGCTTTTACCCCCTTTGGGACACGGCTGTTGCATGATCTCATACCGCCTCCACCGCCACCTCCCACCCCAATTCTCACGGTAAGAGGTACGCCACCGGCGGTGAGCGCAAAGGCTGCTTACCTACTTGATGCTGATACCGGTCATGTCCTGGTTGATGTTCAGGGAGAGCAACGATTGCCTATGGCCAGTACCACCAAAATCATGACCGCTCTTATCGCCATTCAAACTGCTGATCTCAGCCAAATCGTGTCGGTCCGGCAGGACGCCATCAACGAGGTGCGGACACACAATGGCAGCAGCGCCCAACTGGTTGTTGGTGACCAGATCCGCTTGAAGGACCTGCTCTATGGGCTTATGCTGCCTTCGGGTGACGATGCGGCTATTGCTATTGCTGATGCCATCGGGGGAACGACGAGCAAATTTGTCCAGACGATGAACCTGTATGCACATCAACTCCATCTTACCCAAACCCACTTCATCAATCCTGATGGGCTTACGTACATGACGCCACAGGGTCAGCCAGATCCAAACCAGTACACGACCGCGGCTGATTTAGCGCACCTGGCACGCGCTGCGATGGCTAATCCATTCTTTGCGCAACTGGTTGAACTACAACACTTTGTCCTGCCCGCCAGTGCAGTACATCACGCCTATATCTGGGATTCCATCGATACCTTGCTCAGTACCTATCCAGGAGCAACTGGCATTAAGACCGGGTTTACTGCTGAGGCTGGTTACTGCCTGGTGTTCGCAGCCACCACCGGGGGGCATCATCTCCTTGGGGTGTTGTTGCACGAGCCGGATGCAGACCAGCGCTTTGTCGATGCACACACATTGCTAGATTGGGGATTTGCCCTTCCCCTTGTAGCGCCAGCCTCGTAGGCAGCGCTCAGTTGAGGGAGTAGTTATGCGGAGGAATGAGGCGTTTATGTCGAATCGATGACAAAACAGAGCGGCATAATTCATGCTTTTGTCATCTGAAGATTGCATTCTACTACCTGGGGCTTGCGCTGTTGGTTACGAAAAGGAAGAGCACCCGCGAGGCAACGCGGTGAGACC
>DMFQ01000313.1:22773-24426 GCA_003450555.1 Ktedonobacter sp.
TTTCTAGAGGGACAGCCCTACCTGCACAAGCGAAAAATCATTCGCTTCACCCACCCTGGTGAGGACCACTGCACAGGCGGGCACTACGACCTGATCTATCTGCGCGCAGGAACCGACAAATTCTCGACCAGTTGGATACCGCTTGGTGATACTCCGGTCGAAATGGGAGGCGTGATCTACCTGGAGCATTCAGACACGGTGGGACGCCAGATGGAGGCCGAGTTTAGCGTGAAGAACGCCAACCTTCCTCCTGAAGAACGCATCAACGCGTACAACCGCAACATGCGCGAGGGCGGTTGGATCAGCACCAACCTGGTAGAAATGGCTGATCGCTTTAAGAGTCGCTGGCTGATTGCCGACTATGACGCCGGAGACCTGGTGATCCACAGCCCCTATATGATCCATGCCGCCACCCAGAACCACGATCCCATGAACAGGATCAGGCTCTCTACCGACATTCGTTACCAACGCACCGATGACTCTATCGACCAGCGCTGGGCCAAAAACTGGGTTCCGGGCGACAATTTATAACGGCAATGAAAAAGGAAAACGTGATGAGCAGGTGCGCAACACATCTTATATCCTGCTCGTATAGAGAGTGCGAGGCACGATTCTGTAACAGCAATACGAGGACGAGATGCAACACACAAGCGGAGCACTGTTTTCACAACAAAGTAACACTCTTCAACTGCCGCAACAGACGACGGTAGCGACAGTACCATCCATGCCAAGTATCAAGGTTGAGCGCCTGGTAAAACGCTACAAAGGCGAAGAAACTAATGCTGTTGATGATATTTCGTTCACGGTGGCTCCTGGTTCGCTCTTCGCGCTGCTCGGGCCTAATGGCGCAGGTAAAACTACGACTATCTCTATCTTGACGACAACGCTCATACCAACCTCTGGCACTGTCCTGATTGCAGGCTATGATGTCTCGAAACAGGCCAAAGCGGTACGTGAGACGGTTGGCATCATCTTTCAGAAACCAAGTCTGGATCTGAATCTAACTGCCGAGGAAAATATTCGTTTCCATGCGACGCTCTATGGTCTCTATCCTTTTCGCCCAACCTACCGTACTATGCCTCGTGCCTACCGTGAGCAGATCGAAAAACTCTCTACTGTGCTAGGTATCAGGGAAGATCTCTTTAGATCGGTCAAAAAATATTCTGGCGGTATGAAACGCAAATTAGAGATTTTGCGCAGCTTACTGCATCAACCCAGGGTGCTCTTTCTAGATGAACCCACCGCTGGTCTTGACCCTTTCAGCCGCAGAAGTCTTTGGGACTATTTGCGGGAGGTACGCAAGGAAAACGGGACAACCGTGTTTTTGACCACTCACTATCTAGAAGAGGCCGAATTAGCAGATAGCATCTGTATTATTAATAAAGGGAAAATCGTTTCTCGTGGTACGCCAGCGCAGATCAAGGCAGAGCTAGTAGAGGAGTATCTGCTGATTGACGCGGAGAACCGCGCAGCACTGCGCGCTGAACTCACACATCTCCATCTCCCGTTTACAGAGACGCCACAGTTTCGGCTCCCGCTCAACACTGGAGCGATTCACGCAACGTTGAAAGCTATTGAGACGCCGCTCACATACGTTCAGACACACGCACCAACGCTTGAGGATGCCTATCTGGAAATCGTAGGAGAGAAATA
>DMFQ01000313.1:24563-25542 GCA_003450555.1 Ktedonobacter sp.
TGCAAGCCACGCTAGGTTCAAGCCTGGGCTACAACTACCTCACTTTCGTTATCCTGGGAGTGTTTGCGCAAACGCTGTTTCAATCGACCGCCCTTGGCATTGTTTCGCTGATTGAGGATCGCGAAAACGACTTCACCCAGGAGATTTTTATCTCCCCTATCTCGCGCTACTCGCTGGTCTTCGGAAAAATCCTGGGCGAATCGATGGTAGCTTTTTCGCAAGCGGTGGTGATCATCGCATTTGGCGCCATTATTGGCGTACAACTGAATTGGGTGACTATTCCTGGCTTGCTCTTCGTTGCGCTTGTCAGCTGTTTGCTTGGTGGAGCCTTCGGTTTGATACTGCTCGCGACAATGGGTAGTCAGCGCGCTGCTAATCAAATTTTGCCTTTCTTGATCATTCCACAGCTCATCCTGGCAGGAGTCTTTAACCCACTCAAAGGGCTTCCGATCTATCTTGATCTTGCTTCAAGAATAGCTCCTTTGCGCTATGCGGTAGACTTGACACGAGCCATCTACTATCAGGGGCAACCGGCAGTATATAATAAGGTCGTTCTTTTGTCACCAGGCATAAATCTTTTGATTATGACTGTAATGTTCGTTGTTTTCCTTGTTATCGGCACGACGCTCTTCGTTCGTAGCGAACGCAATAAATAATTCATAATACTCCTGCTATCCCAAGCAAAGGAGAGAGGATAAGCTACCTGGGGCATAAGTAGTAAGGCGTCCAGGGAAGAAAGACAAAAATGCGGAGAACAGAAAAAGCTTCACACAAGGTCGTGCGAACCATGGTTCTTGGTGTTGGCGCTGCGAGCCTACTTACTGTACCAATTGCGCTAGAATTTCATCTGAAGCAGGCAACTCAACCCCTGACAAATGCGTGGCAGCATCTGCCTATCGAACCTCGTCGTTCAACACTGCTCGGAATTAGCTTTCGCTCACCACAAGTTGCCGCGCTTGGATTAGATGCGCGCACCACC
>DMFQ01000313.1:25622-26022 GCA_003450555.1 Ktedonobacter sp.
TACCGATGAGCTTGATTGGCAGATCGATGCCGCCGAACGAGCGGGAAAGCATATTATTCTGTGCGTTGGCCCACTGAAAACCTTTAGCTATCCAGAATTCTTTGTGCCAGCACACCATCTCAGGCAGCCATTGCAGGAACATACCCTCATCAGACCGTCAGATTACCCATCACTCTTTACAGCTGCAACAGATTTCATCACTCGTCTTGTCGAGCGGTATAAACATCGTCAAGGAATTGTCGCCTGGCAACTAGAACACGAAGCCGTTGATCCACTTGGGGTAGAACATAGCTGGCGTTTGGATGTTGGCTTTGTCGAAAAAGAATTTGAAGCAATCAAAAAAGCCGATTCCACCAGACCGATTATGATGAACGGCTTTTTGCCGACCTCTTTGCCGGTG
>DMFQ01000106.1 GCA_003450555.1 Ktedonobacter sp.
GGAAAGCAGCGTGGGCGAACCATTCCCCGTATGGTTCGCCCACGCTGCTTTCCTAATCCCTCACCCAGGATTATCAATTCAGATCGCCATTCAATGGCCCTTGAAATTGCTGATTCACCGGGTGCGTCACGCCTGGCTCTGGCAATAGTTTCCCCTGTTCAGCGCTTCCAGACAACGCGATACTCGGTATTCCCGCCAGTATCGATGGAGACTCATACTGATCATCGTTGATCGGCTGATTGAAGAGAGACTCAAAGAGAGGGCCTTCCAACGTTTCTTCTTTAATCAAGCGCTCGCTGATCAAAATCATGCGTGTCTTATTTTGCATCACGATAGTGTATGCTTTATCAAAGGCTTCCTGGATGATGCGCCGTACCTCTTCGTCAATCTCACGAGCCGTCTGTTCGCTATAGTTGCGCTGCTCACCAAAGTCTCTTCCCAGAAAGACGAGTTCTTCCTTGTGCCCTAATGCCATCGGGCCGATGCGACTGCTCATACCGTATTCAGTCACCATTGAACGCGCAATCTTGGTCACTCGTTCGATGTCGTTTGAAGCGCCGGTAGTCACCTCTCCAAAGATGATCAACTCAGCAACATGCCCACCGAGAGCATAGGCGAGCATATCCTCGAATTGCGGTTTGCTCCACAGGTAGCGATCTTCTGTGGGCAGCAGCATGGTAAAGCCACCAGCCTGGCCTCGCGCTACAATCGATACTTTATGTACCGGATCGGTATTGGGTAATAACCGCGCTACGAGAGCGTGACCTATCTCGTGATAAGCTGTAATTGCTTTCTCCCGTTCGCTAATGATGCGGCTCTTGCGAGCGGGTCCAGCCACTACGCGGTCAATTGCCTCTTCCAGCTCGCTCATGCCAATCGAGCGCTTATTTCTACGTGCTCCGAGGATCGCTGCTTCATTCAGCAGATTGGAGAGGTCAGCTCCAGAAAACCCTGGGGTCTGCTTCGCCAGCGTATCCAGCGAAATATTCTTTTCCAGCGGCTTCCCTTTTGCGTGTACCTGTAAGATTGCCACTCGTCCACGAATGTCAGGCCGATCCAGCATCACCTGCCGATCAAAGCGACCTGGACGCAACAGGGCCGGGTCCAGTATGTCCGGTCGGTTAGTGGCAGCAATCACAATGACATTAGTATTGGTATCAAAGCCATCCATCTCAACGAGAATCTGGTTAAGTGTCTGTTCTCGTTCATCATGTGAGCCACCTAGACCGGCGCCACGCTGACGACCAACCGCGTCAATTTCATCCACAAAGACAATACAAGGGCTGTTCCGTTTCGCCTGATCGAAGAGGTCACGGACACGGCTGGCACCAACACCCACAAACATCTCGACAAATTCAGATCCGCTAATACTGAAAAATGGCACTCCAGCTTCCCCGGCGACAGCGCGAGAGATCAGCGTTTTACCTGTTCCAGGGGGTCCAACGAGCAGTAGCCCCTTTGGAATACGCGCACCGAGAGCGACGAATTTTTCAGGATATTTCAGGAATTCGACAATCTCCTGCAGTTCTTGTTTTGCCTCTTCAACACCGGCGACATCCGCAAATGTCACTGTTGATTTATTGCCCATAAACATACGCGCGCGACTCTTCCCAAAGGAAAGTGCCTGGTTATTGCTGCCCTGTGCCTGGCGCATCATAAAGATGAGTAACCCACCTATTAAAATAAAGGGGATGAAACTCACCAGGATATTGATCCACGCAGCCACAGCACTGGGTGGTTCGTATTGGAGGACGAGTAGGCGGCTGTTGGAGTAGTCTATGCCATTGTCTTTGAGAACCTGGGTCGTATCAAATGTATCATTAACGCTGGCCGCTTCCTTGGTTGCACTGGAGGTGTTCCCCCTTGTTAGTGTCAGGGTATCGCTACTCACACTCAGCGTATCTTGCTGATTTTTGTTCATGTCTGTCTTAATGTCCGCCAGGATGGTGGATACATTCACCGATTTCGTGTCGGACGGTGAACGGAAAAAGATCACAACTAGAACAATGGCTAGCGTAACCAGAAGCAATAACAAGCTCGTTCTGATCCATTTCCCATTGCTCAACATCAGGAATCCTCTCTATCATCAGGCAAGTAGCGCTCCTAAAGGTCTTCCTATGTACGCTATCCAAATGGAAGTACTACTAACTGGCCTGCGGCGTCTAACTCTTGCCTCTAACTCTTTTGTGGCTTATTATAACACACCTCACTGTGCATCTCGTAGGGGTATCTTTCACGAAAGTAGTGACCTTTGGTAGCACATTAGATTCAATTGGTAGCACATTGGGTTCAATAGGCCTGCATACATCTGTCGGCCAGTTGATCTCGGGCCATTTTTCGTCACTGCGACCCTGTTCTTTGGCGTACGTTGCTCGGATACTACTCACATTCGTCGTGCCAGCACCAGCCCTCTCACCTCTCTTGCTCCTGCAGTGAAGAGGGGAGCCGCGCACGCCTCCAATGTCGCTCCCGTAGTTGCCACATCATCAATGATAACTATAGTACGTCCAACGAGCGCGCCGGTTGCGTACGTTGGCGCACAGAGAAAAGCCCCCGCTATGTTGAGGTGGCGTTCCCTCATCGAAAGGCCAACTTGAGGAAGAGTGGCCCGGTGTTTCACTAGCATATGCTCATGAAATGGCACACCCACTTGCCTGGCACAGACCTCTGCCAATAATTGCGCATGATTATAGCCGCGTTCCTGCTGTCGATCTTTGTGCAATGGAACCGCGATAATGGCGTCAGCCTCCATCCTGATGCGCACGAACCTCTGTGCTAGCAGAAAGCCTAGCGGTTCTGCTAATCGTACATTGCCATCATATTTCAGGCCGTGAATACATGAACGAAGTGGTTCTTCGTACCCACTGACCCCGAATAATCCATTTAGTCCCTCAGGACCGCTGTGGCACGTCTTACAAGCCATGTCCGGCTCCAGTATCGCTTTGCCACAACGTTGACACGGAGATGGTATCACCGGGCCAAACATTGCCATACACGATGAACAAAGGATGGTCCCACTTCTTTTACAACCAGCACAGCGCGGTGGAAAGATTGTATCTATCAGGTGCTGGCCGCCGCGCTGGACCTGTTGGAATAGTGGTTGCTTTTTCACTCGGCTAACTCCCCGGCCTCTTCAGGCTCCACAGGCTTCAGAGCATAGACATAATGCAAGCAGGGAGAATATGTAACGTGTACAACGTCTCCTCGATGTAAAGAATGGTAGACTTCTTCACGAATTGCGAAGGTTAGAACCTGCTCTTGAGAGGATGCACCAATGAAACAAAGCGCAACGCCGTACCATGTGCGCGTGGGACGTGGAGTCAATCCAGGACGATTTGTGCGTGTCTGTACTGCTGCGCGTAAACTGATGATCTTAGCTGTCGTCCCATAGTTTCCCTTCCTGTCGTGTAAATCACGCCATCCCCAATAAGCTAACACGGCGGGATACAGCAGCAGAACAGTACCCAGAAGTAACAATGCTACAGCGCCAACAAAAATTCCTAATGATCCGGAAGATGGTAGCATATAGTACTGGTCATTGCCCTCAAGGGCATACAAAATGTGTAAATTAGGCGAATAGTCCAGCAGGATATGATCGTTATCATGAATAGCCACAAATGCAGAGTCAGAAACGCTCGGAAGAATCTCACCTGGGAAGCCGCTAGTAGAGAGATGAATCCTGAGATGAGGCTGCCTATCATAACTATTCCTGAAATGCGCAGCTACAACACCGGTCACTTGAAGTGGCTGCGATACGCTATCCACGATGCCCGCTACCAGCGTTATTAGCCCGATACATGCCAGTAGCAGGGCCACCAACGAAATAAGTCCACCTAAGATAAGCGCATTTCGTGGTTTAATGCCAGGCCGCCAACTCCACCAGGAGATGAGTTCGCCCGCAAATGCGCTGACTTCTTGCTTCTGTCGCATTGTATCCTATAATTCTTACGTGCAATCTGGAAGAGGTTAAGCAGTATATGATGGTTTGAGAATAACTGCTGGCATTGTAACAAACTATCTTTTCACATACAAGAAGAACGAAATAGCAATAGTGGCTGGGAACTACGGCCCAAGAAACTATGATATACTAAGGTTGCCTTAATCACACGATTGTTAGGAGACCAATGATGGACGAGAAAAACGCCACCGAGCAAAGTACTATGGCATCACCTGTTGCCCAATCCATTCCCGCATCCCCGGAAATAGCAGCTACCGAACATAGAAAAGCCTATGGCACAGCCAAGACTGAAAACCTACGCGACTCCGGTATGTGGCGTATCCTTCTGCCGGCCTTTGTTATACTTCTTTGTATCGCCATACTTGCCGTTCCACTTATGATTTTGATCCCGCTCTTCGTCAGTTCATTGGATGTTAGCGCTCATACGCACAATCTCACGTGGCTCTGGATCACAATGATTGTACTCGAGGTTGGTATCGCTGCTATCATTATCTATGGCCTGTTAAAAACATTTTTAACCCAGGCTGGCAACTACCGGAACTAAACACTCATGCAAATTTATCGTGTAGATCACCATGGAGTGTGATATAGCCTCAGTACCCTCGTAAGTGTCTCTATATAGCACAAGAACGTGATCTCACGTTCTTGTGCATCTTTTCTGAGCCGTTTAGCCTTACTTCACAACAATGGTGGCCGTCATATAGGGGTGGAAATCGCAATGGTAGGCGAAAGTCCCTGCATGAGAGAATTTGAAGGAAAATGTTGTGCCAGGTGCAATCGGGGTCGAGTCTCCAGAATTGAATGATTTGCCATCACTACTCGTTGCCGTGTGCGGAGTCTGCGTGGTATTCTTCCAGATCACGGTGGTACCAACTGAGATCGTCACCGATTTCGGGCTGAATGTGAATTGACCGCTGCTGTCCGTCGTGATGCTCACAGCCTGGGTAGCACCGGTAGGAGCCGTGGTCGCCGTGGGCGTCGTATTGCTTCCGCCGTTACCATATCTACCATAAGCAGAAGAAGTGGCTGTAGGAGAAGCCGTATTGCTAGTTGCTGTCGGTGATGACGGCGAAGCTGAAGTTGATGAGTTGCTTCCACAAGCAGCTAAAAGCACCAGAACGCCTAAAATCAGAAGGCAAAACATGGTAAACGTGATGGGTCTGGTTCTGTTCATGTGTTTATTCATTGTTCCTCTTTTCCGAAAATGAACTTGCTATTATGACTATGCCTGGTCAATAGAGATACATTCGTCTAGTTGAAAGTACGAGAGAAGGTTACGCTTCCTGATGCCGTGACTTTAGCAAAGTCTGCAAAAATCGCCCAAATTACTCTTGACTTTTCCAGCATCTACAAGTACACTCATACCAGAATTATTGTCGTTTAGGTAGTGGCAAAGTAAGAAAATACATCGTTTAAGGGGGGTGAGTTCTATGCAGAAAATGCTTGAAAGAGTCGCGCAATGTGTACAAAATGGTGGAACTCATCCGTTGAGCAACATAGAGGCGTAGTAAGTAATGCTATGCTGATTGCTGTTGCTGCTTGGATTACCCTCGGGGTCCGAGCGTTTTCTTTTTCCCCCCACTTTTCCTCACAATGCGCATATTCTCCTCAACATAAAAACAACCAAACTTCATCTTTAGAGAAATGAAATGATCTGCCAATTTTTTGTACGTCTTTCATGCCAATCGACCTTTTTAAGACGTACTCACCTGGTTAAAGAAAGGCCATACCAACGTGCATAGCCTGTTACGTCTGCGTGCCCAAAAGCAAGGAATCACTACCCCAATGGAGAGGAGGTGAAAGCATGAGAGGGAAGCTACGTGATAAACGCCTAGAGACGAAGCGCGACAACTTTAAGCGCGCATCGTTAGAGCGTCGCCGCACAACTAAACGCGACTCCCGTTCGCTTGCCGTCCAGTTGCATCAGCAATACGAACAAGAAAATGATTACAATTTAGACGACGAAGATAGCTTGGTAGAAAGCATCCAGAAATAATGCATTGTGGCAGCCAGCCTGACTCCTGTAGCAAGTTGGCTGCCACAAACATCCCATGCTTTATGGGATGTCTACCTCTGGGAACAAGCGGCGAGCAATAACAAGTCGTTGAATCTGTGCCGTGCCTTCAAAGATATCAAAGACTTTCGCGTCACGAAACCACTTCTGGAGAAGCTGTCTGGACTCAGAGTTCTCGCCAGGTGCCGTAATGCGTACGCCTGCGGCTGTGACCTTCATCACTAATCCCCCAGCGTAGGCTTTACAGATCGATGCCTCTTTCGAGTTTGGTATCCTCCGATCTGCCATCCATGCCGCGCGCCATACCAGGAGACGAGCCATCTCCAGCTCCTGGCGCGTTTCTTCCAACTCCTGCTCGATCTCACGGCGTTTATGCGAAGGAAATCCCTTTGGAAGTTCCTGCTGCACCCACTGGCAGGTCGTCTCGTATGCTGCTCGTGCGATACCGACAGCCAGTGCGCCCACCATTGGCCTGGTTGCGTCCAACGTTCCCATTGCTGCCTTGAAACCAGCCTTTTTACTGCTTTCGCGGCCACTCAGTAAGTGATCTTTGGGGATACGGCAGTTCTCAAAGATCAGTTCAGCCGTCTGTGATGCGCGTAGTCCCATTTTTTCTTCAATACGTCCAACAACAAAACCCGGCGTGCCTTGTGGCACAACAAATGGGCGAATGCCCTCTCGCCCCAAGTTTTTATCAATCGTTGCGAACGTCACGACCAGGTCCGCGCGAGCGCCGTTGGTGATGTAGTGCTTATGACCATTGAGCACCCACTCGTCGCCCTCCAGCACCGCTGTTGTGGACATACCCGCTACATCCGAACCGATGCCAGGTTCTGTCAGTGCCAGCGCACCCCAGTGCAATTGCCCATCCATATACGGGCCAAGGAACTTCATCTGTTGTTCAGGCGTTCCCTGTGAAAGGATAGGAGGAGCTGCCAGGCCAGGTCCTGGAATGGCGGTGGAAAGAGCCGCGTCCCCCCATGCCATTTCCTCCTGAGAGAGGATCGAGAGGACATTGTCCTGCTTTTCCTCTTCCTCTTGTGCCTGCATACGTGCCTGGCCAGCAGCACCGGCCCAGAAGCGGCGCTGCATATTCCAGAAGAACGAGTCGGGTATCTTCTCCGTGCGGTCGCATTCTAGTGAGATAGGCCGCATCTCTTCCATGGCCACCTGGTGAGCATAATCTCGCGCTGCCCCTTGTGATTTGCTGAGGGTAAAATCAATCATGTTATGCTACTCCATCACTGCCGCGTTACGCATCCACATTTCAACGGGATGATCCTGGATAAAACCAGCCCCACCTAAAATCTGAACGGCATCAATCGTCGCCGACTTCGCGATTTTTACTGATTGGAACTGTGCCGCCTCGGCCTCCTGTACGAGTGCTGTGTTATCAAATCCCCGCTCCCAGCTTGTCGCTGCACTCCAGGTCAGCAATCGTGCTGCATCCAGCTTCATTGCCATCTCCGCGATCATAAATGCGATCCCCTGGTATGAGACGATGGGACGCCCAAAGGCAATGCGCCCCTTTGCATAGTCCTTCGCGTACTCGAGTGCGGCGCGTGCCATCCCGCAGGCGACGCCTGCCCGTAGTATGTTATAGAGCGTGGCTGAGCGTATCACTCCACTATTGCCAGGTTTACCCAGCACACATGTGGCAGAGACTGTAGCATTCTCGAACGCGAATGATGCACTTGGAGCAGCGATCAGGCCCAATTTTCCTTCGTCATGATTGATACGGACTCCCGCGCCATCTAGTGGAACCATCAATGCACATAGCCCTTCAGTCCCGCTTGTTCCTTCAATGCGTACCAGTACAACGCGTGGGCTGGAGCGCTCCCCGTGCAATACATCACGCTTGCGGCCATTGAGGATATAATCCCCGTCCTGAGAACGTATCGTCGCACTGATTTCTCCTACGGAATAGCCGCCAGTACGCTCGGCAAATGCCAGGCTGCCCCGCTGCAGATGCCCCTGCTGCGCATCACAGAATGGCGCTATGTAGTGGTGCTGTTGATTTGTATCACCGGCCAGTAGCACCGTCAAGGGTCCCATCAGCGACCCAATAATGTTCATTGCCTGCGCACCATCGCCAAACCCCAACTCTTCAGCGATCAGAGTATAAGTTAGCGCCTCTAGTGCTCCCGAACCGCCATATTCTTCAGGGAAGGGCGTTGTCAGACCTGTTTGCGTCAATGTCTTCATCAGTTCTGGTGAGATATCGCCTCGTTTCTCAGCGCTGCGTCCTTGTAAGCGTAATTGTTCAATTGCCACGCTCTGTGCCAGTTGGCGTATCTCTTCTTGCTCTTCCGTTGGCGCAAAATTGAGCATAGCACTAGATCCTTTCAATAATCATGCCGTTTGCCATTCCGCCACCTTCGCAGATGGTTTGCAACCCATAGCGCCCGCCTGTGCGCTCCAATTCATGCAAGAGCACGGTCGTTAGGCGCGCGCCCGAGGCTCCCAGTGGATGTCCTACAGCCACTGCCCCTCCATTCACGTTGACTCGTTGCCAATCTGCCCTGGTTTCTCGTTGCCAGGCCAGCACAACACTGGCGAATGCCTCGTTGATCTCTACCAGGTCTATGTCGTTTATCGTCAGACCGGCGCGCTGAAGCACCTTGAATGTAGCGGGAATTGGCGCAGTCAGCATCAGAATAGGGTTGTCTCCTGCCAGTGAGAAAGAGACAAAGCGCGCGCGCGGCTTCAGCCCTAACCGTTCTGCAGTTGCGCGCTCCATAATGAGCACCGCTGCCGCTCCGTCGCTGATCTGCGATGAGTTCCCAGCGGTAATCAGGCCATCAGGCTTAAAAGCGGGCTTGAGGCTAGCTAACTTCTCAAGACTGGTATCCACGCGAATCCCTTCATCACGCTCAAACACACCCGTAGTGCCGTCCTCGTTCTTTACTGCTATGGGCACAATCTGGCTGCTGAAACGTCCCTCAGCGGTAGCGCGGGCGGCTCGATGATGACTCTCAAGACTAAACTCATCAAGTTCATTCCTGCTGATCTCCCACTTCTGCGCCACTAAATCAGCGCTGATGCCCTGATGAACCAACCCGTTATCATAGCGCTTTAGCATCTGGCTCCCGAAGGGCGCTCCAGGACCTTGCATATATGATGATCCCATTGGTACCCGTGTCATCACCTCAACCCCACCGGCGATTACCACATCATATGCCCCACTCAATACGCCTTGCGCTGCGAAGTGAATTGCCTGTTGACTGGAACCACACTGTCGATCAACTGTCGTACCTGGTACCGTTTCAGGAAAACCCGCCGCGAGAACCGCGTTCCGTCCTACGTTTAAACTCTGCTCTCCAACCTGGCTCACACAACCTACAATCACATCCTCCACCAATCCTGGATCGACCTTCGTGCGTTGCACCAGGGCTGAAAGTGTTTGGGCCAGCAGATCCACCGGGTGCCAGTCCTTCAATCGTCCGCCTCTGCGTCCTACTGCAGTACGTACTGCTTCAACAATCACTGCTTCGCGCTGTGTCATCATAAGCTCCTTTGTTCTATAGTGGTATACGTATGGTGGCAATAGGGGGACATCTCTTCTGTGTACAAGACATTGTACGAGAATAGCTGGGGAAGTACAAGAGTATGAGGGAGGGAACCTGAGCTATGTTAGTTACCCGGTTTTCATCATCCGTGATTCTTGCAGCGCTGCCTTGCGGTTCCATGCTATTGAGCTATCGATGTGCAGCCTGGCAAGATGCCGGTACACCTCACTGGCCTGCTCAAAATCACCCTCCAATTGATAGATTTGACCTAGTAGATCGTACGCTTCATAGTTTTTAGCATCAAAAGTGAGCAACTGTTGCAGTGTAGTAGCCGCTTCACTGAACTGGTGATCATCGAAGTAGTGACGGGCAAGCGCCATCTGGTACTGAGCAGCATCTTTTTTCATTCCTACCTGTTGGCAGAAGCCAATGATCTGGCATAAAATATCTACGTCGTTAGGTACAAGCTCCAGTGCATGGCGCAGGCTCGTCAGCGCCTCCTCAATATCTCCCACCTCGGCATAAATCTGGCTAATACGCTGCACAGTAGCTCCCGCATCTCGTAGCTGCTTGCTACTCAGGTAGATAAATCTGACACTCCCCGGCATAAATGCGCGGGGGTTCCTCTTTCATCCAGCCGACTTGCGTGTTTCCATTGCTGGCGACACGTAGAGATCGATCTGTCCAGAGGCGTTTCGCACATGCGCGGATGTGC
>DMFQ01000023.1:0-1444 GCA_003450555.1 Ktedonobacter sp.
GCCTTGACCCTGATAAGCTGGATGCCGTCTCAATCGGTCTGAATCATGGCTCATGGACGGTACGCCATCTCTATGATGGCCAGGATCTCATGCCGCTGCTCAAAGAAGGATTTGAGCGCATACGCCGCGACTCTGAGGTACCACGCGGGGATTTGCGCATGATCGAACTGGCCTGTCGCATGGAATCGTTGCCAAGCCACTACTTCCAGTATTACTACTTCAATGATGAGATTCTGGCCGAATTGCAGGCCAAACCAACCACGCGTTCGCAAGATATTATGGCCAAAGTGCCGGACTACTGGACACATTACCGCGAGCAGGCGGCAAGAGATAGGCCAGATCTTAACCCGGACCGTTCACGTGGCGGCATTCACGAATTGGAACTGGCTATCGACGCGATGGATGCCATCTATAATGACCGCAAAGAGGTCCTGTACGTCAATGTCCCCAACCATGGCAGCATCGCGGATTTCCCCGATGACCTGGTGGTCGAAACTATTGGATACCTGGACCGCGACGGCGTTACGCCGCTGGTACAGGGACATATGCCACGTCATCTGCTTGGGCTGGTGCAGATGCTCGGCGAATACCAGGCTCTGACTGCCGAGGCCGCGTGGAGCGGCAATCGGATAGATGCCATCCGCGCCCTGGCGAGTCACCCGTTAGTCTTCTCGCTGCACAAGGCTGAAGCGATCTATGACGAGATGGCCGCCGCGCATAGAGAGTATCTACCCGAACGCTTACTCCACTAAGGAAGAAAGTACAGGATTTCATGCACCCCTTTGGGTACTCGCGTTTGAAGCAGGAGACAGTGTAGTATGCAATATGTTCTGGCCGTTGATGGTGGGAATACCAAGACGATCGCACTCGTGGCCTCCCTGGATGGCACGATTTTAGGGGCGGGACGCGGTGGCTGTGGTGACATTTACAATGCTCCTACCGGCACAGTGTGGCCTGATTCTGCCAGCGCGGCCGTCGCCAATATCGAGTACGCCGTTACGAGTGCATTAGAGGCCGCGGGTATTAGGGCCTCCGATCTCATCACCGGCGTCTTCAATATGGCTGGAGCGGACTGGCCCGAAGACTTCGCGTATTTGCAGACTGCGCTGGAGGCACGCGGCTTTGGGCGTACGATCTACGTGCAAAACGACGCCATGGGAGTTTTACACGCGGGTTCATCCGACGATACAGGGGTCTCTGTCGTATGTGGAACGGGAGCGGCAACAGGGGCACGCGCCTCTGATGGACGCTATTGGCATTCGAGCGTCTGGCAAGACCAGGCAGGGGGCAGTTCAATGCTGGCCCAGAGAGCACTGGATGCCGTCTATCTTTCAGCGTTGGGCATCGAGCAACCAACCTCTTTGACAGCGCGTTTCCTCGATTTTTTCCACCTGGAGACCGTCGAGGAAATGCTCCATCTTTTTACCAGTAGAGTGCAAGAGCA
>DMFQ01000023.1:1603-4042 GCA_003450555.1 Ktedonobacter sp.
GCGCTTGCCGCCGCGCGCAAGGTAGGCATCGAGGGAACAGCGTTCACGCTGGTTTTAGCTGGCGGCGTCTTGCGCCATCCTTCTCAACTCCTGCCAGATGCGATTATCGATTGCGTGCGCACAACTTCTCCTCTGGTGCGGCCGACGCGCTGCCGTTTCGAGCCAATTATAGGCGTACTTTTCAGCGCGCTAGAAGCGGCCAGGGTCGCCATCGATGACGCGCTGCTGGAGAAGTTGGTGCCAACGATTCCAGGCCCGGCGCTTTTTAAGACCTCTTTAGATTATTCAAATAAGTGATGGATGAAGCTACCTTTCACAACCAAAGAAGGGGGTTCCAGTGACGTTTCTCAGAATACTTTTCGTGTTTCTCTCATGTAACTTTTCCAGAGGATTTCCTCAAGCCGCCTGAAAAGCGGCATCGTTGAAGAACGTTGCTGTTTCTTTTTCTCGCATAACTTTTCCAGGTCGTGTTTGTCAATGTGTTTTCGCCAAACGACTCCATAGGGTTGTTTTTCTCACATAACTTGGTTCATACACAGCTTTGGTGAAATAAAGCTTACTTGATAGTCCCTTTGCTCCTCGAAGAGAGCATGAAGTACTCTCATCATGTATCAAGAGCGTGTCTCATCCATTCCATGATGCTATGAACTCGCTCTGAAAGAGACTCAGGAGCAATTTTTATCAAGTCGTAGCCCAAAGAGGTGTAGGTTGCTCCATGGATTTTCTCGAAAAGGAGAGATTCTTCAAAACTGATTTTTCTTGCCTCAGTGGGCTGGCAGAACCCAAGATTTTCGATAAAGAATACCTCCCTCTGGTAAATACTCTCGTGCTCAATTCTCTCCATTTCTTCTAGCAGACAAGGAGACGGAGGATAACCCAGATAACGGCTTAAGGCAAAGGTGCAGATTGGCGAACGATCATACAATTGGAGTTCATCAGGATACTTCGATGCTTCCATTTGTCTCTGTTTTTGGAGACGTATAATTTTAGCAATAAAGTCAGACTGCATCCACGGCTCAGGATTGCCAAGCATCTGCTCAAGCGCAATAACATCGGTTGCGGCTTCCTCCACAACTGAATAGCCCTGGCTTTTCAACTCATGAAGAATTGAGGTTTTTCCTGAACCAGGTGTGCCAGTAAGAATATATCGTTTCATAGAAGAAATCCTCTCGTGAAGTATTTCAAATACACTACAGTTTTCCTTTTGCCTTTTCCACCGAATTCCAAAATGATACATCTGCCCTTGTGTGTTTGTTCACAGAGCGTTGTCTAAACAGTGGGAAAACTAAAATGAAAGGATGAGTTTTCGTTTCAGGCTCGCGAATAAAACCATTGGAACATCAGTCTTCGACCAGTTTCCAGATCTGTTCCTGGAATACCCAACGTGCTTCTCCTTTTGACGGTGGGCTTTTGCGCAGAGGATGCGATGGGAAATGAGGGTGATCTTTGGGAGATTTGAGCGTGCGGCGTGCGTTGCAGGTTGGGCATTCAACACAGGTGGTGCCAGTTTCTTGAAATTGGCGACGGGTTACTTCAATGATGCCCAGACCGGATCGACGCGCCAGAAGCGGGCATCTTTCAACTCAGCGAGCCTGGGGCTGAACTGATAGCCCAGACTCCAGAACAAACCGAACATGAGGTCCGAGTTTATGTAGACACTTTTGTCCTAATCGACTCTCGTTCTTGGTCCCTCTTTGTCTGCTCAACTCCATTACGTTCGACCTATCCTTCGTAAGAGCGAGGTGTAATTCAGTCGTACTCTTTTTGTATGAGGATGGGTAGGTCCCAACTGTTGCTCGTAGATCACCAGGGCTTGTGTATAAAATAGTTCAGCCTCTGCATACTTGCCTTGGATCTCATAGATAAATGCCAGGTTGCTCAGACTAGTAGCTTTGCCGGGATGGAGAGATCCTACCTGCTCCCAAATAGTCAGCGCCCGTAGTAAGAGTTGTTCCGCCTCAGCTATCTTGCCCTGTACATGATAAAGTTCAGCCAAGTTGTTGAGGCTGTGGGCAGTGTGAGGGTGGCTGGGTCCTAGCTCTTGCTCGTAGCAAGAACTGTTCTGCCTTCACTATGTTTCCTTGAAGAGCATGAAATGCGGCCAAGTTGTTGAGGGTATTGGCAGTGTCAGGATGTCTAGGTCCTAGTTTCTGCTCGTAGATAGCCAGTGCTCGCTGGAATAATGGCTCTGCCTTCGTGTACTCGTGTTGATTGGTGTAAAGCTCTGCCAAATTGTTGAGATCAGTCGCTACCTTTTGATGTTCTGAACCAAATATTTGCTCATCAATCGCTAATGCTCGTTGCATAAGCGACTCAGCTTCGGCATACTTGCCCTGCTCTTGGTAGAGGCTCGCCAGCCCGTTGAGGGAGGTGGCCACGTCGGGATGATTGGACCCCAACTGCTGCTCCCGGATGCGCAGGGCGAACTGATAGAGCGGC
>DMFQ01000023.1:4240-4559 GCA_003450555.1 Ktedonobacter sp.
AGCATAGCGAGCACGACCCTGGAGGTAGGATGCCGTCTCGTGGAGCAAACGCCCTGCTTCTTCGCCGAAAAACTGATATCGCTCGATGTATTGGGCAACCAGCAAGGCATGTGGCAATAAGCGCTCACACCGCAGCCAGTTGCCATACTCCGCGTGGGGAAATGCCTCCCTGACCGTGAGCATCGTTCGCTCTGCCCAGATGTGTTTTTCCGCCTCTTCCTGCATGTCCTGAAGCACCGTTTGCACCAGTCGATGGACCAAGAGGATTTTCTCCTCTGGATCACGCCGCAGCAGAGAATAAGTCCGTAATGTCTCGATG
>DMFQ01000278.1:0-6653 GCA_003450555.1 Ktedonobacter sp.
ACCACAAGGACACCCGTGCGGGTAGCAGTTGCACCTACCATCTTACCCCTGTGTTGAACCTCTCTCTTGAGTCTGTAGACTCAATGGCTTTGAAGCAGGAAGTACTGGAACCGGAATGGCAAAGGGATCAGTGTGAAAGCCCTTAAATTGGCCGCTTTTTTAGTGACCGTGATGACCCGGGGCTTGATGATAACCGCCAGTTCATATCATTGTCCCTAATGTATCACTCGATCCAACACCATAATGGCAAAGATCGCAGCCAGGTACATGTTCGAGTACCAGAAAAGCGTGCGCGCCCACTTCTTCGATTGATCACGCCACAGGCGAATCGCGAGGTAGACCAGCCCGCCGCCCAAAATCACGGCTCCGACCAGGTATAAGTAGCCCATGGCGCCCATCGCGAAGAGAACCAGCGTGATGGCCAGCAAGAGCAGCGAGTAGAGCAGGATTTGCCGCCGTGTCTCCGCCTCGCCCTTGATCACTGGCAGCATTGGTATGCCTGCTTTCTCGTAGTCTTTCAGGATCAGCAGCGAGAGCGCCCAGAAATGCGGTGGCGTCCAGAAGAAGATAATGGCGAAGAGCCAGATAGCCGACATGCTCAGGTTGTTCGTAATTGCCGCCCAGCCAACCAGCACCGGCATGGCTCCGGCTGCGCCGCCGATCACTATATTTTGCACTGTAGACCGCTTCAGCCACAGCGTGTAGACGAACACGTAGAAAAGAATGGCAGAGAAGGCCAGCACCGCGCTGAGCAAGTTGACAAAGAGTGTGAGGACAATGAAAGAGCTTATTCCCAGGATGATACCAAATACCAGCGCCTGCCGGGGTTCCACACGCCCGGACGGTAGCGAGCGACGCTGCGTGCGCCCCATGATCTGGTCGATGTCGCGGTCGATGTAGCAGTTGATGCAGTTCGCGCTGCCCGCCGCCATCGCGCCGCCAAGCAGCGTCGGGATGACAAGGACAAGCGGGGGCAAACCCTGGTTGGCAATCGCCATCGCCGCCGCCGTTACGCCGAGCAGCAACACCGTCACATGCGGCTTCATCAGATCGACGTAATTGGTGACGGTCTGCCGCACCAGGCCGATCTCTTTTTTCGCCTCGGCTTCTGCCTGCTCCATCTTCTCAATCTCTTGCTTCTGCGGCGCGGCACGCATCTGGTTGGATGCGAGCGCGGCCAGTAGTACCAGCGTACCCCAGACGGCGGTCGCGAGAGCGAGATGTAACCCCGCTACAAACGCCGGCTCGTTGAGCAGCACAATGAGGCCGCCGACAATCGCCTGCCACACGAAGAGTACGCCACCCACCAGCCCAACAATCGCCTGCCCGCGCGCGACTCGCCAGCGGCGCAGGGCTGAAATCACTGTCCAGAGCGTGACAAGGCCGACGAAAACGGCGTAAACACGGTGCAGCATATTGATACTCGCGAGGTGATTGCTCACGGCCCACGAGGCGGGCGTGCAGAACGGCCAGCCAGGACAGGCCAGCGCCGCACCACTGCCGGTCACATACGAACCGAGCAGCATCAAGATGTAGACGAGCAGCGCATTGGAGATCGCCAGTTGCGCGAATTTGCGCGTTTTCGCGGGATGCTCTTTACTCGGCGCAGGTTTGCCGCTCAGCACGGCAACCGTGACCACAATAGCGAAGAGTGCCAACGCCGTACCCAGGTGCGCGGTAATAATCTGTGGCGGCAGCTTCCAGAGAACCGTCAGCCCTCCCAGCACAATCTGGATCGCCAGCAGTATCGGAGCAGCAACCGCCATCGTGAGGAGCGCGCGATCTTTCCGTGCCCACTCGATAATTCCGACCGCCAGCAGCGCGATCAAGACACTGACAGTCGCGGCAGTGAAGCGATGGAACTGCTCAAGAAACACATGAAATGTTCCCGAGTAATATGCCTGGCCGAAGCAAAGCGGCCAATCCGGGCAGCTCAGGCCGGAGTCGGTGGCGAGAACTGTGCCACCGAGTGCGATCAGAAAATAGGTAATGACGGTCGCTGCCCACGCTACGCGCTGTATGAACTTCATAGAAGGACTCCTCACCCAATTATTGTGGTTGCGGCAGCCACTGCCGCATTCCGGCCTCCAGCCCGATTTCCTGGCTCTTCAGATCTGACTGGCTATTTGAGTCAAGTGTCTCGAAATAGAGCCGCTCATGCCCTTTGGCGTCAATGATAAACATTATGGGATCATGTTCCACTAGCTCGTTTGAGTTCACCTGGACATATACGTTGTACATGTGGTAGACGGATTGGAGCTGTTGTGCTGTACCCGTGAGGAATACCCACTGATGTAGCATTCCGTGGTTGATGGACCAGGCCTGTACTTCAGCTATGCTGGTTGCAGTTGGATTGGCATTGACTGCCAGCAGATCTATCCGACCGGCCGCAGAAGACCCCAACCGGACCTTGGCATCATACATAATCTGAGCAGTCAGTGGGCAGAGGGTCTTACATCGCGCATCGATGAAAGCCAGGGCGACCTCGTGACCGCGCAGGGAAGAAAGCGCGAACGGCTGACCGAACTGGTCGATAAGAGTAAAGTCAGGTGCGAGATTGCCCGTCATTGGAAAGCCGCCAATGGGATAATTCGCAGGGTTCGTCGACTGCGTAGCCGTTTGGTTGCGAGACATGGAGAAAAGCCTGATTCCCCAGACCGCCCCGGCGATAATCACGAGTGCTGAAGTGGCAATAAAGGCAGCAAGGGCCAGTTTCTGCATACCTTCTGGATGCCGCATGGTCATTTCCTTTCACCAGATACGTAATTGATTGCGTTCATGCCCGCTGTTTTTCCAGCGTTACCCCTCCGTAATGGTATGCGATTGAATTGCGCTTCCTGTATCATCCGACTGCGAGGCAAGCCACCGTAGTACAAGTATGCTGAGAGCGCTAACGAAAGGGAAGTCACCAACTGTCCACATGAGACCCGCTCCAAATTGCTGATCTTGCAGTGCAGAGAACCCGCCTGCCCCAGTAACCAGGTGGGCATAAGGAGCATAAAAGGGTGCCGACGCAAATCCAAGCACTACTGCTAGAACCACGTTTTGTGCGATGGCGATGCCCACGCATGCCATGCGCCCAGGGTAGCTCAGGCGCGGGCGGAGAGGATGCGACGGTATCACCTGTGTCCAGAAAAGGACGCTCACCGCGAGAAAGGTCGTATGCTCACACCAATCGTGGATTGCTGCATTTGTCAGAGCAAGATCATAAAGGGCAGGCCAGTGCCACGCCCAGATCCCGATGATCAGGAGCCCGCACGAGACGGCAGGTTTTCGCAGCCAATGTCCTACCTTGTTGAAGGCATTCCCGGCTTTTAGCACTGCAGATGCCCTCACGAGCCTTCGCGTCCAACGCGGTAATCCTAGCCACACCGGGAGCAGCGGAGCCGCGGCCACGAGCAGGGGGGCTATGACGACCAGGAAGAGCAAATGCTGGATCATATGTACCCACAAGAGCCGGCTAGAGAGAATGTCAATGGGTGCAGAAGATGCTAAAAGAGTAGCAAAGATCGCACCGAGGAAGAAGGCACCGCGCCAGAGCCAGGTGTTCCGCTGGTATTCACCAGCCTCGAAACTGATCAATTCAGGATGAGTCCTGGCCCTGGCAGTCTTTCTCTGCTCCGCTTTGACGAGTACCTGCCATCCACGAAAATACAGGATTTCGGCAACAAGACATCCAAGAAGCACAGTGGGTGGAATTGGCCATCCATTTGCATCAACCCAGATGCTCATCGTAGCGCCTCCATCTACCAGCAGCTAGCCTTACGCCAGATACACGCCGAACAGCCACAGAAGCACGCTGGAAACCACGGTGTAGTACCACCAGTAACCGGTCACCTCGGCGATGAACTCGTGCCCGGCCAGCCTGCCGCGCAAGATGCGTCCTCCGAGTAGTATGCCCACAAACACGGCCAGCAGAAGGTGGATCGCTGTAAACCAGGCCACCAGCAATTGCACGCTTCCGTAGGCAGAGGTAGGGGTGACATATCTCAGGGTCCCGCCGATCCAGGTTTCGCCCACCCCCACCGCGAGCATGAGCACCAGGGCCAGCAGGAAGAAAGGCGTTTGGCCCGTTTCCCCAGCCTTTCTCGCTCTTCGCTCCCACAAGTAGTAGGAGATCCCGCTCAGTACCAGACCGATTACTATCAGGAGTCCCGGCACGAAAGCGGGAGGAGCATTTCCAGCAACCCTGTACTGGCCCTCCGTATTGAGGGCACGCAGGTAGCCGCCCCCTGCCAGGATGGCGAGGACAGACAAGGCATCCGAAAGGACGAACATCACGACGCCTGCTTTCGCTCGCGCCACCTTAATATGTGGCTCCAGTTCGTGTACGTGCTCTAAGGTTGTATCCATGATATCCCTCCCTATTAATCCTCTACTTGTGGTTGTATGGACGCCGGTGTGACAGCACCTGTGATACCTGCTGCCGGAGTGACTGGTTCCGGCACAGGTGACCCGTAGTTGTAGGGCAAGGAGGTCACCACGGGCAGGTGTTCAAAATTCTCCAGTGGAACGGGTGTTGGCACAGTCCACTCAAGCGTTTTAGCGTCCCACTCATTGGCATCGGCAACTTCGCCGCGCACGAGCGTGTAAATGACGTTGTAGATGAACGTAAACACCGATGCCGCGATCAGGATAGCAAACAGGCTAGCAATCAGATTGGCAGTGGCAAACGGAGGGGCAATGTTCGCCGACCAGCGGGGTTCACCCTGCAGGCCCGCGTAGAACAGCGACGTGAATGTCCCCACAAAACCGATCTCAAAAAGCCAGAAATGGAGCCTGCCCAGCAGCGGGTTGAGGCGTTTCCCGACCATCTTGGGGAACCAGTAATACAAGCCGGCGAAAAACCCGAAGACCCCGGCTCCGACGAGAGTAAAATGGAAGTGCGCGGTGACAAACATGCCACCATGCAAAATCTCATCGGTAGGCAGATCGGCCAGGTAGATGCCGGTGACTCCTCCAATGACGAAATTGACCAGCACGCCGCACACAAACATCATGGGAATCGTGACCCAGATCTTCCCTCTCCAGAGCGTCCCTACAAGCACCAGGAAGAAGATGCCGGTGGGAATCGAGATGAGCTCTGTGTCGAGCATGAAGGGGACGGTCAGGGCGTTCTCTGATCCGCTGGTATAGAGGTGGTGCCCCCAGACGATCACGCTCAGGACACTGATACCAACTATGCTGGCAACCAGCAGTCGGTAGCCAAACAACGGCTTGCGGGTAAACACCGCGCTTACCTCAGCCGCTACTGCCATGGCAGGCAGGGCAATCACGTACACCTCGGGGTGCCCCATAAACCAGAACAGGTGCTCGTACAGCCAGTTACTCCCACCTGAGGCGGCAAGGAAGAAGGATGTGTTGAAGACCCGGTCCATCATGACCATGATTTGCGTCACAATGAACGAAGGGAATGCAGTCAAACTCAGGATGACTGAGAGCAACACGCCCCACACAAAAATCGGGAGCCGCCCCCAGGTCATACCCTTCGTGCGCATTATCATTACAGTCGTCACGATATTCACTGCCGCTACTGTTGTTGAGACGGCAAAGACCAGGATGGTGAAGCAGTACGCATCCATGCCCGGTGTTAATCCCTGGTCGGCAAGGGATGCGTAACCCGTCCATCCTGTCTGGAATCCACCAAGGAACAGCGTGGATAAGAATATAGGAATGGCGGTGAACAGCAGCCAGTAGCTCAGCGCGTTGAGCCGGGGAAACGCCATGTCACGCGCCCCGATCATAATGGGAAGGATGAAATTGCCGAAAGGGCCGCTAATCATGACGATGGCGGATGCAATCATGAGGATGCCATGCATGCCCACAATGGTATTGTAGGTACTGGGGTTGAAGAAGATCGCCCCGGGCCTTGACTGCTCCAGGCGGATCATGAAGGCTCCCATTGAGCCAAAGAAAAAAAGGACAAACACGGTGGCCAGGTATTGCATGCCGACCACTTTGTGGTCAGTGGTATAGCGAAAGTAGCGCCAGAGTCCCTGATCTTTACCCGCCAACTGGAGTTCTTCGGCAGGTGTTGGCTCCCGGCGAGCAAACCCCCATTTGATGACCCCGTTGAATGCTCCAATACCTATAAAGAAGAAGAGCACCCAGCCGATATAGACGGCCGAGGCCACCGCGTCGTTGTTGGGGACGCCGTCGGGGGAATACGCAGTCGTAATCCTGTTCACCAGCAAGCCGGCAATAGCAGCACCCGCCACGCCGAGTACTATTCCGGAAATCACGCTCGGGAAAAGACTATTGATGAGGTTTGGGCGTCTAGCCTCGGTTATGGTTGTACTGCTGGTTGTACTGCTCATAAGTGTCCTCCTTGGCTCACTATCCAGGAATTAAAGGCATCAGCACTGACCACATTCACCGCTTCCCACATGTAGGAGTGAAGGAGCCCGCACAATTCCACGCATTGCACTACGTACGATCCAGTCTGAGTGGGGGTCACGATTGGTGTGGTGGTCACTTGCCCCGGGTTCGCGTCGACGCGTACCCCAAGGGCACGGATAGAAAAGCCGTGCAGCACATCTTTCGAGGTGACATAGAACTCCACTGGACGATTCACCGGCAGGTCGATGACCTGCGCGCCCTGGCTGGTCGCCCCATATTGGGGATAGTTAAACGTCCACTGCCATTGCTGCGCG
>DMFQ01000278.1:6787-9079 GCA_003450555.1 Ktedonobacter sp.
GGCGGTAAGCACGATAAACGTAAAGTTATCGGCGCTGTCAAGAGAACTTGCAGCCGGTGGAAGAATGAACTGGGCCACGGCCAGCCAGATCGCGACCACAATCACGGAGAGCACTGCCCAGATGATGAGAACACGACGCAGGTGACGCGGCTCTCCCGCTGCTGGTGAAGCACTCCCAGCATTTCCCTCGATATTGGAATCAGACATGTTGCTCCCCCTTAATAATTTGTTACGGTCATCGTTCCAGCCATGAACCCGGTAGTGGCCATCGGCCCGCTAAACCCATAGGGAGATTCGCGATCGTTGCCACATGGGACATAGCAGTGCCAGACGTAGACGTGACCTGCCGGACCAGTGTGGAACTGGAACTTGATGATGTTGGGCGTCGGATAAGCATTGCCATTGATAGTGACGTTGCTGGGGGCGTTGTCCGCAACCCCAAGGAGCGGGACACTGACAAAAATCGGGTTTGTCTCGTCGGGTTGTGATTGAATGGTAAACGTGTGGGCAGCGTCATCCGCATTGATCTGGCTCATGGGCTTATTGTTGTACATCGCGACGCCTCCCACAGTTCCCTGCACTTTCTGGAAGAAATCGTTGTACAAGCCCGATGCACCATCGTATTGCTTGATAACAACAGTGATGAGGCTGTTCGCAGGCAATTCAAAGGTGGTACTTGGGCAATAGGTGACCCAGTTGATTTGTGGTTCTCCCGCGTCGGCGTGGCATACCATACTGTCCGGAAATGTGGAGAGATCGAGTGTTGCACTGGTAGAATCCGTTTTGGTCGCTTGCAACACACTGGGTTCGTAGCCAAGCCCCTGTACCGATCGCAGGCTCAGGAATATCCCGGCTATGATACCAAAACCCAAAATAATCGTCGCTATGATACCAATGAAGAAGCCTGGTGAATGCCGTTCCATGTTTTGCCTCCTAGTCTGTGATTTAGACGCAAGAGCCTGAAGGTATGTTTTTCCTTCCTTCTACGGCAAAGCAGAAATTATGCCATAAGTATACCATAAAATTACCATCCTGAGAATACATTTTGGTACTATTATCAACATATCATCATACCATCACAAAAGAACACAGCTTGTTGAAAAATGCTCTTGCAAAGCTCATCAGTAAAGAGAAATGCATTGCTTCATAATTGTTGAGGAATCTGAGCCAATCGGCAAGCCAAAAGACCAATACTCAGAAATAGTAGGAGTAAACGACCCAAAAGCAGCCGATTAAGAAGGCACAGACACCGCAAGAAACAGATTGTAACCCGTTGCCGTATGTATTTATGGTAGATTGCAGATATCTCTATGGTTTTTTAGGAAAATGGGTGTATGCACATGAAAACAAATATACATAAAGATAAACGTGCGTGGTGGTTGTCCCACGAAGCGTTTCTTACGTTCCAGGAACTTGCTCTACAACAAGGTGTACAAATAGCAGCATTTTTAGAATTCATCAGCCGTGAGCTTGCTCTACAACGGCTCTCAGAAGAGCAGCGGGCAAGTATCAAAACTGAGGCACAGAGGATTGCTGCCGAGCGCACAAATGGAGCGTAGTAGGCAGCAAGCTGCACGCCAACTCATCCTGAAATGCGATACTTCCTAATGAAGAACATCAGTAACTGGTGGTCAGATAGAGGGAGTCGAGATTGTCCTGGAAGCTGCTTCCCAAATCACAAATATGTCACAAATTGTATGGTATAATAATTATGCTGGACAGCGAAGTGTAACGCGAGCAATGAAGAGATCTCCTTTCTGCTGAAAACCCGACAGTGTGCCCGAATAGGACAGCGAGCGAGCGAAATTATGCTACCAGGAAATGATGTAACGGTCGCCACCAGGGGAGATGCAGGACAGAGAGGTCGCTGGTACAAACCCATACGCTGTTCTATCTGTACGAATTTGATCTGGTTTCACCCTATTGCGCTTAAAGAAGCGGTTGGGGTGCCAGAACCGCGCCACGAATGGGTTCTCTGCAAACCTTGCCACGAGGCGCTGCTCGTAGAAATGCGCCGCTACTCCATACGTTCGCCAGCGCGCCTGCGCATTGCTTTAGGTCTTGTGGCCGCCGAACGTTCGCCCAAAGCTTATACTATCAGCACGCATATGCGCGAACAGCGCGATTTCCAGCGGGAATTCGCCTGGGTCATGCGGCTGCTGGTCTTTTTTGCCCTCTGGCATTTAGTCATACTTGTCATTCTATTGGCGGTACCAAAATAAAACAGTTCCCTTTCGAGCAGGCTCGGTCATAAGGGGCTGTGATGCCAGTGCTTCAAATCTTCCCTGTCCC
>DMFQ01000278.1:9264-9765 GCA_003450555.1 Ktedonobacter sp.
CCCTTGCTCTTGATAACTTAACCTGGGTATACTTTGACACAGGGAATAGTGAAGTGCTCGACTAAACAAATCATCCAAGATCAATTAAAGGGAAAGCATGGAAGTGAATTTGATCTTACGCAGATATTGCTATCGTTGCTGTTTTCTATGTTTACTGTTACTGCTCGTGGGATTGTTCTCTCCCTCAGCTCATGCAGATGGAGGAGCTCCTCAACTCGCCTATGTGGCAGGAACTGCACATGGCATCAGCATCATTGATATCGCACAACGGCGTGTTACTGGGGCGATTACTGTAGCTGGGAGTCCGCGCGCCATCTTGCTGAGTCCGGACGGGCAAACGTTGTATGTCACGCAGCCAACGCTTGGACGGGTTGCGGCGATCACCGCGAAAACAGGGAAGACGCTCTGCACAGCCAGCCTTCCTGGTCAACCGTCTCTGCTCGCACTCAGCCTGGATGCAGCAATCCTGTATGCGGCAGGCCGGGGAGACATGAGCGTGCG
>DMFQ01000278.1:9884-11437 GCA_003450555.1 Ktedonobacter sp.
TATGGATTGGCGGTGACGGCGTCGACGGAGGCTGATGCCACTCCATCAACTCTCAACCAGCTCTGGATCACCGGGTCCACTTCGCTCACGATCTTCGAAGTGAACGGACACCTGCTTGGCTCTGTGCCTATTGCTGGTGAACCACAAGATATCTGCATCCCCAGCGGTTTTACTGCTTATGTTACCACCCGCCAGGGTACTGTCGTTGCTGTTGACCTGAGTACACGCCAGGTTGTCCGGACGCTGCTCAGTGGGGGGCAATTTGGCCCAATGGATTATGATGCGAACACTGGCGAGGTCTATGTGCCTGATCGGCAGCACAACCAACTGGATATCCTGACTCCTGTGACGGCGGGCACAACCATGACCACACAGGAACCAGCGCGGATACTCCGTCTGAGCAGTTCCCCGCAATCGGTCGCTATCACCAGCGATGGGCAGCTCGGCTTTGTTGCGCTCTCCAACGGTCAGGTAATTATGCTCGACGTTCCCAGCCGAAGCATCGTCACTAGCATCGCAGTCGGTGGAACTCCACACTTCATCATCACTGGCCTTTATCCACCTGAATATAGTCCTACATCTACCCCACAGCAAGCGACAACTACTCCATCATCGGCAAAGCCCATCGATCGCCTCCTTCTCGTTGTTTTGATGGTGCTGGCAGGAGTACTCTTGCTTGGTACGCTCTGGCTCTTTTGGAGATACTACCAAAAGTGGCTTTCTGCTCAACGTTCTGCCCGCAAGCGCCTGAAGTAAATTGGCCTTGACACTATAAGGTATCCGCACAATAATTACTCCATAGTATTCCTGGTGCAGCTTAAAAACGGTGTACTCGTAGAAATGGACTGCCACATGCCTGAACTCACTGAAAATGCCCCTGTTCCAGGGTCTGTACGTAATAACAAGCGCCGGCGCAGAATTCTCATATTTTGTGTGGTGAGCCTGCTAAATGTGGGATTACTTGCGCTGATCTTGACACAGTTGTTGACACCGGCGCCAAATATTGTGTCGGATCCTCTTGTCGGCCATCCCGCGCCGAATTTTTCGCTGGCGATGTTGCATCCCGATGCCGGGAAGAGTGCGCTTTCGCTCTCGAATTTTATTGGCAAACCGGTTGTCTTGAATTTCTGGGCCTCGTGGTGTGCTCCATGTAAGGAGGAAGCGCCGCTTATAGAAAATACCTGGAAGCAGGTGCAAGCGCAGGGAAAAGATGTCGTCATCCTGGGGATCGACTTTCAAGACTCAAATAATGACAGCTCAAGCTTCTTACAATTATACAGCATCACATACCCGACTGTGCTGGATGCGGATGGGTCGGTTGCCAGTAAATACGGCGTAACATCTTTGCCTCAAACCATTTTCATTAATCGGAATGGGACGGTTACGAGCAGAGAGCCGCGAGAGCTTACCGCCCAGGTATTATCGAACAACCTGCAATTGATTATATAGGCCTGGTGTCAACTCACATAACACCAGGCCTCAAAGGTGAAGCGCCTGGCGCAGCGTTTCATCGCTTCACCCACCCCGAGCACTACATCCCCACCCTCGGCCGA
>DMFQ01000418.1:0-5386 GCA_003450555.1 Ktedonobacter sp.
AAGCTGGTGCCGCATCGAGTGCTGGCGTTAAACCGCGCTGAACGCGAAGAGGTGCTGCGGGTAAGCGTCTCGCTGCCCTATGAGCAGGTGCAGCGGAATATCACTGAGCGCTATCCCATCAAGGCTACCTCGCCGTTTGCTCAATACCTGACCTCTGCCATGGAAGATGGGTATAAACGTCTTCTTGCTCCCGCTATGGAGCGCGAGGTACGGGCAGAGCTGACGCGCAAGGCCGAAGAACACGCCATCACTATTTTCGCCGCCAACTTACGAAACTTACTCTTGCAGCCTCCGCTGAGAGGTAGGAAAGTCTTAGGCATCGACCCGGGTTTTCGCACCGGTTGTAAGCTCACTGTCATTGATGAGACTGGGACATTTATTGAATCCGATACTATCTACCTGTTTCAGACGGGAAAGGCGCAGCAGGTATTGCGCAATCTGCTCACACGCTACGGCATTACAGTGATCGCGATAGGGAATGGGACCGCCTCGCGCGAGACCGAACAACTGGTCGCTGGGTTGATACGCGAACTCGAGGGAGAAGGTGGGAAGAGCGGGCGGATTGGCTATGTGATCGTCAACGAAGCGGGAGCCTCGGTTTATTCCGCGTCAGAAATTGCTCGCCAGGAGTTTCCTACACTCGACGCTACGCAGCGAGGCACCATCTCGATTGCTCGTCGTTTGCAGGATCCACTGGCTGAACTCGTCAAGATTGATCCCAAGGCAGTCGGAGTGGGTTTATACCAGCACGACGTAGACCAGAAAGAATTGGCTGACATGCTCGAGCGTGTTATTGTTTCCTGTGTCAACTACGCCGGAGTCGAGCTTAACTCAGCCTCTGCTGCCCTGCTCAAGCACGTCTCGGGTATCAATAATCGTGTCGCTACTGCCATTGTCAATTACCGCGGGCAACACGGGCCGTTCAAGTCGCGCGAAGAATTGCACAAAGTTCCCGGTTTAGGTCCTGCAACCTTTGTGCAGGCAGCGGGCTTTCTCAAAGTTGCCACTGGAGTCGAACCACTGGACAATACCTTCATTCACCCGGAAAGCTATGCTGCTGCGCGTGCGTTATTGGATGTGCTTCCTGCCAGCGCTGACGGCAAAAGCGTAAAGCTAGCCGAGCGTATCGCACAGTATCGTCAATTTGTCAAACTACAGAGCAATCTGGGCCGCGGTAACCGCAATCGCGCTACCTCTAAAGCAAGTGGAAGCACCAACAGCGAACAGGCTGTCTGGGCAGACCTTGCGAAGAAAGTAGGTGTTGGTTTGCCTACGCTCAACGACATCCTGGAAAATCTGGAAAAGCCGGGCCTTGATCCGCGCGACGCTCTGCCCGCCCCTATTTTGCGCCACGATGTCCTGAAGATCGAAGATTTGCAGGCGGGCATGATCTTACAGGGAACCGTGCGCAACGTCGTGGACTTTGGAGCCTTTGTTGACATTGGCGTCAAGCAGGACGGCCTGGTGCATGTCTCCGAACTTGCTGACCGCTTCGTCAAAGATCCGCTCACGGTTGTGGCTGTCGGACAGGTGGTGCAAGTGCGAGTGCTCAAGATCGATTTGCAGCGCGGACGAGTGCAGTTGAGTATGCGAGGGGGATAATGAGAATATCCCTGCCTACACCAATAACACCACCTTCCCCGTTGTTTTGCGTTCAGCAATAGCGCGATGTGCCTCTGCTGCCTCAGCAAGTGGGAAGGTCTGGCCGACGATGATTTCGAGCTTGCCACCTATGAGGTACTGCATCAATTCCATTACTGCTCTGGCAATATGGTCAGGACGACTCATCTGGGCTGTGAGCCAGTAGCCAATAATCGCCTGATTTTTGTACATTAATTGGATACCAGAAAACTGTGCTATCTGGCCACTTGCAGCCCCATAGATAACCATACGTCCGAATGGTGCGAGGCATTGCAGGCTCTTTTCAGCGTGCTCGCCTCCTACCATCTCCAGAATAATATCAGCGCCCCGACCGTCCGTAGCCTGAAGTACCTGTTCTGCCCAGTTCTCTTCCGTATAATTTATAGCGATATCTGCTCCGAGTCGCTTTACCAGATCAAGTTTACTGGCATTACTTGCCGTGCCAATTACTGTGCCAGCTTTCATCAGTTTGGCAAGTTGTACTGCCATTGTGCCAACGCCGCCTGCAGCCGCGTGAACCAGGACGCTCTCTCCTGGTTGAAGCTGTGTTGACTCGCGCAAGAGTTGATATGCCGTAATACCCTGCACAGGAAAAGCGGCGGCATGGGTAAAATCGATGTTAGGTGGAATAGGGATAGTTGTCGCAGCCTGGGCGATAGCGTATTCCGCGTATCCACCATCTCCAAAGGCAACGACCCGTGTTCCTACTTCTGGCGTGTTGACGCCTGGACCAGGGGCCGCGACTGTGCCGGCGAACTCAAATCCCGGCGTTGTTGGGGTGTGGGTGCGCGTCAAATATGCTCCCTGCCGTTGAGACAGGTCAGCATAATTAATACCTGCTGCTGCTACTTTGATCAGTACCTCACCCGCTTTCGGCGTAGGTATTTCAATTTCTTCTAAATGCATGACCTCTGGACCGCCTGTTTCGTCGATGCGAATAGCTTTCATCGGAGCATCTTTCCTTTCCCGAACATGATAGAGCGTCTTTAAGAACCTGTACGAATTGTAGCACTAATCAGGAGGGTCGGGAATGCATCTTTGCGGCTAGTGATAACGTATTAAAATTGTAGATACCCTACAAAAAAGGGTTCAAAGCGTTCTCACTTCAGGGTACTCTATACTTTTCAATCAATATGACCCATGGTCGTAACTAAAGGCGTCTAAAGTAGGTCTCAAAGCGTATTCTGAAATGTGATGTAGCACATAGAAACATTTTGTTACAATCATTATAATTGGGAAGTAAGTACCGAATTTACCATGATGTTTTATGCTGAGCAGTAAATAGGTGTACTTTACCCTCTAGCGTCACTACATATATAAGGCTTGCTAGAATGTTTCATCTGTGCAAGCTTTCCAGGCGAGGTGTACAGACATGGACGGCAAAGATGGTCGCCGATTGACATCGAAGGCCCGCTGGCGACGGTATACTGATGTGAGGAGCTTAGGACGAATAGTCTTAGCATCCCTTAAGACGCATAAACAACTGCTTTTTAGTGGTGTTCTACTCGTAATGGTTATTGGCTTGCTTTTTGGCCTGGTCAGCCAGCTCCAGGCTCCTGCATCGAATACTTCACCTAACGGGGTAACGGTCATTAGCTACAGTACATTTTTGGATCAATTGAAGGCGGGAAATGTACAAGCGGTGACACTTCAAGGCAATGACATCAATGGATTCTTGAATACTCCCCTGGCACAGCATAAAACAGAGCTAGCAACAGTAGGGGGAATTGCTGTCAGTAAAAATGCCACCGACTTTGCTGCCTGGAGTCGCTATGTTGGCGCGGGCTATTCTTCCTGGCCAAACACCACTGCCTCTCCACCCGTTGATCCTGCTCGTGCTGTCTTTACTCATTTGCCTGGCAGTGGCGACGCGAACTTAATGCAAATGCTTTTAAGCAGCAAAGTGATAGTCAATACGCTTCCTATGCCGCAACCGCCAATCTGGCTGGGACTGCTCTGGCGATTTATCCCTCTTCTGTTCCTTGGGTTGATTCTATTACTCGTACTAGCTCCCAAAAATAATACGCGCTCTACCCGTTCTGCAGACGACCGTGTGACACAGATTGGGAAAAGCCGCGCTCGCCGTTTTGATCGAGTAAGCGATACAAAACAATCTACAAGCATTGTACCTGAAAAATTTGCTCGTCCTACCAAATCCACTAGTGTTTCTTCTACAAAGAATTATGTCAGTTTGGATCCGCCAGTGACGTTTGCCGATGTCGCGGGTATTGACGAAGTACGTATGGAACTGGAAGAGATTGTGCACTTTTTGCGCACACCAGAGCGTTTTGATCGTTTAGGAGCGCGTATTCCACGAGGCGCACTACTCGTTGGCCCTCCTGGAACAGGTAAAACCTTGTTGGCAAAAGCGGTGGCTGGTGAGGCTGGCGTGCCATTCTTCAGCATGAGCGCGTCGGAATTTGTCGAGATGTTTGTTGGTGTGGGCGCGAGTCGAGTACGAGACCTCTTCAACCAGGCTCGCCAGGCTGCTCCGTGTGTCATTTTTATCGATGAAATTGATGCCGTGGGTCGCAAGCGTTCAATGCGCGTATCCGGTAATGACGAGCGAGATCAAACGCTCAATCAGTTGCTGGTGGAACTTGATGGTTTTGATGGGCGCAAGGCAGTGGTTGTGCTTGCGGCGACCAACCGCGCCGATATCCTGGACAAAGCTCTTTTGCGTCCCGGTCGCTTCGACCGTCATATTACGGTATCACACCCCGATCGCATTGGACGCGAGGCCATACTCAAGGTTCATACGCGTTCTACGCCGCTACATGAAGAGGTATCGCTGGAGCGTCTGTCGCGTTTGACAACCGGTATGACCGGTGCGGATCTTGCCAATCTTGTCAACGAAGCTGCTCTCTGCGCCGCCCGACAAGATCTTCAACATATCACTCATGATTGCTTTGAGGATGCCTTGTCACGGGTACAGCTTGGCGCCTTGCGACCAATCGTGATGAACGAGACCGATCGTCGTATCATTGCCTACCATGAAGGGGGCCATGCCCTTGTTGCCTATCATTTGCCGCAGGCCGATACCGTCAACCGTGTCACTATCCTGCCACGCGGTCAGAGTCTTGGCGTGACGCAGTTCACCGCAGAGGAGGACCGCTATAACTACAGCCGCGAGACTTTGATGGCGCGCATAGCCGTCGGGCTTGGTGGGCGCGTCGCCGAGGAACTGACCTTTGGCCAGGAGCGGGTCACCACTGGGGCCGAGAACGATCTACAGGTCGTCACAGACCTGGCCCGGCGTATGGTCACTCGCTGGGGTATGAGCGAACAGGTCGGGGTCGTCTTCGCCGACTACGAACCCGGTGGTATGAGCCTGAACATGCGCCGCAGCGAGGTTGATGACTTGCCTACGCATCCTCGTTCGCTTGTTGTCGATACCGATGGCCAGCTTGCGCTCAATGGCAACGAAGTAGCTGCACGTCAGCACGCGTTTGCCATGAATGCGCCCGCGGCACGTGGCAACAATAGCGCGACGATGGCGTCTATGATCGACTTCGAGGTGCAAAAGATTCTTAAAGACGGCCAGGCGATGGCGCGCGCGCTATTGAGCGAGCATTACGATCAACTGACGAAGCTGGCCGAAGCGCTGATGGAACATGAGCAACTCGATCGCAAGCAGTTTGAAGCGCTGTTTTAGGAGTGAAATAATAGAGAAGCGCAGTGAGAGCCAGCCCTGACAATTTAGGGCTGGCTCTGGGGTCCCGACATTTTTACCCCCAAAATCCCC
>DMFQ01000418.1:5423-5915 GCA_003450555.1 Ktedonobacter sp.
CCCCCAAAATCCCCGCTAAGCGTTACCCGGGGAACGGCTCGTTTCATCATGGCCTCTCTGTGTTTACTATATTTATAGAAGGTATTTCTGCTTTTGAAATCGGTCATGTGCATAATTTCGGCAATCGTGTTTTTCTTGGCAGCATACAGTTCTTTCGCTCATGTGAGATTTCGCGGCTCTATCTTCTCAATTGCTTTTTGTCTCCCTCCTCGTCTGCCACGTGCGCGTGCTGCTTCTAAACCTGCCTGGGTCCGCTCACTGATCACATCGCGCTCAAACTCGGCCATAGCCCCGATAATATGAAATATGAGTTTGCCTGTCGGGGTCGTGGTGTCGATATTCTCTCTTATCTTTCTTCTTGAGAAACATATTTCCGGATGAATCTGTTGGGTTTCAACTGCTCGTTGGAATGAATGAAACCTCTTTGTGAGGCAGCATACACCAATTGAGAGGGTTCTGTGAGATGCGTAAGTGATACTGGGAAGATGAAGA
>DMFQ01000418.1:6032-7582 GCA_003450555.1 Ktedonobacter sp.
ATCCACGAGTGTGCCTGCTGTTGCACACAGGCAGCATTGGATCAGGCGATTGTGGCATATGATGAAACGCTACCCGATTCCGTGCGGGGCGGTCGCGCTGATGACAGTGAGCCTTGTGCTCTGGCTTGCCGGGTATGGTCCTCTTGCCAACTGGACGCTGCTTGCTGTTGTGCTCCTGGGGGGCGTTCCGCTGCTGTGGGAAACCGTGCAGCAGTTCCTGCACAAGGAATTTGGAGTCGATGTGATCGCTATCCTGGCGATTGCGGGGTCAGTCATCCTGGGGCAATACCTGGCAGGCGCACTGGTCGTGTTGATGCTGTCCGGCGGCGAGGCACTGGAAGTGTTTGCTCTCCGGCGTGCACGCTCTTCTCTCTCGGCGCTGGCTGAACGCGCTCCGCGTACCGCACATATCTGGCGGGGAGACGACCTTGTCAACATTCCAGCAGATCAGGTCGAAGTCGACATGGAGATCGTCGTCAAACCGGGGGAGTTGATCCCCGTCGATGGTATCGTGACCTCCGGCTCTGCCAGCGTCAGCGAGGCGGACCTGACGGGCGAACCCGTGCCAGTGAGCAAAGCCCCTGGCATGCTCGTTCTCTCTGGCAGCGTCAATCTGGACAGTGTCCTGAAAATTCGCGCCAGCAAGCGGAGCGCAGAAAGCAAATATGCGCAGATCGTTCGCCTGGTCGAGGAAGCGCAGACGCAGAAAGCTCCCATCCACCGCCTGGCCGATCGCTATAGTGTCGGCTTCACCCTCACCACCGTGATATTGGCTGGCCTGACCTGGGCGCTCTCTGGCGATAGCATCTACGCGCTGGCCGTGCTGGTCGTTGCCTCTCCCTGTCCATTGATCTTAGCCACGCCGATTGCCATTATCTCTGGCATAGATCTCGCGGCACGCAACGGCATCATCATCAAGAGTGGTGGGGCCATCGAGCAACTGGGAGAAGTGACGGTCGCCGTCTTTGACAAGACTGGCACCCTCACGCTGGGAATCCCCAAAGTGACCACCATCGTTCTCGCGCAGCATGGGCAAGATGGAGACGTGATTGGCGCAGACGACCATGGAGCGCACTGCAGTTCCTCCGATTACGACGAGAACGCGCTGCTGCGCTTCGCCGCCTCTGTCGAACAGCTTTCCGCGCATATTCTGGCGCACTCCGTCGTGGAGGCCGCCCAGGAACGCACCTTATCCCTCAGTGCAGCCAACGATTTCGAGGAGATCTTCGGCAAAGGGGTACGCGGACGTGTACCAGTGCCCACTGAAGACCGACAGGCCGAAGGACCAGACACAAGGGATGACGTTGAAGTAGCAGTGGGCAATCGTACCTTCATGCAGCACCTTGGCATTCCTGTACCAGCCTCCCTTCTCTCCGAACGCGAGAAGCGAGTCGAGAGTGGCCAAATCTGTAGCTTCATCGCCGTGCAGAAACAGGTTGAGGGACTCCTGGTTCTCGAAGACGTCCCGCGTCCAGAACTGTCACGCCTGTCGACAGATTTGCGTGCGGTGGGGATCAAAGAAACGATTCTGTTGACGGGCGATGGCGACG
>DMFQ01000420.1 GCA_003450555.1 Ktedonobacter sp.
CCTAGCCTGGCCCAGCTTATGCACGGTGCCAGCGCGGCCATACGCCCATAAATGAAGAGACGGCCTTTGTGGTCGCCAGGGGTAAGGAGTATTGTTCCATGAATCACGCTTTAAGTGCAAATGATCTCTATCTGCTGGCGCCAGAGCTAAGCATAACTCTATTAGCGCTGGCGGTAATGATGGTCGACCTGTTCGTCAAACGCCGCGCTGTAACAGTGATGGTGGCTCTGTTGGGTCTCATTGTCCCAGCAGCTTTTGCTATCACCCAGGCGCTGACGCTCGATTTCTCGGTTGCCCATCATGCATTCTTCAACATGCTGGTGGTTGACCAGTACGCTATCTTTTTACAGATCCTCTTTCTGATTATCGCTGCCGTGATGATCCTGGCGTCCTACGACTATGTGGGCAAGTATGTCAAGGCAGATGGCGAATTTTACACGCTGTTGCTCTTCTCAGTGACCGGCATGATGCTCATGGCAAGTACGGGAGAGTTGATCAGCATCTACATATCACTTGAGCTAACGAGCATCCCGCTCTATGTAATGGCGGGTCTCATCCGCGCCAATGAGCGGTCGGCAGAGGCGGCTGTCAAATATGTTCTTTTGGGAGCTATGTCCTCAGCCATCCTGCTTTACGGTTTTGCGCTGCTTTATGGTCTGACAGGTACAACCGATCTGATGGGTATTGCCATGCTCATTAAGAATGGCATCCATACTGGCAACGTGATTGTACCTTTACAGAACAACATAATGGAGTTAGTTGCCGGTATTTTGATCCTGGCAGGTTTCGGCTTTAAGATTTCGGCTGTCCCATTCCACATGTGGGCACCAGACATCTACGAGGGTGCTCCAACGCCAGCGACTGCCTTCTTTTCGGTTGGCTCAAAGGCGGCAGGCTTCGCCGCCCTGATACGTGTCTTTATCGATGGGGGTCTAGGCCAGGTTAACCTTTTGCCACTGGTCATCGGTTTCTCCATTGTGGCGATCCTGACTATGACGCTTGGGAACTTTGTGGCGGCAGTGCAAGCTAATGTCAAGCGGATGATGGCATATTCCAGCATTGCGCAGGCTGGCTACATCCTTGTAGGCGTTACTGCGAGCCTGGCAAGCCATGAGTCCGCTGGCAATTCCGCGGTTTTGTTCTTCATCTTCGTCTATGTACTAACAAACCTGGGAGCTTTCTCTGGGATTATCGCGCTAGCAAACGCGACCGGTGGAGAGCGTATCGAAGACTTTCGTGGCCTGGCGAAGCGTGCTCCTCTACTAAGCCTGGGCACGGCGCTATGTTTGCTCTCCCTGGGTGGTATCCCACCAATGGCGGGGTTTATCAGTAAGATACTTATCTTCACAGCTGCCTGGGGTCAAGGGCAAGCTCTCATCAGCAGTGGTCAGGTGGTGGTAGGGCAGAGCCTCAATGTGCTTGTTGTGGTTGCTTTGATCAATAGCATCATTTCACTTGTCTACTACGGTCGCCTTGTGAAAGTGATGTACTTTGATGCACCGCTCAAAGATGATCACCTATCGACGTCAATTGGCCTCTCTTCCTCGATTGCCCTGATGACGGCAGCGCTGATCGTGATTACTTTTGCGGCACAACTGGTGCTGGCGGTGACAAGCCCTGCAGCGAATAGCCTGCTGGCATTTCTGTTAGGTAGGTGAACAGGAAAGAAAAGAAAAGCAAGGGCAGGTTCATGGCAACCTGCCCTTGCTTTTTGGTTGATCTACTCGCTTTCAGCAAGTCCTGCATCCACAAGCGATCTTTCCAGAAGATCTCTGACCTTTAGAGCAGTTGCCCAACGTTGGAGATAGACCATATCAAGGTTGGTACCCTGCACCTTGAGCACACCGAGGATATCATTCCATTGTCGGTCCGACACTTCGCCTCCCATCCTGTACCATTCCAGCTTATTTAAGATAGTGCCCTCTGGAGAGGCTACGTAGAAAGGACGCGAACCCTCAATTAATGGCTGTAGCTGGACTCTGCGAAGTTCTTGCTGATCAAATAAGCGGGATTTTGGCACGAATACATCGACTTTCAGCATTGTATCGAGGTAAATAGCGTTAAACGAACTACGACGCCTGACCGCATCTCTCACTGCATCCTCGTCAATATAGTAGTCTCCTTCAAGGAGTTTCACCAATGGCCGAACATGTTTTAATTCGAGGTCTGCGACGAGATCTGCATCAATAGTTGCTCGAATAATCCCATGAATTGAGCTAGCAACCGATCCTCCGATGTGATAATGTATCTCCAACTGCTCTAATGCTTCCACGATGGGCGTTATCGCGTCAAGTATATACCGCGTATTTGGTTCGCTCATGCTTTTCTCCTGGCCAAGTCAGACCGCAATCGATCTGCGAGAGCTTGACCATAGTTGTTAGCAACGAAGATCAGTCCTATCTCTTCCTCGCCAAGATCAGGATGATTTCGGCGAACACTTTGCTTGTTAGCTTCTATAAGAAATTGACTCCAGGCTTCCATAATTGCGAAACGTTTGGCAGGCGATGCCTTGCGAAGCAATTCAATCTGTACGCGTTCCGCCTCCGGGCTGGTGTCCATTGACTGAGTTCTCATCTCTGTACTACCTCTCTTATTCGTCCTGTCAAGAGTGTACCGGACGGTAAGAAACATGTCAATCTCATTATTCTGAAAATCCAGCCATAATGTGGTACTCTAATAAAAACGAAATGCGAAGGCAGAGCCACAATGAAACGAAGCTTCTTAGCTAAACTGCGCGCCAATGGTATCTACTATATTGCTGGAGCATTGCTCTTATTAATTGGCGTGCCCCTGTATCAATACCTGGTGCTACTTCCGCTGGGGTATAGCGACGCCCTCACACTCGCGGAAGGGGGTGCTTTCGCCCCTTATCTCTCCTGGATTGGCAGCCATCTCATAGCATTTTTAGGGTACCGTGCCCTGTCGATTATTGCTTTTGTTGCTTTGATCAGTCTGCCCTTCACGCTCTTTCGCATCATCGTAGCGCAGGAAATCCTGGGTATTGAAGAGGTTGAGCAGACGGAAAATAAAACAGAAGAAAGCGATGAAGAGGATCAGCCGCAACAGGAAGACTCGCAGAAACTTGAGGAGACTGCGGGAGAACTTCTAAAGCAGGAAGCAAAGGATACGGACGAAACAGGCAATACGCCGATCCTTTCCTGGCGAGGGAAAGGGTTCGCGGTACTGGCAGCCTGGACAGGACTGCTCGGCATCATACTCTATACTATTGGATCTGTGGTCAGCACGCTGTACAGCGCTGTAGTGAGCAACGGGTTTACAATACATACCACGATACCTGGCAACTTCCAGATAATTTCAGCGACGATGACCATTATCACCTATACTGTTGGTGGAGGGCTGTTAGCCATTGCTTGCCTCTTTTTTGGGGCGATGATCGTCAGAAGTGGGGTGAAACTCTGGCCGAGTACATGGGTCGTATATGGCTATACGGCGCTGGTCGTGGCAGCACTTCTCAGCGTCAGCGCTGTCGCGGTCGTGAGTGCGCCTATAGCGGGTAAGGCAGCGCTCACGACACCAGCCTACCTGCTATTAGCCCTCTGGGTACTCTGGTTCGGTGTTATGTTGGTACGCTTAAAGCCAGAACCGTAATCGGATGTAGACGATAAAGGAGAGAGAGACGATAGCAGGCAATACTTTGCTACAATGCCGTGGCATTACTGATTTTGGTGAATTCCTCATCGGTCAAACGCCAGCCTATAGCACCCGCGTTTTCCCGTGCTTGTCTGAGATTCTTGGCACCAGGTATTGGCACAATACAGGCATCCTTCGCAATGAGCCAGTTGAGAGCAACCTGTCCAATGGTCTTATCACGAGCACTGGCTACTGTTGCCATCACCTCAAAGAGCGGTTCCATTTTGCGGCGACGCGCCGCACTAAAAGCAGGTATGAAGCGACGCGGACCAACCATGGGGATTACCTGCGCATTGGTGACACGGTATTTACCCGTGAGCAAACCTTGTTCCAGTGGGCTATAGGCAATGAGCGTAACGTTTAACTCACGACAGGCATCTAGAACGCCATTTTTCTCAGGTTTCCGGTGCAAAAGACTGTAGTGTACCTGGTTTGAAGCCAGGGGGATATCATGGCGGGCGAGGCGAGCATGTGCCTGGCGCATCCGCGCAGCACTATAATTGCTGACACCAACGGCTCTCACTTTTCCAGAGCGCACAGCTTGCGCCAGGGCATCCATGAGAGAGTTGGTATTGAGAAATGTGTAGGGCCAGTGTATCTGGTAGAGGTCGATCGCTCCCACGCCCAAACGCTCCAGGCTGGCATCCAGGGCATTTAGCAGAGCGTGCCTTGATAGGCGGGTCGGTAGTGGTGCAAATTTGCTGGCAATAATTACGGGGCGGCCTTCTTTACGAATACATTCACCGAGAATGCGCTCTGATTCGCCTCCACCATAGATCTCAGCTGTATCAAAAAAGTTGAGACCAGCATCCAGGCAGGCTTTATAGGCCAGGGAAATATCATCACGTGTATGGCTTGAGCCATATCCCCAGAAACCAGTATCGCCCCAACTCCAAACTCCGACCCCTAACGGGGGAACAACAATACCAGTAGTACCAAGTTGCCGTTGATCTAGCTGTATCATGAAAATCCTTTGTATATCAGTTTGATGTACGCACGGTCATTTCCGTGCTGCTCTACTATCTATGATAGCACCAGCAATCAAACTTATTACAAAGCAGTACCATTTGCGGAAGATAAAGCCTCGTAACCTAACTTCCAGCAAGAAAGTGCTTCCTCGTAGCGCCCCAACTTTTCCAGGACTTCTGCCCATAGGCCATACATTTCAGTGACTTCGGTATAAGCCTGGGTCGGTGAAAGCTCGTCTTTCGCTCTCCCGAACCAGGTGATAGCTTCTTCCAACAGGCTCCGTCGATGCTCACCTTCGGCTCGTTGAGCCTCTGCTTGTGCCACTTTCCCGCACATTAGATAGGTCAAACCACAGAGGTACGGGTCACTACTCTGCAAACGTTCGGTGATTTCCAGAGCATGCCGACAGTAGCGGCTCCCCTCCTCTAAACGACCTTCAATCAGGCGTACTCTTGCTAAAGCAGTACAATTTACCATGGCCATTCTAGTGCCGTTATGGCTTGTCGCAATAGCAAGAGCTTCGGTATAGTGATCAGAGGCAGTTCTGTAATCGCCAAGGGTCGTATAGATGAGGCCCAGCATGTTATGCGCTACGCCTTCCATATACTGGCTCTCCTTAGTACGAGG
>DMFQ01000359.1:0-1873 GCA_003450555.1 Ktedonobacter sp.
CCGATAGACATTGGCTCAGAAGGAGGTTTAGCGTGTTCAATGATATCCTACGCGAAACCTGGGTGTTTCAAGAAATTATGCAGGAAGGAGAGGAAAAAGGCCTGAAGAAAGGCCTCGATGAGTTGCGGCAGGCGCTTCTAGATGTTGTACAGGCGCGTTTCCCGGAACTGGTCTTCCTGGCGCGAGGTCAGGTCGCTTTTATCGAGAATCCTGAAGTTTTGCGCGCTTTGATTGTCAAGGTGAGCACCGCTCATACGGAGGAAGAGGCGCAACAGCATTTGCTAGAAGTTGGCAAAGAGGCATCAGGCCGCTAATGTGGCAAGACGCTGAATGTACGTTTGATATGCTAGAATGTTTCATTTGAAGGATGAGCTTATCTTTGACTTGATTTTTCCTTCTAACAAGCGTCTATAGACTATAGATAAGGCATCACTCAGTTCTCGCAGAAAGAAGGTGCAGGTCATGAACCTCATCTCGCTTCTTTTTACCCTGCTCGCCTGGCTTCCCCTGGCTGTGCCTGTGGGCATCCTGGCTGCGATTTTCCTCACATATAGAAAATTGAACAAAGGGAATTTTACGGCGGTTGGCCCTGTGGCTCAACCACCGTCTCTGAAGCCGTGGAATGCGCATCCCCCTGCTCCGCATGAAAAATATGATCGGCCACCAGTACACATCCAAGCACCAAAGTAGCCGTGAAGGCACCAGATACACCGCAATGGTTCAGCCAGCATTTTCTGTTGGTACGTTAGCCGCGGAGTGTACTCTCGATCAATCCGTCAATCCCGGCGATGTTTCCTGTCAATTCTTGTGGGATGGAGTAGCGGGTCGCGAGGTATGCGGTACTCGTATAGCTGACCCACACACGGCCATCGCCACTCTGCCAAACGAGGACCTTGAGTGGCAGGTCGAGAGCGAGGAGCGGGGAAGCAATCATCAGCGGGGTGCCCGCTTGCGGATTGCCAAAGATCAGCACATGCGCCTCTTGCATCTTCAGCCCGACTCGCATCGCTTCCTCACTTCGAGGTTGTGTGCGTGCAGTTCATAGCGCCAGATAGGAATCTCGCGCCACTCCCAGGGCGTGTTTACGATTTTCTCAAGCGAAGCGTTGTCACACCAGTACTCAAGCGCGTACCTGGTGGCGCGATGCCCGATGACCACAATCGTTTTGCCATCATACTCATGCAAGGCAGCGCACAAAAAAGCGCCCACGCGTTGGGAAACCATATGCAGGCTTTCTCCGTGAGGGAACGGCTCCGTAATGCGTCGCGGGAATTCTTCCTCTACCTGAGCAATTGGATATTGCGTCATGTCACCATAATCGTACTCACGGAGCCGAGCATCTGGCACAAGAGGGAGATCACGCCCTGAAAAGGCGATCTGAGCGGTGGTAGTGGCGCGCTGGAGGTCAGAGCAGAAGATCGCAGCCAGCGCTTCTGTCGCGTAGTGCTGCCCAAGCTGCCGCGCCTGTAGTCGACCAGGCTCTGAGAGCGGCACATCTGCGTGGCCGGAGGCGCGTCCTGCCTCGTTATCGACGCTGGTCATATGGGGGGAATAGAAAAGAGTCAGCATGTCTTTCCTCCTGTTTTTGCATTGTCGAAGTTGTGTTTCTCGAAACGTAGGTCGGCTTGTAGTATGGCATAGTTCTATGGTGGAGTGCTACATGTTGAGCATAAGTTCGTGGCAAGGGCGACCACAAGGGACGATTACATTTCAAATACGCGCAATGATGAAGTTGAACAAGTTAATCCGGATATGGATAGGCTCATAATACCAGGTTTATTTTGTTCAACTTCATTATCGCGTTCGAGGGGTGGGGTGGAGAGACACATTTCCGCCACATCACGCGTACCCCGCCCATCCACCCCGTGGGACG
>DMFQ01000359.1:2044-4645 GCA_003450555.1 Ktedonobacter sp.
GCCAATGAATGGCGCCCCTACGTGTTTATTAGCGTTTTGAGGAAACGCAGGCCCTTCCTTAAAAATTAGATGCTTTTGCCGCGGTGCCTGTGAAGTCACCGCTCAGGCTTTTGACGGTGGCTGGCTGGGAAGGATCGACGGCGAAGACGACCGAGTCGCGGGTCGGAACGCGATCATTGGGAGACGTACCGTAGTTCACCGGAGGCAGCAGGCCGCCAAGATCAACGTTTTTCAAGGACTCGAAGGCCGTGAGGAGGCCAGCACGAGTGATGTCGTTGCTCTCGATGGCTTTTTTCAGAATGGCGTAGGTGATCTTTGACTCGGTGTAGCCGAACTCAAAGAAGCCATCTGGCTTTTGATCTGGTGCATACTTGGTAACGTCATCCAGCATCTGTTTCATACCTGGCTGGCTTGTATCGCCCCAGGATGCGCCCTGACTGACAACCCACGCCTTGGACAGCAATGGAACGAGGGCGGGGACGCCAAGCAACAGGGGTGAGTAGGCAGGACTCTGGAGTATCCATTGTGGGTCGTAGCCCAGAGCATGACCTGTGGCGATGATTTTTGCGGTGACGGTTGGCAAGGTTGTCAGGAAGACATACTTTGCACCTGCGGATTTCATCTGTGAGACCTGCGCTGTGAAATCCGTGTCCGTCGGCGCATATGTCGCCTTTCCTACATCTTTTAGCTGATAGGCGCTGACAGCTTCTTGATAGCCAGTCAGGCCATCCTGGCCATAATCATCATTCTGGTAGATGATGCCGGTGGTGGGGCTTTTGACGCCAAGCTTGTTGACGATGTAGTCAAAGGCGTTTTCAACCTGCAAGCGATAGGGCGTACCTACCAGGATGAGATATTTCTCGCGCGCCAACGCAGAGGACAGGGTGGCAGCTGACACCAGCATATGGTCTGTAGCGGCGAGGTTTTTGATCGCGAATGTTGTTGCCGTCCCAAGGCTATCGGCGATCATCAAGACTTGAGTATGAATCTGGTTGTATTGCTCAACCTGGATCTGCGGGTTGTACTGCGAGTCCTTTTCGATGAATTTTACTTTGTATCCATTGATGCCACCGTGATCGTTGATGGACTTGAAGAAGACTTCTACGCCGCGCGCCAGAGGCTTCCCTACGGGATCCGCGACTGGCCCAGAGTAGGGTGATAAAATGCCGAGCGTGATAGTTTTGCTTGCAACATCGACACCTACATCAGTTTTGATGCCGTTCGAGCTTCCGTTTGAACTACTGCTGGCACAGCCGGATAGGGCCAACAGGACGATGGTTAGACTAAGCATGCACGAATAAAATGCCTTTTTGATCGCCATGTCTTTCACCTCTTCATGATGGACTCAAGATCATACCAGTTGGGAGCCAAACCCAGCCAAACAGATGGGCCTGACTGCATTTGGCCTATCGACCGACGATGGACGACAAGAAGCTATGGGCTTTTACTTTGCGGGAGTGACGAGCTATCAACATCAAGCTGTGTGTCAGGGTCGGGCGTTGATAGATCGGTCACCACTGCTGGTTCACCTCCTTCTCTATGTGAGTTGAATTTCCGCGTGAATGCCTGGCTTCTGTGCACCAGCCCTAGTACCCCGCCAGGTTCAAAGAGCAAGAATGCAAGAATCAGGAGGCCATAGATGAGGGCATTCAGGTCACCACTTGAAAGGCTATTTGAACTGCTGCTCGGTGGCAGCAGAGAGAACTGATCGATGAGGCGAGGAAGCGCGAAGACGAAGGCTGATCCCAGGATCGAACCCCATACGCTGGCAAGACCTCCAACGATGATGGCGGCGACAAATTGAATGGAGAGCGCGAGGTCCCAGTAATTGGGGACGACGTAGCGGATGTACGAGGCAAGCAGCGCGCCTGCAATGCCAGCGAGGAACGACGATAGGATGAATGCACCCATCTTGACTTCAAAAAGATTAACCCCCATAATCGCCGCGCCTTCTTCGTTATCGCGCACGGCCTGGAAAGCCCGTCCAGCACGCGAACGCATCACGTTGCCAACAAAGAGCGCTGATAGGGCCAGGATGGGCAGAATGAGCAGGAAATACTGCTGGCCTGAAGTGAGCGCAAAGCCAAAGAAGTTGTTTTGTTGGGCGAATGAGAAATCGCCAAAGGTCGGCACGGGGAAAGTGCGCCCTTGCGGGCCACCTGTCAGGCCACTGGCATTCGTGAAAAGGTAATGTCCAATAAAGACCAGCGACAGTGTCACGATGCCAAGGTAGAAGCCCTTCAGGCGCAAGGCGGTTGGACCAATGAGGGCACCAGCCAATGCAGCAATGATACCAGCGGCGGGAAGCCAGATAAAGACAGACAGGCCGAGGCCAAGTGGATCACCTGCACTTGAGGGCGGGTCGCCGCCGAGGAAGGCAGCTGTGTAGGCACCAATGGCCATAAAAAAAGTGATACCTAGCGAGATCTGGCCTGTGTAGCCCGACAGGACATTCAGGGACAACACGGCAATGGCCTCGATCAAAGTGTAGTTGACGATCGTCAGCCAGTTTTCGCTGGCGGTCACAAAGAAGGCGATCACAATGATCAGGCCGATGCCCAGGGAGATCCAGCGTGAAGGGCTGCCAAGCAATGGGGGTGG
>DMFQ01000367.1:0-4025 GCA_003450555.1 Ktedonobacter sp.
CGTACGCATTTACGTGGAGTGGTGCTTTGCCTGCCGATCATACCTATCCTGGAGCTGGTGGCATTCAAGTGACCAGCCCCAATCAACTGACTTCAGCGCTCGTTGGGCCAACGGGGCAGTGTACATCTTTGGCGGCGTTTCAAGTCACGCAAGTTGATATGACGGTGAGTCCTACATCCATTCAGGGGCTGTCTTGCGGTACATCAGTCGTTGTGAGCTATACGGCAACCATTCATGTTGCGGCCAATAGCCCCGGTGGGACTGTCCAGTTCAGTTATACGGTCAAACAATGGGCGCGGACAAACTCCGGCCAGCATCACCTTCAGCCCTGGACAGACTATTCGAACCTACACATTTACGTGGAGCGGCGCGTTGCCTGCTGATCATACCTATCCTGGAGCTGGTGGTATCCAGGTGACCAGTCCCAATCAACTGACTTCTCCATTGGTTGCGCCAACTGGAATGTGCAGTTAACTTGAATCGTCTGGGCAACTTGGAGGGTTGCCTAGACGATTCATACTTGTACATGGTTTGTGTTATCCAGCATTTCGGAACGCTGCATCAAGCGTCGCACCTGTTCCGCGCTCACGCGCACGCCGCACAATTTCGCCAGCACCTTGACCGCGTTATCGTAGGAACACAACATCCCTGTCACGGTGCAAGCCTGTGCCAGCGCTGCCGTCATATGGATCTCACCCAGGCAGGCCAGATAGCCATCGGCGGCCCTGAAACGATACTTGCATTGATTGCAGCGCATGCGACGCGTGGAGATAACTACTCGGCCAAAACTCATCAGCAGTACGCGCTGATCCAGTCCCATGTTGCGGATATCGGTGCCACTACAGCGTGGACATGTCTTCATTTGCTCTTCATATGCCTGGACGCTCCCCTGTATGGCTTCGGCCATGGCGCGGCGACCGGCCTCTACCACCAGGGATTCAACGGTGTTGATATCTCCGCTTTCGGGGAGGTCCAGGGAAAACGATACCGTTATTTGCATGAGAGAACCCCGCAACCCTCAAATATTGGATATACCCGGCTGTATTCTTAGCGGTTTAAACCCCAACGCTCGCGCACGCTCCGCTCAATGGGACCAAAGATCAGCACATCGATCGCTACACCGATGATGATAATCACTACCATCACGGACATGACCTGCGAGGCATCGTTCAAGTCTCGTCCCGTCTGGAGAAGATTCCCCAGGCTGAGCGTGAAAAATATCAATTCTCCTGCCATCAGTGAGCGCCAGGCAAACGTCCAGCCCTGTTTCAATCCGTTGATGATGGCTGGTAGGGCCGCGGGCAGTATTACCTGTGCGTAAAGTGCCACATTGCGCGCACCCATGTTGCGCGCGGCTTTCAGATAGATGGGATTAGTGTTCTTTACTCCCGCGTCTACACCCAGTGTGATTGAGAAGAGCGCTCCCATGATCACCACAAAGATGATCGCCTGCTCGCTCAAACCGAGCCAGAGAATTGCCAGCGGCAGCCAGCACACGCTCGGCAGCGCCTGCAGGCCCAGGATCAATGAGCCAACCGTTTCTTCAAGGATGCGGTTGCGTCCAATCAGCAGCCCGAGTACCAATCCAACCACCAGCGAGATGCCATAGCCGATCGCCAGCCGCGACAGGCTAACCCCTATAGCTTGCAGGTAGAGGCCGCTGCCGAAACCCGCGATGATGGCGCTCAGTACGGCGAAAGGACCCGGGAACAGGTAGTCGGGCCAGATGCCGCTCAGGGCAATGACTTGCCACAAGATGAAGAGCGCCGCGTAGAAGAGAATGCGCCTCAGCCACGGAGTCAATGACGCCCTGCTGACACGTGGCGTGAAAATATCTATTGCTTTAGCCATTTTCAGCCTCCAGTTCATCATTGCCAATGGCATCGCGTAGCACCGTCAAAATTTCCGCAGACTCGTCCACCAGCGAGTGGTCTTCCAGTGAGCGTGGACGAGGTAAGTTGATGCGAAACTCGCGCACAATACGCCCGGGTCTTGGCGAGAAAACAAGCACGCGGTCCCCAAGCGCCACCGCTTCACGCACATTGTGGGTGACAAACAACACTGTCTTGCGCGTCGATGACCAGATCGATTCCAGTTCGGCATGCAATCTGTCGCGCGTCAGCGCGTCCAGCGCGCCAAACGGTTCATCCATCAGCAGCACCGCGGGATTAATCGCTAGCGCTCTAGCAATCGCGACGCGCTGACGCATGCCGCCTGAAAGTTGATGTACGTAACTGCGCTCGAACCCCTGTAAATGCACCATTTCGAGGAAGCGTCGAGCAAGTGCTCGACGCTCTCCAGCAGGTGTACCAAGTTGACGCAGTCCAAACTCGATGTTATGCTGGACATCCAGCCATGGAAACAGGGCCGCCTCTTGAAACAGGAGCACGCGGTCGGTGCCAGGGCCTTGCACCTTCCTGGTATCAGCCATAACGCTGCCGGTTGTTGCTGTTTCCAGACCGGCGATAATACTGAGCAAGGTCGACTTTCCGCAGCCGCTAGGCCCGAGCAGGGTTACAAATTCACCTGCTTCGACGTTGAGGTTCACCGGCCGCAAAGCCTCGACGTTCCCCGCTCGCCCTGCAAAAACCTTGCTCACATTCTCGATCTGTAATGAGATACCTCCGAAGGACCCCGTTCCCCTGTCGCTGCCAGATTCATTCCTCGTTTCGCTTAACGTCACTTGATGAGACATCTGCTTTGTCCTCTTTCCAATATGGACTTTATGATCCTGAAACTGTTGCTAAGCCCTTACTGGTAAGTACCTGGTTGAGCGGCGCGAGATTGTAGATACCACTCAGTTCGGGTTTACTGCTGCCCAGGAAGCCCAACGCGTAAGCTCTGTCTGCCGATGACATGAGTGTGCTCACAAGCGGATCATAGGTGATATCGAGGTTGGTAAAGGATTGGGCAATCACAGTGTTTGGTAAAGCTTTCCCGGTGATGCGCTTGATCTCGCTGTTGACGATGCTTTGCGCGCTGGCGGAATTGCTTGTGATGTACTGGATGGTAGCAACGTGAGCCTGCAAGAACTTGCTCACCAGGTCTGGATGCTGGTCCATGAACTGTTTGCGCACCACCACATTGGTAGTGACAAATTTTCCGTCCGGCCAGAGCGAACGCTCATCAAGGAAGAGCTGTCCTTTTCCTTCAATGAGAAGACGCGTCCCCCAGGGTTCAGCCACCCATGCACCGTCGATGCTCCCTTGCTTGAACAGGGTCAGGATATTGGCGGAATCGGTTGGCACAATCTGCACGTTGCCGCCCTTATCGGCCGTTTTCAGTCCATGTTGCTGCAGGTAGTACCGAAGCGAGATATCCTGCGTTCCACCGAGCTGAGGCGTGGCCAACTTTTTACCGGCCAGGTCCGCGGCGGTCTTGATATGCGCTCCCGGCCTGACGACAAATAACGCGCCGCCACTGGCCGCACCCGCGATGATACGCAGAGCTGCTCCATGGCTTTTCACGTAGCCATTGATAGCCGGATTTGGACCAACATAGCCAATATCGATTTGATTAGCAAATAGCGCCTCAATGAGCGCCGGGCCGGCATTGAAAGTCTTCGTGTCCAATGTGACGTTCGAGCCAAGGGCGCTCTGGAACGTGCCTCGCGCTACGCCCACAATTGCCACCGCGTGCGTCACGTTTGGGAAATAGCCAAGGTTCACAACCGTCTGCCCACTGCCGTTGGACGATTGTGCTGAACCGCCACATGCTCCAAGTGTTAGCGTGAACAATAGAGCCAGGGCCGCCAGCCATAAGCTTCGTTCAAATGGCTTCTTCATAAAGTTCCTCTCCTTCTGGTCTCTCCAAATAAACAATTTGTCTGTTAGACCGGACATACTCATGTCCAGAACACTACTCGACATAAATAAGATTTCTCTCACTATCTCTACCGTACCTGGAAGAACAGTAACATATTAATTTCATTCTTTCAAGTTATTTAATACATTCTTTTGTGTTATAACGAGCCTATATAAATTAGTTGAAAAACATTCTATAAAGTTATTAGTATCATTCTTTAA
>DMFQ01000367.1:4126-5737 GCA_003450555.1 Ktedonobacter sp.
GTTAACCGAAGAATATTCTATAAAGTTATTAATGACATTCTTTAATGTTATTGAATCTATGAGGAGCGGCCCAAGGAGGTCATCAGCAGTTATAGATAATACAGAGGAGAGCTATTTAGATTGTTTCCAAAGGATGAAGTTATGGTAAAATGAGAGGAAGACAAAATCAGCAGGAGGAACGAGAGATGCGTGCCACTGATTTGCTTCAGTGGCAATTTCAAAGAGAGAGCAATGTCTAAGATTCTATTCTTTAACATTCCCGCGTATGGCCATACAAACCCGACGCTGCCATTAGTTGCAGAGTTGGTACATCGCGGCGAGCAGGTTATTTATTACTCTTCGGAAGCGTTCCAGCCTGCTATCGAGCGGGCAGGCGCTACGTTTCGCAGTGTCGCAAACTTCTTTAATGAACAGACATCTGTTGACGAGAACCTGGTGCGTTTCGCTTATACATTGATACAGGCAACGCAAGAGATCATCGCCGCCATTTTATCAGACGTGATAGCCGACAAACCGGACTACATCATATACGACTCGCTGTGCATCTGGGGCAAATGCATCGCTCAGATTTTGAAGGTGCCAGCGATTTCCTCTGTGACCACTATTGTTCGTCCGACTTCTCTCCTTCATCGCGAAGTGCTTGCAAGTCTTCCCACGATGATACGTATGTCTCTCGCAGGTCGCGTAGAACTTGCAAAATTTCTTGCTATTACCGATCAATTGCATAAGACATACCACATCCCCAGACCGCCGCTCGCCGACGTGTATAATAATCTTGCCGAACTGAATATCGTCTACAGCACGAAGCAACTTCAAATGTACCCCAACGAATTCAATGAGAGTTACAAATTTGTCGGCCCTTTTATTGGAATACGTGCCGAGGCTCCACCGTTCCCTTTCGACGAAGCAGGGAACGAACCATTCATTTACATCTCGCTTGGAACCGTCTTCAATAACAACGTACATTTCTATCGTCTGTGCGTAGAAGCGTTCGCTGACTCGAAGTATCGTGTCATTCTGTCCGTCGGCAGCAAAATAGAAATTGCCAGCCTGGGAGCAATACCCAATACTTTCATTATCAAACCATTCGTGCCACAACTCCAGGTCTTGCAGCGCGCCGCCCTCTTTATCACTCACAGCGGTATGAATAGTGTGAGCGAGGGTCTCTACGAAGGTGTCCCGCTCCTCATGATTCCACAAGCTGCCGATCAGATGTTTATTGCCCAACGCGTCCAGCAACTTGGTGCCGGGAAAATACTCCGCAACACAAAAGTAAACGCCCAAAGCCTGAGAAAAGCAGCCGAAGAGATACTGGCGTATCACACATTTCGCCAGGCCAGTGTAGCCCTCGGTGCATCATTCCGTCAATCTGGCGGACCTAAGCTTGCTGCGGATGAAATAGAGATATTCAAGCGAAAGCATGGTATATAGCGTTTATTTTGGATGACAGATTTCTAGCAAGTTTACGAAGGAGTGTTCACAGCGATTTCCGGTTGAGGCATGTAGACAGGTATAGATAGAGATAGGTAATGTCAACGTGTTGTTAGGCCAATGCTCTCTTTTCCTATGTTGTATTCGTTCATAGCAGGGGGAATAACATTGGATAAAACA
>DMFQ01000367.1:5962-8234 GCA_003450555.1 Ktedonobacter sp.
GTACTCAAACAATATTTCGGCCATGACACCTTTCGTCCCGGTCAACTTGAGGTAGTCGAACAGGTGCTTTCCGGGCGGGACGCCTTTGTGTTGATGCCCACCGGCGGCGGTAAATCACTTACCTACCAGTTGCCCGCCCTCTTGCAGCCTGGCTTGACCATCGTCATCTCTCCCCTCATTGCCCTCATGCACGACCAGGTTGACCGCCTGCGAGCTAATGGCGTCGCCGCCACCTTCATTAATAGTTCGCTCGACAATGCTGAACGCGTGCGCAGAGAACGTGCCGCCATCAATGGCCAGTTAAACCTGCTCTATGTAGCTCCCGAGCGTCTCATGGGCAGCAACTTCCTCTACCTGCTCGACCAGGTTCAGGAGCATGTTGGCCTCACCCTATTGGCCGTCGACGAAGCGCACTGTGTCAGCGAGTGGGGACACGATTTTCGCCCGGAGTACCGCCAGTTGGGCCAGTTGCGCAAGCGCTATCCAAATGTGCCTATGCTGGCGCTCACTGCCACCGCAACCGAACGCGTGCGCGACGATATCCTCACTCAGCTCAAGCTGCGCGATCCCCATATCCACGTCGCCAGCTTTGATCGGCCCAACCTCTATTACGAGGTTCGTCCCAAGCACAAAGGGTCCTATGGGGAGCTGCTGCAATTCTTGCGCGAGCAGCCAGAATCCTCTATCATCATTTATTGCCAGAGCCGCAAGGGCGTCGATGATTTGAGCTTTGCCCTTGCTCATGATGGTATCCGCGCTCTGCCCTATCACGCGGGCCTGACCAGCGAGCAGAGGAGCGAGAACCAGGGGCGTTTCATCCGCGACGATGTGCCCGTGCTGGTAGCGACAATCGCCTTTGGTATGGGGATCGGTAAGCCAGACGTGCGCGCGGTCATCCACTATGATCTGCCACGTAACCTGGAGGGGTACTACCAGGAGTCGGGCCGCGCGGGACGCGATGGCTTGCCTGCCCAGTGCATCCTCTTTTTCAGCTATGGCGACCGTGTGAAGGTTGAATACATCATTGCTCAGAAAACCGATGAACACGAACAGCGCCTCGCCTATCAACAATTGCAGCAGGTTATAGCTTACGGTGATAGCAGCACCTGTCGCCGCCGCAGCCTGCTAGCCTACTTTGGCGAGACGCTTGCGGTCGAGAACTGTGGCAACTGTGATAACTGCTCGCGTACGGTCGTCATGGAGGATCGCACCATTGATGCGCAAAAATTTCTCTCGTGCGTGGCAAGGACAAAAGAACGCTTTGGCATGCGCCATATCATCGATATCTTGCGCGGAGCGAATACGCAGAAGATTCGCGATTACGGCCATGATCAGCTCTCTACCTACGGTATTGGCAAAGATCTGAGCGTCGAAGAATGGCAGCACCTCGGGCGCTCGCTCCTGCGTCAGGGCTTGCTGAGCGAAACGACCGAGAACTATGTAACGCTCAGACTGAACGCCCTCTCTAAAGAAATCTTGCGCAGACAGCGCGATGTCTCCATAGAAGCTCCGCATCAATCGTTGCAAAATACCCTGACGGGCACTTCCAAAACGGGCAATATCCTCCCTGAGCTGGCACCCGAGGAGATGGGTCTATTCCAACACCTGCGAACTCTGCGCAAACGGCTCGCCGACGAACAGGGAGTACCGCCTTACGTCATCTTTCCTGATACCAGTCTGCGTGGGATGGCCCAACAGCGTCCCCAGAGCCAGTCACAGTTCGAGCAAATTCCCGGCGTCGGCAGTCGCAAGTTGCAGGCCTACTACACCCTCTTCACCGGCGAGATTCGCGCCTATTGTGAACTGCATAACTTGAGCATGGGTCTGTCGCCAGCACCAACAACAAGAAGGGAAGCCCCCCCAAGAAGCCGCAACAGGTCCGGTCAGTCCCTCCGTCACGCGTCAGATCACCCTGCAAATGTATCAAGATGGGCAGAGCATTGAAGATATCGCCAGGGAGCGCAACCTCAGACCCACAACCATCGCCAGCCACCTGGTTGAGCTAATCGAGGCGGGCGAAACCATCGATGTTCAATCGTTGCTCCCGCCAGGGCACTTCGAGACTATTGTTGGTGCATTGCAACAAATTGAGGGTGATGCCCTCAAACCAGTCAAGGAATATCTGGGCGATGACTACTTCTATGAAGAGATTCGCCTGGTGAAAGCGCTGCTACGCCTGGCCAAATGACATTCTCTTCGCACTCATGTGTCAAACTGTACAGCTTCAAAGGCATAGACGCGCGCTGCTCTATTCCGCTACACTTGCTTCACA
>DMFQ01000367.1:8384-13002 GCA_003450555.1 Ktedonobacter sp.
CCGCTCGGCTTGCTGCCCTACCTCACCAAGCTATTCATCATCTTTATCCTGAACATCCCCTATGACTCTCCTCGCAGCACCTATTTTCGCGAGGTTGTCAATATGCTCGGCGACTTCCTGAACCTGGGCCTGACCACGTTCCTCGTGCTGCTTTTCGTTGGCCCACCTACATTACAACTATTAAACTGTATCTTCTACCTCCCCATCGCCGCGGAACTCATTCGCATCCTCGCTGAACGCATACCCATTACCTTCAGCGCACTTTGGCAACTTTTACCGCATCGAAGCTTTGCCAGAACACTCAAGGCGCGATCTCAGTCAAGCATCGTCAAGCGCTGCTTCGCCCGCTATTGCCACTATTATGCCCTCGATGATGACAGGCGAGTTGCCTACATCCTCCGCGTCCTCAAGCATCGCTCCTCGGCTGATAGCGACCTCTCCCACAGGCTCTCCTACCTCCAAAGTTTCCGCATCATCCCGCTCCAATATGCGTTACGCGGCGGCAAAGTACGCGATGTCGCTAAAGGCAAAGTATTTATTCACGGATCATGGACCAACGATCCCTGGCTGCTCATCGGCACGGCCATTCGCCGCTCACCGTGGATGTTTGATCCGCGTTACCTGCGCCGTCCCTTCTACTATATGACTGAAGCAAATCGCCTGGCTACCCTACTCGTGCTGGAGCACGCGCGTTACAGCCTTCCCTATGCCGTCTTCCAGTTCGGTCACGAAATACGCGTTGCCAGGTTACACCTCTTCTATGCGCTCCTGCGCCGCTTGGGATTAGACATCGAATATAAGGTCAGTGCTGATGGCACCTTTCAATTTGACCAACTCATCTGTTCACTGGAAAAACGCTTCTATACGAGGGATGACAAAGCAGAGCAGCGGCCTCTGTATAGTGACGATGAAGTAATCGCCGATATTCTGTGCAATCATTCTTCTCACGAGCCGCTTATGGCCCTTACAGCCATGGATATCGCGGAACGCTACACTTATCCCCTTAAATATGTTGATGAAGTATTGATGAAGCAGTTAAGAACGGAAAGCAGGGCTTGAAACGCTTTTTCTTCCGTCATCGTGTAGGCTTTGACATAGTATGCTTTTCAAGAAGTTCTATAAGCAGAAGCATCTCTCTATTGCTCAAAGCGTTGCCATTACCCTACACGTATTGGGAAGATAAAAGGATGCATTTTAGCGTATCGCCTGCCGCAACCTGACAGCCTGTTTCTCAGCATTCTTTGCGTCTTTGGAGCGGCGCAAACTCTTGAAGCGCCTCTGCTTTGCGCGTCCAATTGTCGGGATCGTTGGGGGCAAGCTGAATAGCCTGCTCTGAGGCATCCAACGCTTCCTTATTGCGCTTTAACTTCTTGAGGACCAACGAGAGATTATGCCAGGCGGAAGCCATCTGAGGGTTCAGCTTCACTGCACGATTATATGAGGCCAATGCCTGGGAATAGTTATTCAAGTGGTAGAAGGTGTTGCCCTGCCCGTTCCAGGCCTGCGCGAAATTCGGGTTGATTCTCAACGCGTTCTCGTACGCGTGCAGAGCCTCGCTATACCGCTCGAGATGTGCATACACGCCTGCCTTACCGTTCCAGGCCGAGGCGAAACGTGGATCGATGCGCAAAGCCTGGTCAAAAGATCTCAGCGCCTCAACACGCTCGCCCATGTCGTGCAGCACATTGCCACGCCTGTTCCAGGCCTTCGCATAATGCGAATCGCAGCGCAGAGCTCGATCGAACATCTCGAGGGCCAACTTCATTTTTTGTTGGATATAGTAGACATTGCCTATGCCATAACAGGCCGGAGCGTAGTTCTTGTCCAGCTTTAGAGCCTCCTGGAACGCTTGTAGCGCCTCTTTGTAGCGCCCCATATCATACAGGACGGCTCCCTTCCCATTCCAGGCCGAGACCAGCAGGGGATTATGGATACACGCTTGTTGATAGCAATCAAGCGCCTCCTGCATGCGGCCCATCTCGTGCAGCATACTGGCCTTGCCACTCCACGAGGTCGCGATATTTCTATCATAGGTTAGCGCCAAATCGAAGGCGCTCAAGGCCTCTTGATAACGCTTTTGCTGCCTGAGCACCAATCCTTTATTATTCCAGGCCTGCGCCATATGCGGATCGAAACGCAGCGCCATATCAAAGGCATCCAGCGCCTCTTTGGGTCGACCAAGCGCGTTGAGGACCGCCCCTTTGCCATTCCAGGAGGAGGCATTGTTCGGCTCGAGCTTTAGCGCTCGATCGAAAGCCGCGAGCGCGTCCTGGTTGCGCTGCAGCGTACTGAGCGCTGTCCCCTTCCCGTTCCAGGAAATCACCAGCGACGGGTCCAATTGCAAGGCGCGATCGAACGAGGATAGCGCCTCGGTGTGACGTGACAGAAGTCCTTGCGTCAGCCCACGCCCCTGCCAGCCCAGAGGATTCGTATTGTTGAGCTGTAACGCCTGTGTATAGACCTTCTCTGCCTCGCCCAGGCGTTTCTGCGCATACAGCGTTTGCGCTTCTTCCAGCAGCAGGTCCACCCCGGAAGGTGCGGCATTGGTAGCACCATAGGAATAGCCCAGGCGGGACGCGGACTTCGCTTGTTGGGCGCTAAGACCCACCTGTCCCTGTAATTTCGCGTCATCGCCGCGCAGAGCCTGTAAAACCTCTTGTGCGCTGGTGGGCCGCCGTTCGGCGTCCATCTCTAACATGCGTTGCAGTAAGGCCTCGAGTCCTGGAGGCACCGCCGGGTTAGCTTGCGAAGCTGGTCGGAAGAAAAAAGGCCGTTCGCTCGGATCGTCGCCGGTCAACAAACAGTGTATCAGTGCGCCAAGGCTATAGATGTCCGAGCGCGGCGTACTTTGTGCTTTGCCGTACTGCTCGGGGGCCGCGTACCCAGGTGAGCCTAACGCTACCGTATCGTGAGATTGCCCAGGTTTGAAGATGCGCGCGATGCCAAAGTCAATCAGGAATATGTGACCGCTCTCGCTAATCATCACATTGGCAGGCTTGAGGTCACGAAAGATAATCGGCGGTTGGTGATTGTGCAGGTAACTCAGCACATCGCACAACTGCTCAGCCCAATTCAGTACCTGCTCAACAGGCAGCGGGCCGTGTCCCCTATTATCCAGGTACTCTTCCAGAGTTTCACCGTCGATGAAATCCATCACCAGGTAGGAGCGATCATTTTCCGTAAAGTGATCGTGAATGCGTGGTAAATTGGGGTGAAGTAGTTTCCCAAGCAGGCGGGCTTCGCGTTCAAAAGAAGCCTCAGCCTCCTCCAGGCGAGCAGCAGGCATCCCCGCCTTGCTCATCTCTTTAATCGCAACAAGACGATCATCAAGCCGGGTATCGCTGGCCTTATAGACGGCGCCCATGCCTCCCTGGCCTATACGGCTGACCAATTGGTAGCGGCCAATCAGCAATGTTTGTTCTGGCAGGGCGCCCGTAATTTGTGTGACAGGTAGGGGTGAAGCGCAGTTCTGGCAGAAGCGCGCTGACGGTGGATTAGCTGCTCCACACGTCTCACAAAATAGCTCCTCTATCGTCATAAACAATTCTACTTCTTCCGGTCAAACTCTCGGAATAATTTTCCATACCCGCAGCCACTCTTCAATACTTAACGTTTCGGCGCGGCGGCTGGTATCGATATTCGCGGAGGTAAGCCACGCCCTTATATCTTCATTTTTGCGATGTAGTCCGTGAGTAAGCGAATTATGTAACTGCTTGCGCCGCTCAGAGAAGCCGGCCTGCACGACACGAAAGAAGCTATCCCGCTCAGCTGGCGTCAACGGAGCCTCGGCGTGCAAATCGACGCGCAAAATAGCCGAGTCCACTTTAGGGGCGGGGTAGAACGCGTTTGCTGGGACACGCGCAATGATTTGTGGACGCCCATAAAATTGAATGCTCACGGCCAGTAAACTGAGATCCCCCGGGCTAGCAACGATACGCTCTGCCACTTCTTCTTGCACCATTACCACGAGCAGGCGCGGCGGATTGGCGCTTTCGAGGAAATGGCGAAATGTAGGTGCAGTGATATAATACGGCAAATTCGCCACCAGCTTATATGGTGCATCCCCAAAAACCTCTGCCGGGTCGACGAAGAGCAAGTTGCGCGCTAATAGCTCGACGTTTGTAAACTGTTGCGTCGTCTTCTCCAGCAAAGCCAGCATATCCCGTTCCAACTCAACCGCCACCACGCGCCTGGCCTGTTGCGCTAACTCTCGCGTCAATACACCGGTTCCCGCACCCACCTCTAATATCTCATCTGCTCTACCGATCTCTGCCGCCTCAACTATTTGCGTGAGCACGGTGCGATCAATCAAGAAATTTTGTCCAAAGGACTTGTTGGGGCGCATGCCATGTGCGTACAGTACATTGCGCAGCTCGCGCACATTGGTCAAATCTATCTCTTCAAACACCCCGGAGGTGCTTTCAACTCTATCAGTCACAGTCGCTCTCTACCACCTACTTTTTATAAGCATACGAATACGTCATAAGCATAATGATATGTCGTATTGTACCAAAACAACCGAAAAAAAGGTACTCTACCATTGATATCGTTCCCACAAGTTCGATAAAAGTGGGAGCAGAGCCGTGAGGAGGCCCCACCAAATCCCTAAATCCCGTAG
>DMFQ01000367.1:13151-19815 GCA_003450555.1 Ktedonobacter sp.
CTACGGGATTTAGGGATTTGCGGAACGAAATCCTACCATCCCCACGGACCGCGCCACGAATTGGTATAGCGCCAGCGATTAGTGTAACGCCAGCGACGCGGGCGGTTACCACCGCCGCTCAGACGACGACTCACGGCGAAAAGAATAAACGGAATCGCCACCAATAGTACCAATAAAAAAGGCAGCAGCAAGGCTAGAATAATGACGCCGGTCACCGCAAGCAGTGCGCCCAAGATATGCATAAGAGGACCGAAAAAGATCAGCCCCAACACCACCAGCCAGATCAACCGCGCGGGACTCCTCCTGCGCAACTGTGGTCGTGCAAATGGAGGAACACCCCACTGCTGATTACCTGCGGAATTTGGACGGTACTGGAACTCATACCCGTCACCATCAGAACTAAACCGCTGTTTCTGCCCTTGAGATGGTTGAGCCGATTGACGGCCAGTAGCTATTTTTTCCCCGCGCTGGCTTGTCTCTTCAACTGTTTTCTGCGCCGAATATCCATGCTGGTAATTGTTAAGTGTATCGTTCTGTACCATTGGCACATCATAAAGCGAAGTAGGCTCATCTTTTGGTGTATTGGGTTTGCTCGACCAGTAATAGGGCTGCGCCGGGTATTCTATTCCCTCTTCGTCCAAAGGTTGCTGCTCTTCTGCCTGCGACCTTTGTGATCTCGGGTCAAATTCTTGTTGATCCATCTCAGGAACTCCTTCCCATATCCATGGGTACGTGTGGAACCGTTATATATATGTACGTCATAAAGATGCAAGAGTTGCACCATCGCACTGACCATCTTTTGCCGCGGACTGGGTAGACAGTACTATTACTGAAACCTCAAGCGTCGGCAATACGTTATAATAAAACGATATACATCAATCTGATTCTTTCTACTCCACTGCTGCCTACTACCGGTAAGCATGGCGTCACAGAATAAAATAGAGTCTACTAGAAGCCTTTAAAGGACATCTCGATCCCATGGATAGGAATACAAACAGCCATCAAGAGAACGAAATAATCACCGTATCTGTTGGTAGAAGTACATCCCACACCAATGGACGTGTATCTACCATCACTGCACCTTCACCCTTTCCAGTTCCTCCTGCAGCACAACCCGTCAAACCCTCTTCTACTACGGCCAGAGTTTCGGCATTACGTCGCAGGGTGAACCGCATTATTATTCGCAAGCACCTCCACAACCGCTACGATCATCCCATGCTTCCTCGCCTTTTGATTGTCGCGGTAATTATTGTCATCATACTTTTCTCGTTCTTATCTACCGGTGTCGGAGCCGCTTACGCCTTCTACCAGCAGCAATTGCCCCTACTGAACGGCATCGCCGACCATTCGCTCTTCCAATCAACACATATTTATGACCGCAATGGTCAGTTGCTCTATGAACTCTACGATCATCAGAATGATCATGGCCGTCGCACCTACGTCAATTACAGCGATATCTCGCCAATGCTCATCAATGCCTCGATTGCTGCCGAAGATCATACCTTCTGGCAAAATAGCGGAGTCGATGTCACAGGCACGCTGCGTGCCGCTGTTACCAACTTAGAGAGTCAAACCGTAGTCGAGGGCGGCAGCACCATCACACAACAATTGGTGAAGAATCAGCTCTTTCTCTCGCAGCCGCGTTCCCTGCAAGTCAAAGGCGAAGAAGCGATCCTGGCCTATGGCCTTACAAAACAATACCCGAAGTGGAAGATCATGGAAATGTATCTGAATACCGTCTACTACGGGGATTTGAACTACGGCATCGAGGCGGCGGCGCAAGACTACTTCAATATTCAACCCAAATGCACCAGGCGGTCCTGCTCCTCCTCTGCTTCACGTTTAGACCTTGCCCAGGCCTCATTGCTGGCTGGACTCCCGCAAAGCCCTTCATATTACAACCCCGTCAACAATGAGCAAGCGGCGCTGGATCGGCAAAAAACTGTCCTGGATTCGATGGTTTCTCTGCATATGATCACCGGAGACCAGGCTCAGCAAGCAGAAGCTGAGACGGCCAAGTTTAAATTCAAATCGTTTGCCAGCACTCAAGGCATTCAGGCACCGCATTTTGTTCGTTACATTATAGACCAGGTACTGGTTCCCTTGATAGGAGCGCAAAATCTCTACAATGGTGGCTATAACATTTACACTACTCTTGATCTAAATCTGGAAAAAAAGGTCGAGCAGATTGCCTATAACCACCTCTATTCACAGGTCTATGATCCCTATTTGGGTAGTTACGGGCCTTTGAATATTCAAAATAATGTCAATAACGCTGCTGTGGTTGTCATGAATCCGTACAATGGCGAGATTCTTGCTATGGATGGCAGCGCCAACTACAACAATAGAAATCCTCAAAGTACGCGGTCAGTATAATGCCGCGCTCGCTCTGCGCCAGCCAGGTTCATCCTTCAAGCCCATTGTTTATGCCACTGCTTTTGAAATGGGTTGGTATCCCGCTATGATTATACCTGATCATAAGACCGTCTACCCAAGCCAGGTCAGCGGCAATCCTCCTGCCTATTACACGCCGCAGAACTATGATGGTACNNAATAATAGCCCGCAGGTGCGTGGACAATATAACTCAGCCCTTGCCCTCCGGCAGCCAGGCTCTTCTTTCAAACCTATCGTCTATGCCACTGCTTTTGAAATGGGCTGGTATCCCGCGATGATCATACCCGATCATAAAACGATCTTTCCTAGCGAGCTAAGCGGTACCCCCCCGACGTACTATACGCCACAAAACTACGATCAGAAATATCACACAGGATTTCCCATGACTGTGCGCAATGCGATTGCGAACTCATTCAACATTCCAGCCGTTGATGCGCTCGAGTATGCTGGTATTCCGAATGTGTTAAATATGGCTGGCCGCTTTGGATTGACCGAGATCGCCGGCCGATCATCCAAGTCTTTTGGCCCATCGATGGCTCTTGGGACATCTGAGGTATCGCTTTTACACCTCACGTCCGCCTATGCCACCTTTGCCAATCAAGGAGTGCGTGTGCCCCCTACCTCAATTTTAGAGATCACCAATAACCAGAGGCAACCTCTCTATTCCTATGATGCCACCCACCCTGATGGCATACGTGTCATCCGGGCCGATGTGGCCTTCCTGATGAGCAGTATTCTTTCTGACAAAACCTCGCGCTATCATGAGTTTGGCCCTGGCAATCCACTGGAGCTGGATCGCCCTGCCGCGGCAAAAACTGGCACCACCCAGAGTTTTCGTGATAACTGGACCCTCGGCTATACCCCGTATCTCGCTGTGGGTGTCTGGGCTGGCAATAGTGATAATAGTACAATGAATAACATTATTGGTATTACAGGCGCTGGCCCCATCTGGCACGATGTGATGGAGTATGTAACGCACCGATACAAATATCCTCCTGATGATTTCAGCAAGCCGTCCGATGTCCACGCGGGTACAGTATCGGCGCTCACCGGCCTGGCGCCACGTCCCGGTGAACCTACCGTCACCGACTGGTTTATCGATGGTACACTGCCCACAATCCAGGGGAGCTTCACGACGCCACCTCCCTGTCAGGGAGATAATTGTAGTCCTAAATGTAAAAATTTCTGTATTCCACCTACACATTGAGAGCAGAGCATGGCAAATACATCGGAGCAAAATAGCAGTAACGAAGAACCACAACAAAATACCTCTAGCACAATCGTGAATATCGCCCAGGAGCAACCTGCGCCAACGCCGGATGCCAATACTGGTGAAGCGGATGCGCAAAGTATGAACTTCCGTCCAATCACACGCAGCGAACGGCGCAATCTCTGGATGAAAGAATATGGCGATCAGGATTTCGCGCTGCAAATGTGGGTGCGCCTGGTTGAGCAGCAAGACCTCGATGTTGAGATGATGTTTCAAATGCAGGGTTTGCTCGTATTCGGCGTAGTGGTAAGCACTGCACGCTATGCTCAGTTTTACATAGATCTGAACGAGGAACTCCACCGGGAGCGTGATCCCGAAGTGGCGGACGCTTTACGCGATTACTATACTGCACTCATACCCTCGCCTGACCAACCAGAAATCGGCCCTGAGGGTTTACCGGTCATCTATCGCTACGTTCATATGCGCGATGTCACGATCATGAGCTCCGGACACAAAGTTAAAGTTCCCTACTGGCGCGGCCAGGTCAACCAGGTCAGCGCCTTTGTCATCGGCGCTACCTCTGGTGAATAATACTCATGCTTTGATCTTTTCGTTTTTCGGATCGAACAACGGCTCCTTCATCACCGTCGCCCGATACCTGACGCCAAACAACTGCACCTCGACCTGCGTTCCCGGTGTGGCATACTCCACCGGGAGATAGCCATAGGCGATACTTTGACGCACCGTGTAACCGTATCCGCCGCTGGTCACACGACCCAGCACTCGCTCGCCATCCAGCAGTGGCTCACCCCCCAGTGCGACTGCGCTTGGGTCACCCAGCGTCAAACAACACAGCTTGCGTGTCACCCCCTCGGCCTTGATGCGCTCCAGTACCTCGCGCCCTATAAAATCACCTTTTTTCAGTTTGACGGCAAATCCCAGCCCCGCCTCATAGGGATTGTACTCCGAATGAATATCGGCGCTCCAGTAGCGATAGCCCTTCTCAAGGCGCAGTGACTCGATCGCCCGGTAGCCAGCGGCAGCGATACCGAACTCCTGCCCCGCTTCCCACAAAGTATCCCAGAGCTTGAGGCCGTACTCCATTGGCGCATAGATCTCCCAGCCAAGTTCGCCCACGTAGGTAACGCGCAGCGCCAGCGCGGGAATATCGCCAATGGTCACCTGCTGTGCTGTCAGGTAGGGAAACACCTCGTTCGTGAAATCGTCCTCGCTGACCCGCTGCATCAGGTCGCGTGCGCGAGGACCCCACACGCCGATACAACAGCGACTGGAGGTAATATCATTGACATACACCGAGCCATCGCCCGGCATCTGGCTGCGAATCCAGGAGAGATCATGGATGCCGAACGCGGTTCCCGTGACAATCTGGAAGCGCTCATCGGCCAGTCGTGTCACTGTGAGGTCGCACTCGATGCCGCCACGCGTGTTCAACATTTGCGTATAGGTGATGGCCCCCACTGGTTGATCCATCTGGTTCCCGGTAATTCCCTGTAAAAAGGCTGTCGCTCCCGTGCCGATCACCTCAAATTTGCTGAAAGAGGTCTCGTCGAAGATGGCGACCCGCTCGCGTGTAGCCTGATGCTCCGCACCGATAGCCGGTGACCAGTAGCGGCTGGCCCACCCATATGGCTGCGGCCAATCCTGTCCCTGCGCCATCGGTTCATTTGTCGCGAACCAGTTGGGACGTTCCCAACCAGCCTTCTCACCAAAGACGGCTCCCAATTCCTGCAAACGGCCATAGACCGGGCTGATGCGCAGTTTGCGCGCGCTGCTGCGTTCCTGCGCAGGATAAAAAATATCGTAATACGTGCTGTAGATTTCACGGGTACGGGTAGCAATGTAGCGGCGACTGGCTGTATATGCTCCGAAGCGGCGCATATCCATGTGCCAGAGATCAAGGCCTGGTTCGCCTGCGACGAGCCACTCCGCGATCATCTTGCCGACACCGCCCGAACCTGAGACGCCGTGGGCGCAAAAACCACAGGCGGCCCAGAAGCCTCTCACATTGGGCGATTCTCCCAGGATAAACTCCCCGTCAGGGGTAAACGACTCAAGCCCATTGACCCTTTTCACCAGGTCCGCGTCCTTGATAGCGGGAACCCGCTCGACACATCCCTCGAGCAAATTCTCAAAGCGCGGAGGATCATAATCCAGCACCGTAGGATTTGATCGCTCTGGAATAGCATCAACAGCCAATGCCGCGGGATTGCGTTCATAACCGCCGATCACCAGGCACTCACCATCCTGGCGGAAATAGACCAGCTTATCAGGATCGCGCAGGTTGGGAACGCTGATAGCTCCACCCAACTCGCTCAGCGGTTCGGTCATGGCGTACTGGTGCTGCATCGGAATCAGCGGGATAGTGACGCCCGCCATACGCCCAATACGCGGTGACCACACACCCGCCGCTACAACCACAATCTCTGTCGCAATGCGTCCTCGCGTCGTATTCACCGCCTGCACGCGCCCTTTGTCTACCTCGATTCCTGTGACGACAGTATGCTCATAAAAGCTAGCGCCATGCTGACGTGCCGCGTTAGCCAGAGCCTCAGCTAGAATTGGAGCGCGCGCGGAGCCATCAGTTGGAAGAAACAATGCCCCTTCGACCCCTGCCACGCTCATCAGGGGAAACATCCGCTGTGCTTCACGCGCGCTGATCAGTTCTACGGCCAATCCCACCCCTTTAGCAAAACCCGCCTGCCGCTTGAGTTCTTCCATGCGTTCTTTTGAAGAGGCTAAACGGAGGCTGCCTACCTCGTTGTAGCCCCGGTTTGCCGTTCAACCGAAGCTTCTTGTACAGCTCGACGCTATACATGAGCATCTTTGTCAGGCTCACGGATGACCGCAGTTGTCCCACCAGGCCCGGAGCATGAGAGGTCGTGCCACCGAAGAGCGGGCCTTGCTCAAGGACAACTATGTCTCGCCAGCCCTGTTCTGTGAGGTGGTAGGCNATACTGGAACCGGCGATTCCGCTGCCAATAATGACGACTCTCGCTTGATCTTGCATGGAGTGCTCAGGATGACCGCGAGGGTCATCC
>DMFQ01000360.1:0-2180 GCA_003450555.1 Ktedonobacter sp.
CTGAGGGCTTCTCGGGACAAGCTGCCTTGCTGATCCGTTTTATGAGATGTTGGGGAAGTGGGATGCTTTCCCTGAGCGGCGGAATACTTCATGTCCCCGGGGTCGTAGTGGCTCGTTGATTTATTCATGCCAGCTCTCCAGGCGTCCCGCTAAAAACTCAGCCCGGCACGCGCGTCGCTGTGTCTTGCCGCTCGATGTTTTGGGAATGCTACCAGCTTTCAGCAGCAGCACCTTGTATGCTTGCAGATCATGTTCTTCCCAGACCTGCCAGCTAATGTCTTTGATCAGCGCCTTCCCGTCTAACGTTTTGCGGCGAGTGTTCGCGCCGCTTTGCATCGCCTCCCCAGCTTCTCCGGTCTGCTGAACGGGTTGGTAGTGGGGGTCTATTTCAGCCAGTATCACCAGCTGCTCTTTGCCGGCTGTGTCGACAGAAAACGCTGCACAACAGCCAGGTCGAATGGCCGGGTGGCATTGCTCTACCGTAAGTTCAATATCGTGAGGATAGTGGTTGCGGCCTCGCACAATGATCAGATCTTTGAGGCGACCGGTGATAAACATCACATCATCGATCAAGAAGCCCAGGTCGCCGGTACGCAGAAATGGGCCTTCTCCTGTATCAGCCAGGTATGCCTGGAACGTCTGCTCGGTCTCTTCGGGTTTATGCCAGTAACCGCGAGCGACGCTTGGACTTGCTATCCATATCTCTCCCACTTGCTCGGGTAAACAACGGGTCAAGGTTTCAGGGTTCACCATTACGACCTGTTCTTCGGTCAGAATGCGATCATAGCCAACCAGTTTCCAGGAATCCACATCTCCAGCAGCGGCTCCCATGACCAGGTTCTGCTCGAGCGCCCAGCGTTGTACATAGCGTAGGACTGGAGGGGAGGTCAACTTGCCGCTGGAGACCATTAATGTTGCTTCGGCAAGGCCATAGCAGGGGAAGAATGCCTCTGGCCGGACACCGCACGCCGCAAAGGTCTCTACGAAGCGCTTCATCGTTTCATCGCGGATTGGTTCAGCTCCGTTGGCGATCAATGTCCACCTGCTCAGATCGAGCGTTGCCCGCTGTTCAGCAGTGATCTTGCGGTTGCACAGATCGTAGGCAAAATTGGGCGCAACACTGATCGTTGCCCCACTGTTGGATATGGCCTGCAACCAGCGGAAAGGCTGCTGCAGGAAGGCGAGCGGCGACATTAGAGTAGAAGGAAACCCTTCGTAGAGTGGAAATAAGATTCCTCCGATGAGTCCCATATCGTGGTAGGGCGGCAGCCAACTCACCATATGGCTCTCGGATGTCTGCTCACAATGCTGTTTCATCAACCACAGATTGTGCAGCAGGTTTCCGTGAGTGATCATTACACCTTTCGGTAACGCCGTGGAACCAGAAGTGTACTGGAGAAATGCCAGACTATCGCGGTCTAGCTCCGGCTTCCGCCACTCATCAGCCAGGTGAGCTGGAATCGTGTTGGTCGTCACCCACTCCAGGCTTTCCATCTCTGGAAGATGGGCAAAACAGCGCTGCAAATCGGAGAGGGCCTCCGCCGTGCTAAGCACCATCTTTGCCTGTGTGTCTGCTACGATGGCCTGGATGCGGGGCATCGTACGAGCGGAACGGGGTGGATACGCGGGAACGGCAATGGTACCAGCGTACAGGCAACCAAAAAAGGCAGCAATGTATTCCAGCCCAGGTGGGTGAAGCAACAGTGCTGGTTTGCCAACAGCGTCTCTGGATTGGAGCAAGGCCGCAATGGCCATGGCCTGTCTGTCCAACTCGCCGTAGGTCAGATGCGCATCTCCGCTTTCCCCTTGCCGTAAGAAGGTGTAGGCGTGCTGTTCGGGTTCGTGAATTGCCCGGTAGCGCAGCAACTCAACAAGTGTGGAAGTGTCGACAGATTGAGCGGATACATTGTTAGTCATACATGCAACTCCTGATAGTGACGTTAAAGCAAACCATTTCTTTTGTGCTCTATTGCTGACCGCTTGTTACTGTGTTACTATTGAGACGACAGCAGTATAGTTTTTTTGCCGTTTTCCATGGTTCAGAGAAACCTGTCCAGGTCGTGTTCTTGAACTACTTCTAGCGTACTCTCTGATTGTCCCAAAATCGTTACGGTATACGTTACGAGTTATTTAAAATTGCATATGACAAAAAACCCATTTAAGACAAAAGAGCAGGCAAG
>DMFQ01000360.1:2199-3536 GCA_003450555.1 Ktedonobacter sp.
CACAAGAGGGGTCTGGCAGTTCGCCAGACCCCTCTTGCCTGCTCTTTTGTCTTAAAGAAGTGCTTCTTATGCTTTCTTTTCGCTCAAAAAAGCTTTGTACAGTGGTGCCACAGACCGAGCAGGTGCCTTTCATGGCATGCCTACCATTCTTCATGGTCACCTCTTTCGGGTCCTTCATCTCAGTCTTCTTTTTACACTTGACACAGTACGCTTCGGTCATCTTCTGTTCCTTTCATCTTAAAAATTATCAAGAAGCGCGATATTTCTCGCGTTTTCTACGCCACCTGGCGTATCTTATTAGTTGCCATTACTCTCATATACGTGTACTAACAGTACAATAGATACAGTTCTCTGAAACAATGCCATGCATTCTCAGCAGAAGGCTGTTCACCTTCTGTGACAATGATAGTTCCAGAGGGCGCTTGATAGCCCTTAATCGTGCCAGACCGGAACCAGCGTAAGGCCGTTCGGTAGCTGATACCTTGGTGTTTGGCATACTGGCTTAACTTCATAGGAGAAGGATAGCACATTTGTACCCATTTGCCTACAGATGTCATTATTTCTTAGAAACGTTTATCACACTCTGCTTTTTTCATCCCCTTTTTGGGTAGGTGTGGAATAGAAGAGTGTGGGGAAGCACTGCTTTGCTAGTGTGAAACGTATATTGCTGATTCCATCAGCATAGAATATAATCCTATGGCAGAGTAAACTACACCATGCTCATTCGTCGTATCCCGGCTATTTTCGCAGGAAAGCAGGAGAGAGTAAGCACGTGAACGTAGGAAATAATTCACCTGATCTGGCCTCACTCAAGTTTATCAAGGGTCCGCTAACTGGTAAAACCTTCTCAATCGTCAAGCCAGCTACGACGATAGGTCGAGATCCAGGCAATGATATTGCGATCAAGGACGATGAGGAGATTTCACCCTACCATGTGCGAGTTGTTTGGGAAGAAGGCTCCTGGAGCATCGAAAAGCATCCTCAAGCACAAACTGTTACCATTGATCAACAACATATACGACGAGCGCAGCTACAGAATAACACGACCATTGCCCTGGGGAAGGACACGGCCTTTGTTTTTCTACTCGCAAATGAAGCACATGACGAAGACGACGAAACGCAGCGTCTCACTCCGCATGTTCTTGTTTCACAGCCTTCCTCCCTTCTCTCTTCTTCACCTGCGAGCCAGACCGGGTTGATTGCGCGGCCATTCGGAACGGAGATCGCGTCGCTCTCGACGATGGGTATGCCAACACTTGAAGTAAGCAATACCACTACGGGCGCCAGGAAGACATACGCGCTCGTCAGGGATGTCGTCAACATCGGGCGCGATGCCT
>DMFQ01000360.1:3625-4401 GCA_003450555.1 Ktedonobacter sp.
GTTCGCCAGGGTCATCAATTGATCCTCGTTCATCCGCATCCAGACCGCGAGCGGACGCTCAATGGGCTGCTCTACGAGGGCCACAAAATTCGTGGTGATGAGTCATTTCGCAAACCGTTGGCTGAAGGAGACCTTTTTCGCATCGGCAATGAGCATGACGCGCTCATCACGCTGACCTACCATGACGGCAGTGGGACAAAGCAAGATACCCTTCCTCCTATGCAGCCGATTAAATTGTCAGATGCCGAGGTTACCATCGGACGGATGCCGGACAACACAGTCGTTCTTCCCCATCCACAGGTCTCCGGTTACCATGCGCGGCTGGTGCGAGAGGAGGGCACGTATCGTATTCACGATCTGGGCAGTACCAATCACCTCTACGTCAACTCTCAGGTCGTCACAAATCATCCCTTGAAGATGGGGGATGAAATACGCATCGGGCCATATAAACTTGTATACGAGAGCACGCGCCTGGCGCAATTCGACGAGAGCAAATACATCCGTCTCGATGCCCTCAACCTCAAGAAGTCCGGCAACAACCAGGTTGTTTTGCTCAACAATATCTCCCTTTCAGTGCCACCACGTACCTTTGTTGCCCTGGTTGGTGGTTCCGGCGCGGGTAAATCCATGTTGTTGGATGCCCTTAATGGTCAGCGACCCGCGCAGCAGGGCACAGTACTCTACAATGGACAGGACTACTATCATAACCTGGCGGCATTCAGTTCACAGCTGGGCTACGTGCCGCAGGACGATATCGTGCACCGCGACTTGACTGT
>DMFQ01000360.1:4595-4912 GCA_003450555.1 Ktedonobacter sp.
ATCGAGCAGCGCATTCAAGAGGTGCTTGAAGATGTGGAGATGAGCGACAGGCGCAAACTCCTCGTCAAGAAACTCTCAGGCGGCCAGCGCAAACGCGTCTCTATTGCGCTTGAATTGCTGGCGAACCCCAGTCTCTTCTTTCTGGACGAACCGACCTCCGGGCTTGATCCCGGTCTGGACCTGAAAATGATGTTTCTTTTGCGCAAGTTGGCGGACAAGGGACACACCATTCTGCTGGTGACACATGCCACGAACAACATCAACGTCTGTGACTACGTGTGCTTTCTGGCTCCTGGTGGCCGCTTAGTCTACTTTGG
>DMFQ01000289.1:0-283 GCA_003450555.1 Ktedonobacter sp.
TGTATAAGAGACAGAGGTGGAAGGGAGCCCATGTCACCGGTACAGCCTCAGCCGCAAATGCTGACTTTGTGCGTTCAGCAGGTGCGGAAACGGTTGTTGATTATACGACTACAGCGGTGGAGAAGGCCGTTCATGACATGGATCTTGTGTTTGACACGGTAGGCGCGAAAACAGCTTGACTCTTCATTGCAAGTGGTGAAACGTGGAGGTACCCTTGTCACAATAGCGGGCCAACCATCTGAGGAGAAAGTCAAAGAACGTGGCATCTATGTAGCATCATAAA
>DMFQ01000289.1:398-3086 GCA_003450555.1 Ktedonobacter sp.
CATCTATGTAGCATCATATTCGGCCCGCGTCTCCAGCGCACTTTTGCAGACCTTCGCTCAAGTTGGTAGACGAGGGACAAATCAAAGTCGCCATTGCAGCAACATTCCCCTTACGCGATGCTTGGCAGGCCCACGAACTCAGCCAAAGTGGTCATGGACGTGGGAGAATTGTACTTCATATCGCAGAGTAAAACGTAGGGACGCCATGGAGTAGCGCCCGGGTGCAAGCATTAACACACCACCCGAGCGCCACTCCATGGCATCCCAACATAGGGTCAGCATATCTAAAACCTGCTTTTTGTACGCTAAGCATTTCTAGCTGCTAGGCGCACAGGAAGACAGCACGCGTGTCGACCAGATGCAGGCTCATCTATCCTCTCAGTCTTCTGGCTGGCTGTATCCCAATTCAGCCTCCCAAGATGCTCACACGCGAAGCGAGCAGGGAGGTAATGCCAATCATGATCCCAAGCACAACCAGTTTGAAGGCATCCATCTCAAAGTTGAGATCCAGCAATGTCCGAATCACCGCCACATCCCCGGTGGCTGCAATGTGATTGGCCAGCACCAGCGCAAAGAAATCTCATCCAGGACTTCTGGCAAGCATCCGAGCGAGGTAATAGTGGTGAAATGGCAGCCTTCTGGGCCACCGATGCTATGGCAAGAAAGAGAGAGAAGATATGGGAGGAATGAGCATGAACTGGTCTCTGGATGATGAAGTTCTCCAGAAAAAACTGGTGGCTGTGGCTCGCTATTTTGAGTTTGGCTCTCTTCTCTCAAGTCGTCGTGCGGGTGGCTATGCCAACACAACATACTTCGTGACAACAGACAAGGGCGAGTATGTCATCAAATGGTTCTTGCCTGCGAAGCTCGAAAAACTCCAACAAGAATTGCTCTACTTGCAACGGTTAAAGCAACATGGCTTTCCTGCTGCCTATAACTACCAGGCGCCAGATGACGCTTCCATCTATCAGCAGGGAAAATGATATTGCCGTTGCCATGAAGAAATTGCCTGGACGCCACCCCCACCCGACTAAAGAAGTGAACAAGCGTATTGGCTCTACGCTGGCGCTTCTCCATACCCTCCCGACCCAGGCCCTGCCCAGAAAGAACAGTTGGTTGGAGAAAGCGTTTCTTGCTGAAGCGCTTGAATTCGTCAAAAGTCATGTCTCTCCAGACGACTTACAGCCTGTTTTGTATGAATATGAGCAGGTACGTCACTTTGACCCGTCACACTATCCACAAACGATCTTTCATGGGGACTTGGTGCCACACAACTGCCTCTTCGAGGATTTGGATCTCTCAGCAGTGCTCGATTGGGAAGAAGTGTGCATTGGAGCCGCAGTACAGGACTTCGCCGTGTGCGTCCTCAACTTCTGTTTCTCACAACAAGGGTTTGACCGAGATTTGTATCATGCTCTCTACGAAAGCTATACGAGTATCAGGCATCTGAGCAAGGAGGAGCGCTCCGTCATAGAACGAGCGGTCAAGTATATGGGGATAACCGGTGCTGTCGCCTTTCTTGTCCAATTTGGCATCCAGTCTCCCAATGAACAGCTCAAAGCCTCTCACCAATTCTACTGGCGGCTAGGAATAGATCAATGGACGCTTCAAGAGTGAATTCCTTCTTTCAAGAGCATATCGATTGGGAGTTGCTAGTTGAGGAACGTAAATACCTGAGGAACTTTGCAGGGAACGATTCAGGAACGGTGCATATAGTACACTTCTCCCAGGATGAAGAACTTCTTCATTGCGCATCTTTCATCTGAAAGAGGAGTACATACCTATGGACAAACCTTTCCGGCGTCCGCGTTCTCACCTGTTTACAGTGCGTGTGTGGCAGGAAGAGGTGAGCAATGGCCAGAGCGAGTGGCGCGGCAAGGTGCAGTTGGTGAGCGGCGGAGACGCGCGCTACTTTCGCGAATGGGCTGCACTTGTTCCACTCCTCACCACTATGTTGTCAGAGATAGAATTGATGTCCGAGCCTGATAAATAAGAAAAGAAAGCAAATCAGTTATGAACGTAGAAGCAAAACAGTCAACACAACCACACCTGTTTGCTCGTCAACCACACCTCTGTCCTTGAAAGGATCTCCTTCTGGGCATTTCTGGTAGGGGGTCTTGCCGGTCTTGCTGGTACTCTCGCGATCGCGATCGCTAGCGGCGCACTGAGTCGGGACCTCGTCATCACAACAGTGAGTACGCTGGCAAGCGCGATTATCCTGGCAATCGGATTTCGCTGGTCGCCGCTGGTAAGTGCCCTGCTAGGGGGATATAATCTTTACCTGGTCTCCGTAGAGCCTTATGTCGTCGAAAGCCTGATCCATCCAAAGACGGACCCACAGGGAGGATTTGCTCACTTTGTGGGAGTAGTAATCATCACCGCGATCGCGATTATAGCATTTGGAGGCAGTGTCGGAGCAGCCGTGCAGAACTATCGCCAGGGCAATTGGCAGAGCCGACAGGCTCCGCGCTGGCTTCCAGCAGCTTTGAGCCTCGTCGTAGGTTTAGTTATGGGCGCCATTTTCATTGGTGCCATTACACAGGAAACAGTGGCCGCGGGAACAACCTACACCAACGGAGTACCTACCGTCCATATGGGTGCTGGCAGTTTTCTTCAAACTTCTGTCACCATTACCAAAGGCTCGAAACTAATGTTGTTGGATGACGTAGCGGCCCTACACATCCTGGA
>DMFQ01000289.1:3153-3983 GCA_003450555.1 Ktedonobacter sp.
GCCCTACACATCCTGGACAATGGCTCCTGGCAGAATGGCACCCCCAAAACCGCCAGCGAGTCAGGCGCTCCTCGCGTTAACAACCTGCAAATCAATGGTGGCAGCACGGAGATAGGACCATTTAGTGTTGCGGACACCTACCACATCTATTGTGCGGTTCACCAGGGAATGAACCTGACGATCATTGTACAGTGATGCCAGCAAGCGCCAGGGACGAATACAAGAGAAGCCCCTGGCGCACTTCTTTGCCGCGCGTGTAAGATCGTCGTCACGCCTCATGGACGCATCAGATTGCTAGATTGTTTTAAAGATGTGATAAGATTGTGGTGGAAAGGAAGAGAGCTATGCCCGTATTTCAGGTGTCGTCGAGAAGTGTGCAACTGGCTGCACCACCGAAGAAGAAACCTCGACGTTTACGCCAGGAATGGTCTGCTGCCATCCGCTTCGTAGCTGCTATAAGTGCCGCTTGGTGGTTCATTCGCCTTGTTGACGATCTTCAAAGGGTAAAACGATACTGTCTTCATTTTGCTTCCCGTGTTGGTATACCTCGCTGCCGTGCAGTTCCAGCACTACAGCTTCAAATTTCCCCTATTCAGTCTATTTCTCAATAGTTCACCAGTCTATCTCTTGCTCACGATTTGTATGGCGCTCATCTACTACAGTGTCATCACCGCGGGGGTACTGCTTATACACCAGAGTACCGGGTCTCATATCATTCTTATCACCACGACACTCACATGGGCGATCATATTTGACCCCGTGCGCGCGTTTGCCCAGAAACGCATTGAGCAGCGTTTCAACCTGCGTAATCGCGTGGCGGTCAAAGCTTT
>DMFQ01000289.1:4148-4399 GCA_003450555.1 Ktedonobacter sp.
ACTTTCGAAGCCTTCACCTCGACGTTGCGCGAGGAGATTGACCTCGACCAATTGCGCGAGCGCTTTCTCACGGTCATCCAGCAAACTATGCAGCCGTATACTGTCTCCTTATGGACACGCACCTCCCATACACAGCAGGAGCAATCAGGTTCGACGGAAGAGATCATGGTCGCTGATGATGATCCTCTCATTGACTACGTGCTGAGTCATCCCGGCGCTTTAGAGGTTGACCGCCTGCAACTGGATTCGCG
>DMFQ01000289.1:4484-19865 GCA_003450555.1 Ktedonobacter sp.
AGTCTTGCAGGATCTGAAGTTCAGTACAGCGGAAATAATCCTGCCTTTAGTCAGCCAGGGAGAGCTGATTGGCCTGCTCATCCTGGGTCCACATTTGAAAGGAGAAGCTTATACCCACTTGGAGCAGATTATGCTGGCTACTCTTACCCCGCAGGTTTCCCCGGCGCTGCGTGTTGCCCAAATGGTGCAAGAACAACAGGTACAGGTGCGCACACACGAACGGATTGAGCAAGAATTACAGACTGCCCAGGCTATTCAACACGCCTTCTTGCCCAAAGATGTGCCGACCTTCCCGGGATGGCAGTTCGCGCCATACTATCGACCTGCGCGCGAGGTTGGCGGCGACTTCTACGATTTCCTCCCGTTTGAAGATGGCCGTATAGGGATCGTCATTGGCGATGTCACCGATAAAGGGATACCTGCCGCCCTTGTGATGACCGCCACCCGCACCATGCTCCGAGCCGTGGCACAGGAGCATGTCTCGCCAGGTGAGGCCTTGGCACGAGTCAACGAATTGCTCTACGCGGAAATCCCGTCTAGAATGTTCGTTACCTGCTTCTATGCTATTCTCGATCCAGGCAATGGGCAACTACATTACGCCAATGCAGGGCAAGAATTGCCATATCGACGACATGATGGGAAGGTCGCGGAACTGCGCGCGACAGGGATGCCTCTTGGCATGATGCCAGGCACACTCTACGAGGAACAAGAAGCAACCCTGGCACCTGGAGAAAGCGTCCTCTTTTACAGTGATGGCATGGTGGAGGCCCATAATATGCAGCGTGATATGTTTGGGCTGCCAAGGCTGATGGCCTTGATCGGAGCACACCCTGGCGGGACCACACTCATCGATTTTCTCTTAGGCGAACTCGCTACCTTTACCGGTGACGATTGGGAACAAGACCATGATGTAACAATGGTGGTAGTACAGAGAATCTCGTCGTCTCCCGAGGTGGAAGCAAAGCAAGGAAGCGAAATGAATGTGCTGGAGCGCAGCACAGCGCATCAAAGATAGCCCATTTCCTCGGCAAGAGGTATTGCTTGCTGGAGGTGAAAACGAGCGACCTCGTGTTGCCCGGCATCCCATGCTTGCATAGTCGCTGCGAGTGGGATGAAGAGCGACTCAGGGGGAAGTTGTTGGGAGGGATCGAGCAACATGCGCACGTAGTCAATTGCCTCAGCGCTCTTCTCCAGGGCGAGCGCTACGCCAATGAGAGGCCAGAGGCCAACCCACTGAAAGGCATTGGTACGTGACTGTGGCTGCCTATCCTTCAATGAATTCCGACCATAGACCTCAGCCTCGACTATGTTGCCATCACGCCACGCCACCCATGCTCGATGACCTGTGATAATACTGATATTTCGCGCTTCTGGCACTGTCAGAGCACGTGCGATGATGCTGCGAACCTGTTCTACTTGCCCACGGTGCCTGAAGATGAAAGGCAAAAATGTCAGGCTGCGCGCGAGTAGTGTGGTGTTCCCTACCTGTTCTGCTGCGATTATAGCTGCGCGCATCTCTTCCTCCGCTTCATCAAGGCGACTTGCCCATAGAAGGCGATTTCCCAGGACAAAGTGAGCAAATCCTATCAAGCTGGTGTTGCCTGTGTGTTGAACTTCAGCCAGAGCATTGCGACAATACGAAATCGTTTCTTCCGATGCGACATAGCGATCGCGCTTGCTGTCTCGTGCCACTACCGCTTGAAAGAATTGGCTACGCTGCTCTGCTGTACCATACTGCTCTACGGTGACTTGAGCCTTCTCGATGAGGGCTGTCATTTCGTCCAAAGAACCACGCAATGGCAGTAACTGGTCAATTTGAAGATCAATCCACTCTTGCACCCACTCTGTACTTGATTTGATCGTGGCTTGCTCTAAGATGCGTTCGGCTTCCTGAAAGGTCTGTTGAGCATTGATATGAAAGGTGTCTAGGGGATTGTCAGAGGCAAAATTCCACGTGCTAGCCATCTTCCGTAGTAGGCGTGCCTGCCAGATAAACTCCTGCCGAGGGATACAGGCCATGCCATCTTGATAGACCTGTCGCGCTTCCTGTTGCCGTCCCGTCGTTGCGAAGATATTTCCCAAAGATGTATATATTGCCGCAGCTTCTTGCCAAAGGTGCTCTCGCTGCGCCTGTCCGTGCATACCAGCCTCAAACAGCGCTGCCGCGCGCTGGTAAGCTATAATGGCGTCAGCATTCGCGTAGATCCGCAGCGCGGTCTCGCCGGCGCGTCGATAATAAGGAATGGCTCGCTCTGGGAGGCCAGCGTGCTCATAGTGGGAGGCAATCTGTCCGCTGACCATATCCAGGTCTTCGGCATACACGACTTCGCATGACTCTGCAATACGACGATGTAGGAGGCGTTGATGCGCGGGAAGCAAGGAATTATAGACCAGTTCGCGCAACTTGCCGTGGCTAAAATCATAGGCATCGGTCGTGCCCGTCTCTTGTTCACGCACAATACGCCTCTGCCACAATTCATCCAGACCACGCACCACTGTATCTTCACTTTCTCCACTGGCTCGTGCCAGCACGGAAAACGTAAACTCGCGCCCAATAACAGCTGCTACATTTGCCACTTCGTGGGCCTGTTTGGAGAGTTGCGCAAGCCTTGAAGCAAGCACGGCCTGCATCGATGGTGGGAGAGTTGAAGCGGGTTGGGTTAGGAGTGGGAGTGGCCCGGCACCAGGACGTGCTCTTTTTTGTTGTCCCAACGTCCCTGCTCGCGCCATCTCTACTACAAACAGGGGATTGCCTTCTGTCTCGTGATGAAGTGTGTTGCTCATGTCTGGATCGAGCTTTTGGCCCATAATGTGCTCAGCCAGAGAGGTTGTTTCTTTTGTATTGAGCGGTCCGAGCGCGACTTCTGTCACCAGTCCCTCTCGTTGTATAGCTCCCAGGAACGCTACCAGGGGATGCCCCGGAAGTGTCTCCTCCGCGCGGTACCGTCCCAATGAGCAGCAAATGTGCCCCTGGCGCAAAACGTAACAGGTAGTGCACCCATTCCAGTGTCTCATTGTCGCACCATTGCAGATCATCGAGCAGGAGCAGCAGCGGTTGACGAGCGTTCAGCACTGCGTGTGCTAGAGCTTCAAAGAAGTGCTGGCGTTGCCATCCCTCCGTCATAGGAGCGGGACGAGGCAGTTCTGGTCGTTTGGCAAGTACTTCTGGCACGAGTCGTGCGATCTCAGTGATCCAGGCAGGATCGAGGGCTGATAAGCCTGTTCGCAACGTATCTGTACGGAGCCATGCTGTCACGGGAGCGTAGGCCAGTCGCCCTGCGGCGGCATAGCAGTGTGCGCTTGCCGTCGTCAAGCCCTGTCGGCTGACCCACGCCTCCATTTCTTCCGCCAGTCGCGTCTTGCCAATGCCAGCCTCTCCAGAGATGACGACAATGTGGGGATGGTCACTTGCAACTCCGCGCCATGCTGCCTGTAGGTGTCCCCACTCCTGCTGCCGACCTAGCAGCGGCGCTCCTGTTCCTCGTAGCGTGAGTGAGGCGGACGGCGGAGCTGAGGAAGTGTTCATCTGCAAGAGAGATTCGTAGGCCTGACGCGTTGGCTCACTCGGCTCTGCCGCAAGTTCGCGCTCCAGGACAGTGACGCAGGTATGGTAAACACGCAGCGCTGCGACGCGATCTCCACGCAGGGCATAAAAGCGCATTAACTGGCGGTAGGTCGTCTCTTGCAGCGGATCATGGCGCAGGAGTCGTTGAGCAGTTCTGATTGCGGCATCATAGTCACGCTCCTGTTCCAGGAGTGTGATCAAACGTTCTGCTGCCTGGAAAAATAGCTGGCGTACACGATCTCGTTCAGGCAAGATCCACTCGTCGTAGCAACCGGGCAACAGGTCGCCACGGTACAGGTCTAGCGCCCCCTCCAATGCCTGCCGCATCACAGCTTTATCCAGCACCCGTTCCGTTTGCTCCGCGGAGGCAAGCGCCTGTTCAAAATGCTGGACATCAAGTGTCCAGGCGGCATCTGAACGTGAAGGTTGCCAGTGAAGACTCTGCCTGTCAACGTGCAGGAAATGGTCGATAGAAGGGAGAGCCTGCCGTAAGTGATGGAGCGCTTTGCGCAAATTGACATGCGCTTGAGCGTCGGTTGAATCGGGCCACAAGAGAAAGGCGAGATGAGAGCGAGCCTGTGGGGCAGTTCGATGCAATACAAGGTAGGCGAGCAACGATTGCAAGCGGGGAACATGGACTGTCGCCACAGGGGTATCACCCGAGACCAGGAGGAAGTCGCCGAGCAGATGAATATGGAGGGGAAAATTTAAGTTTATGTTGGATTGTTCTTTCATTTCTACCATCCAATCAGCAAAATCTCATGTGCCTTTTCCTGTACCTACGTTTGATCTTGAAAAAAGCTCTATGCAAGTTATCAAGATAGTTATGAAATCTGAACCGTCAGGTACCAGTCATTACCAGAATACAACTATTTGATCTGAGTTGTTCACAGCGAGGTCAAGTATACTGTGTCTTGTGTTATACAGATGCAGGGGAACATCTGTGCGCCGCAATGGAAGCTTTTGGTGTGATTTTAGGTGCTGAGCGCTTCCACAGCGAGGACCATGTGAAGGTCAGGGGCCTTTACCGGTGGCATTTTCAATGATAAAGAAATCCAGCATGCTCCGTTGACCGCGATGGCTCCTACGCTCTTGCACACACCCTGCCTGTAATATGCCGGTGGAGCGTTTCGCTCTTTTCCCTTCCCTTTGAAAGCAGTAGCATGTAATGAGTGATGATCTTGACAGGACCTTGTTGGGTTCTTCGGTGCTACGCAGGAGGCGTACACAATTCCGTTCATTCATGGACGTGGACGACCCGGCGGAGCAAACAACCTTGAAGGTGCCGGTGACTATGCCCGGCACAAGAAAACAACGTGGTCAATTTTTGCCTGCGCGACAAAGGGAGCAGCAAAAACAATCTCTCGCAAGTAGAAACAATCATGTTATTGAGCTGTCACAAGGCACGGTGAACGGAGTGGTTGGCGAGGGGTTGGATGTCAAGGAAATAGAGACTGCACTTCTGCCAGCATTGCTTTATGGTACGATGAATAGAGTAGTGGGTGAGGGGTTGGATGCTGATATGATAGAGACGGCCCCCCTGCTAGCTTTACCTGGAATATCCTGGGTGCACAGGAAAGGCAATGGGACATGGAAAGAGCCTGTTACTCCTCCCAATCAACAGGCTATTGTGACTGTGGCACCTGGAGCGGGTCAACCCTTCGAGGTGAAAACCTCCGGCTTTGATATCTACGATCCTGAGTGGGACAAGCGTTCAACGATTCCTATGATGGTACTCCAGGGTATTGCGAAGCAACAGGGCAAACAACAGCAGGAGATGAAATCGGAGGTGTCAGGTGCGGCGAGCGCGGCAGGCCTGGTTGGCTTTGGCAATATTCTGGGAAGTGTGTTCAAGTATGTAAGCACATTCCTGATTCAATATAGCTTTGGCCCTGGCATCTATGGAATTTATACGCTCAGTACGTCTCTCGTGAACCTGATCTCCTCAATATTTAGCCTCGGCATGGGAGATGCCATGCTGCGCTACGTGGCGATTTATCGCAACAAGAAGAAGCCGAGGTTAGTATTAGGCATAACGATTTTTTGCACTGCCATGGCTGGGATAGCGGGCATTATCGGTGCATTATTGCTGCTCTACTTTACTCCCGCTTTCGTCTCGACCATTGCCCTTAAGCATGGCCAGGCGTCCAATAAGGGAAGCTCTTTGGTACAGGTCATGCCAGCCTTACAGATGATGGCACCTCTCATACCGTTATTCACTATGCAATTAGTCTGGCAAAGTGGCTTGCGGGGCTTTAAGGCATTCAAGTTGCGTGTCCTGGTGTCAAGCGTGTTGCAGCCGCTGCTACAGATTATGCTGACAGTACTCGTCATTCTTTTCTTCAGTAATATCACAGGAATTGTGCTTGCATTGCTTCTTAGCACGCTCTTTAGCGTCATACTCAACCTTTACTTTATGTTTCAACAGGTTGCTCGCGTCGCTATTCCGGGGCCTGAACAGTATGAGACACGGGAATGGCTTGGTTTTGCTTCACTGAACTTTTTGACGACCGTCACGGATAACCTTCTCTACTTCATGGACGCGTTGTTGCTGGCTATCTTCAATGTTCCCACAGTACAAATAGGACAGTACGGGGCGGCCACCAGGATAAGTAACTTTATCTCTCTGCCATTGCTTTCTTTGAATAATATATTCGCGCCAACTATTGCGGAATTGCATAGCAAGGGGGAACGAGAGAAGCTGGAATCTCTGTTTAAAGTGGTCACCAAATGGACGATTACCTTTAGCTTGCCACTATTCCTGGTGAGCGCACTCTTCTCTCCCTACCTGCTTGGCCTATCGGGGGCTGCTTTTGTGCCAGCATGGCCCCTGGTAGTTGCGCTGGCTTTCGGCGCTCTACTCAATGCTGGAACAGGCGCTGTTGGGTATATGCTTTTGATGACTGGCTATAATAAGCTCTCTTTCCTCAATTCGCTGGTGGCTGTTATTGCGAATGTTGCGTTGGGTGTCGTATTGATACCTCGCTATGGTGCTATAGGTACAGCTATCGGTACTGGCGTCTCCTTCTGCGTGGTGAATCTGATGCGCTTGCTCCAGGTGCGTATACTGCTCAAAATGCATCCGTACCGTTGGGATGTCATCAAGCCAATCGCAGCAGGACTTCTCAGCAGCGCGGTGATCGGTGCCATATTCTACCTGCTCTATCTCAGTCATCTCAAAACGTCTCTACTAGTAGGTCACGCGATAGTGTCTGCTCAACTGCTCTTCATACCCGTTTTTCTCGCGCTCTATATCGGACTCGTCGTTTTGTTCAAAGGAAGTCCTGAAGACGAGATTGTAATGAAGGGGCTGCGTAAAAAATTCTTGCGTGGCAAGAAAAAGGGGGGGAACAAGAAGAAATCAGAAAACGTTGGAAACGCTTAGTGTTATCTTTGCTTATAATTCGATACTTGCTGTTATGACACGCTCGACTAGAGTTGACCACGGACGGGGTTCCAACACGGGCAAACTGTAGCGATGTGCCTCGCTTGCAAGCCACTGCCCATATAACCACTTCGCCCGCGCCTCCGTACGTAGTTCCACGTATAAGCAGCACCAATGGTTACATAATAACCTGGATTACCTTTTTCACTGAATTGTCTAGGTTTTTAGACACGTATTTTGAGCAGCATGAAGAGTTATCCTCGGGTGCAATAATAGGCTAACTGACTTTAATGGTAAACGATGCTAGTGTCACGGAGGGAACACAGGTGGTGACCTTCTGACAAATGGCCCTCCCCAAGAAGGTTAAGGCTGTAGTGCCAGTGCCCTTCGCAACAAATCGCCAGATGCACGCGTTACTTGGCTTCCAAGCATATCCAGAAGGTGATTGCAACTGTAGCACACCTTGAGACGTTGTGATGGGACTTTCCCACGCCAGACCAAATGGCATCTGTATCTCCAGCACATCACCAGTACGGGCATTGACGGCGGTAGTTCCTTGATTTGGCTGAATTTTGACATCTGGCCCTACATCCAGGCTCGTTTGGCTTCGGTAGTGGCCATGTTCAATGTCTTGCTCATGCTCTTGCATACCTATGGTTCATTTCTACTATACCTTTATGCGGATGACCATCGTGTTACAATAAATGCATTGAGGTTTGCCTTCAGAAGAGAACGGATACAGTCGGTTCTCTTCCGAAGGCAAACTACTTGAATTGATAGGAGTCGAAAAGAGGATGGCACGTTTTGCGTTGAGAAATGTTCGTGGTCTTTTGAGTCGGAATGAATGGCTTATAACTGGCGGAGCATTCGTTTTGAGTGTCGCAGCGGGTGTACTGACGGCTTTTCATACGAATGCGGTCATCACCTTTGTGGTAGCGGGATGCGCTCTTGCCCTGCTCGCCGCGCTGGTGGGGATTGGAACTGAGCAGGTGGGTGCGCGCCTTGGCCCAGGAGCGACAGGAGTATTGCAGGCGTCTCTTGGCAATTTACCCGAACTCTTTGTCGGGTATTTCGCTCTGCGCGGTGGGCTTATTCCGGTGCTCCAGGCTGCACTGGTCGGCTCGATTCTGGGAAACAGTCTCTTTGTGCTTGGGCTTGCCTTCTTTGTTGGAGGGTTACGGCATGGCACGCAGCGCTTCGCTTCTGAAGTGCCACGGATGATCGCGACACTGACACTGCTGGCGGTGGCTGCTCTGACCGTCCCGACGCTGATCTCACTGCTACATACGCCAGCAGCGAGTCATGAGGATGGGTTTAGTATTGTCTGTGCGGTGATTCTGCTGATCGTGTATATCGCCAGTATTCCTGTTTCGTTAAGGGGTGGTCCGACAAGCGTCCCTGAAAAAGGTGAAGAGGCTGAAGAAGTGGAAAAGCTCTGGCCTATCTGGCTGGCGATCGTGATTTTGTTCGGGGCAGGAGTGGGAGCCGCCTTTGTCTCGGATTGGTTCGTGGCCGCGTTGACTCCGGCAATTGACGTCTTGCATATCTCCCAGGCTTTTACCGGACTGGTGCTGGTGGCGCTGGCAAGCAATGCAGTGGAGCATGCCGTCGGTATTCAATTGGCAGCGAAAAACAAGGCGGATTATGCTGTCAGTGTCATCCTCAATAGTTCTCTGCAGGTGGCGTTAGGGTTAATCCCGGTGCTGGTGATCTTGAGCTTTTTTATCGGTAGCGCGCACCTGACGCTGGTGTTGCCGCCGTTGCTGGTGGCGGCGTTGGGTTTGACAGCTCTGTTGAGTACGGTGATTACCTATGATGGGGAGTCGACCTGGCTGGAAGGTGTGGCGCTGGTTGGTTTGTATGCTATTATCGCAGTTTCGTTCTGGTGGGGGTAGAGGAGAATAGAACAATAAATGTTTGGANNTTGGCTTATACGCGATTATCGCAATTTCATTCTGGTGGGGGTAGGCGGTGTCGCACCAGACCCGCTCGGGATGCGATAAATCGGGTCCTGTACCAGTGGAGATACAATAATAATATGGGAACAATGTATTGTATATGCAAGCAGGATGGCCTGTTTNNATTACCTATGATGGGGAGTCGACGTGGCTGGAGGGGCTGACCCTGATTGGCTTATACGCGATTATCGCAGTTGCATTCTGGTGGGGGTAGGTGGTGTGGTTTGTCGGCCTATCCTTTGGGATACAATAATAATGAGAGAACAAATGTATTGTGTATGCAAGCAGGATGGCCTGTTTTAGCATACAAGGCTAAACGTGAGAAAGGATAGCAGCAATGGGGACAGACCTCTTATGGAAAGTTAGGGAAGGCGCGAGCGTTAAATTAAAGGATTACGATCCAAGTTACGTGGAAAAGGGGATCGAGCGAGCTACCGCGGAGAGCGAGCTGTTGAAGCTGGGTGATGAACTGAGCGAATTGCAGGATCTGTTGGCGGCAGCGCAACATCAGAGTTTTCTGATGATCTTGCAGGGAATGGACACAAGCGGTAAGGATGGCACGATTCGCCATGTCTTTGCTCGCGTTAATCCCCAGGGCTGCAATGTGCATTCGTTCAAAGCGCCAACTGAAGAGGAATTGGCACACGATTTTCTTTGGCGTATTCACAAGGCCACGCCTGGCAAAGGTTACTTGAGTATCTTCAATCGTTCTCAATATGAAGATGTGTTGATTGTTCGTGTACACAATCTTGTACCGGAGGATGTCTGGAGTCGTCGTTACAAAGAGATTAATAACTTTGAGAAATTGCTCACCAATGGCGGTACGATCATTCTCAAATTCTTTCTACACATCAGCTATGACGAACAGGAACGCCGCCTGCTGGATCGCGAGCAGGATAAGGATAAGGCCTGGAAAGTTGCGGCGGGCGATTGGATTGAACGACAATACTGGGACGATTATCAGAAGGCATATGAAGATCTACTCGACAAGTGCTCTACCGACGAGGCGCCCTGGTATATCGTACCAGCGAACCACAAGTGGTATAGAAATTTAGCTGTAGCGCATGTGCTGGTGGAGACGATGCGCAGGTACAAAGATGAATGGAAGACGCAGCTGGAGGAACGTGGACGGAAGGAGCTTGAAGCTTTGAAGAAAATAAAAGGGGCAAAATAGATGAACATGAAAAATGAAATGCGTGAGCATAAAGCTGGGAACAATGCATACATATGGATTGTTTTTATCTATGAAAGCTAGTGAGAAGCCACAGCAAGAAAAAGATATCCTATCCATTCGTGAAATATTGTAACGTCTGTATATTGTGTCATTATTATTCATTGCCAGGCGGGATTCCCTCGCGTGTCAAGTGTTTTTACATGTAAGGAACGTGTTATGAACGATCTAAGAAACCAACCTGAATCGTATTGGAAAGAGAGACTGACGCCGGAGCAGTACAAGGTTTGCCGGCAGAAGGGGACGGAACGGGCCTTTACGGGTGCGCTGTACAATAATCATGAAAAGGGTATGTACACGTGTGTTGCCTGTGGGCAAACGCTGTTTTCCTCGGACACAAAATTTGAATCGGGAACGGGATGGCCAAGTTTTGACGATCCCATTAACCGGGAGCATGTCGAACTGCACGAGGACAATTCGTTCTTTATGAAACGAACCGAGGTGCTCTGTAAGAATTGTGGTTCGCACCTGGGTCACCTCTTTAATGATGGCCCGCGAGAGACAACCGGCATGCGCTATTGTATCAATTCAGCTGCGCTGCAATTTCAACCACAAGAAGATAACAAATAAGGAAGTAGAGATTAACATGCAAAAGGCTACATTTGGAGCAGGATGTTTTTGGGGCGTAGAGGCCGAGTTTCGCCAGTTGGCATCGGGTATTGTCTCTACAGCTGTCGGCTACGAGGGCGGGACGATGAAGAATCCGACCTATCGCGACGTGTGCACCGACAGGACGGGACACGCGGAGGTTGTGGAGGTGGAGTATGATCCAGAGAAGATCACGTACGAGGATTTGCTGAAGGTATTCTGGGAAAATCATGATCCCACGACGCTGAACAGGCAAGGCCCGGATGTAGGGAAGCAGTATCGCTCGGTGATCTTCTACCATACGCCGGAGCAGCAGGCCGCGGCGCTCGCTTCCAAGGAGCGGTTGGAGAAGTCGGGGAGGTACAGACGACCGCTAGTGACAGAGGTTGTGCCCGCCACGGCATTTTATCCCGCGGAAGATTATCACCAGCAGTACCTGGAGAAGCGTGGGCTTTCCAGCTGTAAGTTTGCGTAAGACGCCATTCATTGGCACCCGGGTGCGGGGATCGACTCGGCACCCGGGCGCACATGAAGTGCGCCCATACGTTATTTCGTTACATCTCCACAGACGATTGCGTCGGCACCTGCTTGATTCATAACATCGGTGCTGTAATGGACGTTTACATACCAGCCTGTGGCCGGAATGGCTGAGACGTTGCCGATGAAGGTGGTCATATTGACGTTGCCTGAAGCATCTGCTACCACATTCGGCAATTGATGGACGAGATTGCCTTGTTTTGCGCAACTGCCCGCGTTGATCTGGGCTGGATGAGTACTGCCTGGCTGCAAACCGGTCAGCTTAAGGTTGACCGTCAGTTGCTCGCCGCGCAGTGTAAGTTGGACAGCCCCACTGGCCGCCTGATCCCGCTCCGTGCTGGTGGTCATATTCACCGCGACCGACTTTGCCGCTGCCGGGTTGATGATATCTCCGCAGGTGATGGGCAAGGATTGGGCGTCCGTTGTGACATACGGGCCATTGTGAACGTAAATGAGCCAACCGGTGGCGGGAATGCCGTCCGTAATGTTTTTAATGGTGGAGGTCGCGGTGGCATTGCCGGTCGCATCCGCGATAATGTACTGAAGGGGATAGATCAATCTACCGGGGATGGTGCAACTGCCACCGTGGATATGGTCCGGGTGAATGCTGTGAGGCACCAGCCCGGTGATAGACAACTTGACGGTGAGCGACTTACTCACCGGATCCCATGTCAGCTCTGCTCTGCCGTAGGGAGCATGTTTGAGTACTCCATAACCAATAGCGCTAATGCTGGCTGTGCTCTGTGTGGGCGCAGTTGGTGTTGAGGAGGTGGTGGTAACGGAAGCGTTTCCTCCTGCACAGGCTGCCAGGAGCAAAGTGAGTGCAATGCCAATGGGAGCCAGCGTGTAGATTTTTCGGATTATGAAGTACGGTGTAAGCATGACATTTCCTTCTAGTAGCATTATTACAACTGGGCTAGCAGCTCGTTCAGCCTATTGACGAAATCTACAGGGTTATCCAGTTTTTCGCCAGCACTAAGAATTGATTGATCAAAGAGGATGTAGGCCCAGTCTGTGAAGCGCTTCTCATCTTGCCCATCGCGTAACTTGACGATGATTGGATGCTGCGGATTGATCTCAAGAATAGGCTTGTCTCCTGGGATCTCCTGGCCAGCCGATTTCAAAAGACGTTTCAGGTTGGGATCAATATCGTATTCGCCGACGACGAGGCAGGCTGGAGATGTCGTGAGGCGCGTTGATGCACGCACATCTTTGACCTTCTCACCAAGTACCTGTTTGAGGCGTTCGAGCAGATCTTTTAGCTCCCCTTCGGTCTTCTGATGTTCCTCTTTCTCCTGCTCATCTTCAAGTTTGGTGAGGTCAATTTCTCCTCGCGACACAGATTGGAATTGGGTACCGTTAAACTCGGTGAGTTCCGGCTCCAGTAGGAGATCAACGGCATCGGAGAACAAGAGAACCTCAATACCCTTCTTTTTGAATATCTCAAGAAGCGGGCTGTTTTTGGCTGCGGCATAGCTATCGGCGGTGATATAGTAAATCTTGTCCTGGCCTTCTTTCATGCGAGCGACGTAATCTTCGAACGAAACATCCTGAGTTTCACTGGCAGAATTGGTAGAGGCAAAACGCAGCAGCCTGGTAAGGGTATCATGGTTTGGATGATCTTCCAGGAGACCTTCTTTAAGCGCGCGCCCGAACTCTTGCCAGAAGGTGGCGTACTTTTCCTTGTTGTTAGTCGCCAGGTCGCTCAGCAGATTGAGCACCTTCTTGACCGCGTTGGAGCGAATAGTGTCGATGATCCTGTTTTGCTGAAGGAGTTCACGCGAGACATTTAAGGGTAGGTCATTGGAGTCGATCACGCCGCGCACGAAGCGCAGGTAGCCCGGCATGAGTTTCTCGGCGTCGTCCATAATGAAGACCCGGCGTACGTAGAGCTTGACGCCGTGGTGACGTTCGCGGTTCCAAAGATCAAAGGGGGCGCGGCTGGGAATGTAGAGCAGCAGGGTATACTCGTAATTGCCCTCCATGCGGCTATGCACATAGGCGAGAGGGTCGCTAAAATCGTGCGCGATATGCTTATAGAACTCATTGTACTCCTCCTCGGTGATCTCGCCTTTAGGGCGAGTCCAGAGGGCGGAGGCACGGTTGACCACTTCGTCTTCGTCCTGCTTGTCTTTGTCCTCGGATTTCATCACAATGGGCAGCATGATGTGATCCGAATACTTGCGAATAATGGCTCTCAGGCGCGAACCACTGAGGAGTTCGTCCTCACCTTCGCGCAGGTGGAGGGTAACTTCCGTGCCACGGGCAGGCTTGTCGACCGTTTCGAGCGTGTACTCTCCCTGCCCATCGGATTCCCACGTCGCTCCTTCTTCAGGGCTATGACTGGCGCGGCGCGTAGTCAGAGTTACTCTATCGGCGACAACGAAGGCCGAGTAGAAGCCAACCCCGAACTGGCCGATGAGGCTGGCATCTTTTTGCTGATCCCCGGTGAGCGATTGAAAGAACTCGTGCGTGCCCGACTTGGCTATGGTACCGATTTGTTCGATAACCTCCGCGCGTGTCATGCCGATGCCATTGTCGGCAACAGTGATGGTGCGAGCCTCTTTATCGTAGGAGACCCGTATTTTGAAGTCGGTGTCGTTCTCATAGAGCGTGTCATTTGAGAGGGCTTCGAAACGCAGTTTATCGATGGCGTCTGAAGCGTTTGAGATCAACTCGCGCAGAAATATTTCTTTGTTGCTATAGAGCGAGTGAATCATCAGGTCAAGCAGTTGCTTCACTTCCGCCTGGAACCCGAGAACTTCTTTGTGTGTGTCTACTGTCATATACGTTGTTTATTCCTCCTCTACGTTGTGAGACAGTGATGATTTTTGGGCATTCCTGAATTTCAAGGATTGCTGTGGGTTTCACTGTATCAAAATATTGCTGTTTTGACAACAGGTAAAATGCATTTCACACGAATGATGTGTAACATCCCTTGCATTTGGTAGAAATCTTGGGTATACTCTCCCTATAATTAGTGTACATATTACACTATTAAGAGGGAGAACATGAATATGGTTAATCGTTCCGCGGCTCCCGCGCTATTTGACGCGCAGGACGCCTTCAAGGGACCGTATGCCCCGCGCATCCAGGCGTTTACCGAGGCGGGACAACAGGCTGGGTTCACCGAAGCGCGCGGCGATGCTGAAAAAATAGCCGTGATACTGGTGGATTACCAGCATGATTTTGTCGATCCTACGGGTACGCTCTACGTCCCCGGTTCGCAACAGGACGTGGCGCGTTTCTTGACGTGGTTTTATGCCAATGCCCATAAAATTAGCGCCATCTACGCGTCGCTGGATACCCATTTACCGTTTCAGATCTTTTATAGCTCGTGGTGGAAAAATCCGCAAACGGGCGAACATCCCCAACCATATACGACGATCACGGTAGATGATGTGATGAATATGAAGTGGGTGCCGGTGTTTCAACCTGACTGGTCTGTGCGCTATGTCCATCAGCTGCAGCAACAGGCCAGGAAAGACCTGATGGTCTGGCCCTATCACACAATGGAGGGGACACTTGGCCATATGCTGGTGGCACCGATCAGCGAGGCGATTGCCTGGCATAGCGCCGCGAGAAATACGCAGCCGACGTACGTGGTGAAAGGGCGCACGATTCGTACGGAGTTCTACGGCATCTTCGGTGCAGAGATACCAGACCCTGAGGATCTAGAGAGTGGGTTGAACGTCACGCTGCTCAACGCGGTGATGAAGCACGACCGGGTATATGTTGCAGGTGAGGCGAAGTCGCACTGCGTCCTGGAGACCGAGCGACAACTGGTAGGGCATTTTAGCAACCAGCCCGAGCTGCTGAATCGGCTACACTTTCTCAGCGATTGTACCAGTTCAGTGCAACATCCAGCAATAGACTTTGACGCGCTGGCTGAGGGTGAACTGGCCATCATGAAGCAGCAAGGGGTGCATATAGTATCGAGTACGGAGCCGATGCGTTAAGGCGGTGCGGTGCTCAAGGAGTTACAATGCAAGCAAAATCATTGTCTTTAGATTGGCAAGACTGGCTGGAACGTTGGGATAGGCAGCAAAGTGGACATGTGCCGGATCGCGAACAGCGTTTTCAAGCAATGCTGGATGTTCTTGAAGTAATGCTGCCG
>DMFQ01000289.1:20018-23448 GCA_003450555.1 Ktedonobacter sp.
TGATGCGCTTCCCACATGCGCAGTGTGTGGCGGTAGATATTGATCCTGTGCTGTTGACGCTTGGTCGCGGCGCGCTGGGAGATATGCAAGGGCGGCTGCGTTGGATAGAAGGGGATCTACGCGACGCGGGGTGGATAACACAACTTGGGCAGGAGCAGGTAGATGTTGTGCTGAGCACGACGGCGCTGCACTGGTTACCTGTGGAGTCGCTGATCCAACTCTATGGCCGGTTGGGTCAGCTCATTCGTCCAGGGGGCATCGTGCTCAACGGCGACCACTTCACTTTTGGTCCACATATGCCAACGTTTGCAAAGGTGGTGAAGACGATGCGGGAGCGCAAGGAAGCCAGTGCGTTCTCAGACGGGGGGCTTGAGAATTGGAGAACGTGGTGGGATGCACTGGCACGTGAACCAGGGATGGCGGAGCTTTTCGCTGAGCGAGAGCGGCGCTTTGCCTGGCGGGAGGAAGAGGATATAGAACCGATAGCCGAGCTACATGAAGTAGCACTGCGCCACGCGGGTTTTCGCGAAGTGGGAGTGCTCTGGCAGAACCTGGATAACCGCATCTTGATGGCAGTGCGCTAACAACAAGAAAAGAGCTGGTCTTTTAGCACCTGAGCGTTATAGATTCGCCTCCTTGCTCCGCGGAACGTTTGGCCGCTTCCATGACGGCAATGTTGCGTCTCGATTGCTCCGGTGGGACGGCAAGGGGTTCTCCGAGATGGAGATGGTTGGCGAGGTTGCGATGGAAGGCGTAGGAGGGAGCTGGTGGAAGTGTCAGAGGGTGCCTCTGTACAATGCCGCCAGCATTGTAGGTGAAGACGTTTAGTTCTGGCAGGGATTCAGAAGGAGCCAGGTTTTCTTCGATGAGATCGCCCGACCAGCGGCGTGTTTTCACCGACTCGAAGCGCCAATCGCCGACAATGGCTCCCTGTTCGCCTAAGATATACCATTTGGGTTTCAAAGCTGCCGCGATATCCGAATGTATGAACGTTGCTTCTTGCCCACCGGCAAAGCGCAGGTAGACACTGGCTTGATCGGCATTGGTAATATCATGCCAGACGCGTTTATGTTCGACGCCACGCACGGACACCACAGGATCAGGGATAAGTTGGAGAATCCAGTCAAGATAGTGGGAACCCCAGTCGTAGAAGACGCCACCGGAGACCGGTTCATGGGAGTGCCAGTAGTTGCAGGGGTGAGCATAGCCGCCGATGAAAGTCTCCATATGAAAGATAGGGCCGATAGTGCCGCGCTGCACCATCTCCTGAATGGCAAGGTAGTCGGGGTCCCAGCGACGGCACTGGTACACGGTGAGCATGCGTTGATGCTGCTCCGCAAGCTGAATCATGATGTCGGCTTCGGCGGTAGTGAGGCAGAATGGCTTCTCGGAAACCACGTGTTTGCCGGCCTGTAGCATCTGCATAGAGATGGTCGCGTGTGTGTTGGGTGGAGTAGAGACAATGACGAGATCGATGCTGGGATCGTCGGCAACATCCGCCAGATCGGTACAGGTGGAGATATCGGGAAACGCTTGTCGCGCCAGGTCTAGCCGCTCTTCATTGCGGTCACAGACCAGCGTATACTCTAGACCGGGCACGGCATTGATGGCAGTGCCATGCTCAAAGCCAATTGCGCCATAGCCAACCATAGCCACACGCAGCGGGCGCTCATGTGTCTCCGCTCCCGCTGCATAGCGTAAAGCGCGCGCGAGCATCTGTTGGAAAACGGGATGCGCTTGCGTTGTAGATGATGCTCCCAAAGTAGTACAGAAGACGCGCCCATGACCATAAGGACGCGTGTAGGCCAGTGTACAGGGAGCGTATTGCCACGTGGTACCCCAGACCGCCTCAGCATCGGAAGGGATGTGCTTGAGGAGATAGACTGCATCCTGCACGGCAAACGTCGTATCGACACGCCTTGTGATGTAGTGATTGCTATCTACCACCTGCGCAATGATTTCACAACGGGGCGTACAGAAGCCATGAAGAGGGCCAAGTAGTTCACCCAGAAGTTCGTATTCATGGTAGACCTCGGCGGCATTGCCAATACAGACAAGACCTCCACCCTGTTTGACGAATGTACAGAGCGCCTGCTCCTCTTCCAGAGAGAAGGAAACAACGGAGCCATCGAGGATAAGAACAGGCTGCCTGGCTAGTTGAGATAGCAACGTTGATGTACTGGTCACGAGAGCGTCTTGCGGATAAGGCATGAGAAATGTAACTCCTCTGGTTGGGTAGCATGGCAACACCTTTTCGTTATATGCGGGGATAACCCCTGCTGAACAACGTTCGGCGCATACGATTTATTCGACGATGTAGTATTGTGCCCCTGATATGGCATATCATTGACAGAGACATAGGTTGACTTGCACTTATTATAACTCAGAATAGGAGAGGGTCATGATTTGTAACGTAGGCATATTGGGTCCGGGCTTTGTCGCGACGCGAGCCGTGCTTCCCGCTCTGCAACGAGTTCCGCGTGCACGCCTCCTGGCAGTTGCCAGTCGCGACAGCGAACGCGCCCAGGCGGTCGCAAGGCAGTTTGGTATTGAACGAATTTACAATGACTATCAAACCCTGCTCGATGATAGAGACGTGGACGCAGTCTATCTCGCGCTGCCCAATCACCTGCACCATCTTTGGACGCTGCGCGCGGCTGAAGCGGGGAAGCACGTGCTGTGCGAAAAACCCCTGGCGTTGAATAGCGCAGAGTGCGATGAGATGATCGCGGCCTGTCAGCGTGCTCAGGTGCTGTTGATGGAGGCAGTGATGTATCGTTTTCATCCACGTATGCTCTTTCTGAAACAGATGCTCGAAAACGGAGAACTGGGAGCGCCACATTTGCTACACCTGGCATTTTCCTTTCCTTTCAATGCTCCTGCCAATTACCGGGCTAAAAAGGAGTACGGTGGCGGCGCATTGTTGGATGTGGGCAGCTACTGCATTCATGCCGCGCGCTGGCTCACCGGCGCAGAGCCTCAACACATGCAAGGAGTGACAAGGAAGAAAGACGGGATAGACGTAGATACACAGGCCCTTCTTTCATTCGATGGATCGGTAATTGCCCATATCCAGTGCAGCTTCACAGCAGCGGAGCACCAGGTCATAGAAGTAGTGGGCAGTACTGGCGCGGTGACGGCGCCCCTGGCCTTCACCGCGTGGACTGAAGATCTGACAACCCTGCTCGTGCAACAGGGATCTCACTTTGAGCAGAGAACGTTCGCGGCTGCCGATCCTTACGAGGCGATGGCAGCGCACTTTATAGACTGTGTGCTGGGAGAGGCAACACTATGTTTCCCGCCAACAGATAGTCGTGGGACTTTGGAGGTGATCGATCAATTGAGGAAGAGGTGTATAGAGCTTGACGAGGAATCAATGACATATGTTCCTGCATGGAACCGATATCCTGCATATCGTCGCTGGTATCCT
>DMFQ01000289.1:23547-27771 GCA_003450555.1 Ktedonobacter sp.
ACCAACATCGCGAAGAGTGTTGGCGAGAGGACGCCCAGGTCAAGCCCGATGTTGAGAACGATCAACTCAACCAGCCCGCGCGTGTTCATCAGGATGCCCAGGCTGAGAGAATCTTGCCAGGACTCGCCCATGAAGCGCACAGCGAATGTGCCACCAAAGATTTTGCCTACGCAAGCTACCACCAGTACGAGCAGGCAAATGAGCCAGAGCCACGGGGCGCTAATCAACCCGATCTGCGTGCGCAATCCACTGTAGACGAAGAAGAGCGGCAGGAAGAGCACACCATTGACCCGGTCTATGCTGCGCACGAGTTCGACGAAAAAAGTCTTGCGGGGTAGAATGATGCCCATCAGGAATGCGCCAAAGACAGGATGTATACCAATGGAATTGGTAAAGTATGCTGAGAGCAACAGCAGGATGATGCTGATGGCTGCCAACAACTGCTTTGAACGGATGTGCCGGTCAGCGTAGGCGAGCAAGGGGCGCATAACCGTAAGCATACAGGCGATAAAGAGCAGGGTCAAACCTACAGTGAGTGCTATTGATGGCAGACCTTGCGCATGAACAACGGCGATGACGAGCGCGAGCAGGAACCAGGCGATGATGTCGCCAATGGCAGCACATGTCAGCGCAAGTGTGCCAATCCTGCTGCGCAGCATATTTTTCTCGCTGAGCAGACGCGCGAGCACGGGAAATGCGGTGATGGCCATGGCAGTTCCGACCAGGAGCATGAATGAGACGAGGTCGGTTTTCGGTCCGGCAAGGCTGGGGAAGAGGAAGAACGCGAGCGTGGCTCCTAGCACGAGTGGCAGAAGAATGCTGCTGATGGATGTAATCATGGCGGTCCGGCTCTGGCGCAGCATGAGATGCGTGTCAAGGCGCGCTCCCAGCGAGAACATGTAGAGCACGAGGCCGATATCGCCCAGAGTTTGTAATGTTGGCAGCGCTGAAGCGAGAAATATGAATCCTTTGACACCTGGCAAGAGTGTTCCCAGCAGCGAAGGGCCGAGCGCAAGCCCTGCCAGGATTTCGCCAATGACCCATTGCTGGCCAATGAGTTTGCACAGGTAACCGAAAATCTGCACGACGACTAAGATGACGATGAGTTGAAGTAATATATGCCCTGTGAGCATGGTACCTCCTCGGTTGCTTCAAACGCGCTGCTGATGTGCTTAATCACAATAATATATCTCACTGCGCTCTGCCACTCTTGTCTCTACTATACCCGAACTTGGCATGAAAAACTATGAGTTGTGTCATAATTTTCGCGAGAATCCTTATCGATTTGTCTCCAGTTCAGTCATGACTTCAAGGGAAAAAGAGGGAGAGAAGATGATAACGCATCATTCAGAGCCAATTGACATAGTTCAGGTTTTATGGTACGCTCATTGCAGACGTTCATTCTTGTAGAGCCGCTCCTAAAGCCATGTTTCTTCTTATGACAATGTATTGCAGCAGTCTCTATGCCATGGTTGAACGTAGTATGTTTTCCATAGCCGTTTTTTACCTCTACATCTCCCATTATGAAACATTTGGTAGTGCCAGCCCTGGCCTGCTACTGAACTATAGGGAGGACTGGCTATCACAGGAGGACACAGAAAGATGGCACGAACACCACTCTTGCGCGCATTGCAACGACTCGCGAGCGAACACGCAGAGGCGTCAGTGAGAGGAATACCTGTCGAGGAAGTTCGCAGACTAAGTCGCGCCGAAATCAGCCGGCGCGACTTTCTCAAAGGGGCTGGCGCAATTGCCGCTGGCGTCACACTCTCTGGAACGTTGGCAGGCAGGGAACTCATCGCGCGTGCCAGCTCCCCTCCTCGCATCGCGGTTATCGGAGGTGGTATCTCTGGTCTGAACGCAGCGTTAACCCTGCAGGACGCGGGCTATAGCACCACTATTTACGAGGCATCGTCGCGCGTTGGAGGTCGGATGCACTCCGATGCCTCCAGCTGGGCCAATGGACAGACCAGTGAGTGGTGTGGTGAATTGATCGACACACGCCATAAAACGATCCTGCAATTAGCCCAGCGCTATGGGCTCCAGACGGTTGATCTGCTGCAGGCGCAGCCCATGAGTTCCCAGGATACCAACTTCTTCTTTAACAAGTACTATCTGCAGAAGACCGCCGATAGCGACTTCCAGCAGGTGCACAATGTGCTGCAGGGCCAGCTACAAGCGGCTCCTTTCCCTACACTCTATAACAGCTTCACGTCCACAGGCTCCCAGCTCGACCACCTCAGCCTCTACGATTGGATCGAGCAGTACGTCACTGGCGGCCACAGCTCCAATATGGGGCAATTGCTCGATGTCGCCTATAACATTGAGTACGGACGCGAGACCAACGTGCAAAGCTCCCTGAATCTGGTGTATCTATTGGGCTTTCAACCGCAGCCGGGCAATTTCCGCATTTTTGGCGCCTCCGATGAACGCTACCACATCGTTGGTGGAAACCAGCAGTTGCCTACGGCAATTGCGGCCAGCCTGCCCGCTGGCTCCGTCAAGCTCAACTGGCGCATGACGGCCATTGTCAGCAACAATGACGGAAGCTACACCTTAACTTTCTCCACGCCCGGCGGAACACAAACAGCCACCTTTGACCGGGTTATCCTGAACATCCCGTTCAGCGTCCTACGAACTCTAAACTACAAAAAGGCGGGATTTGACAGTCTCAAGCAAACGGCCATCACGCAACTGGGCTATGGCACCAACTCAAAAGTTGCAGTTGCAGTTCAAGACGCGCTTCTGGAACGGGACGGGTGCCTGGCCAGGGATCAGTGATGGGAATATCTATACTGACATCGGTTTCCAGAACACGTGGGAAGTGACGCGCGGGCAGACGGGTACAACTGGGATCATTGTCGACTATACAGGCGGCAATGCAGGGGCCTCCTATCAGCCCAATGGGCCGTACTCGCCTGGCTCTGATCCATTGGTACAGCAGTACGCACAGAACTTCCTCAAGCAACTGGAGGAAGTGTGGCCTGGTGCAACCGCGCAATACAATGGAACGGCCACCTTGAGTTATCCGACGGGTGACCCAAATCTCCTCGGTAGCTACGCGTGCTGGCTCGTCGGACAATATACGCTCTTCAGCGGTTATGAAAAGGTGCGTCAGGGCAAGATTCACTTCGGGGGTGAACACTGCTCGATCAACTTCCAGGGCTTCATGGAAGGGGGAGCAGAAGAGGGCGCGCGCGCGGCTAATGAGATTCTGAGCGATTATAAAAATGGCATTTTCCCCTGATGCTTGCCGTATGAGATAGCGTAGATCACATGCACAGGTGGGAACATAAGCGAAACGAGAGCCAGCGGCGCTAGAGCTGCTGGCTCTCGTTTCCTTTCATCATGCTGAACGAAGGGCTTTAGCCATTCTGGCCAACCAGGTCGCTCATCGGTTTCACATTGACGGTATCGCAAGTGAACTTCAGACAGCCCAACTTCCAGGCGCTCTCAATGGTTGCAAGCAGTGAGTAGTGGTTATAGGCAACTTTTGAGGTACGCTCAGTGTCATTCTCGGATGGGATTGCTAGCGTGACTACGTGACCTCCACCTGGCGTTGCATCGCAGCAGCCGCTGGTGTCACTGAACGGGAAGTCGCTCTCGTCCCAGGCGATGAGGATAACCGAGTTGCTATTCTGCCAGGTGTTGGAGTTCATAATCGCGCCCACTGTGTTCCGGAGGAACTTGTCGCCTGCAGAGATCAGCAGTTGTTCGTTGGAGAAGCTACAAGGATCCGATGCAAGAGCACCACGACCATGCATATCGTGGCATTGATCGGGACTGATCCAGGAAAAATTCGGTACCTTGTTGTTAGCAAGATCGGTGCTGAATTGGCTAAAATCCACGATATTCGCCATGCGAGCGGGGTTATTCTGAACATCGGCATAGGAGACGAAAGGATCATGCTTGCGCTCGTAGAGCTGGTTGCCGCAGGAAGACGCCAGCAGGTTGCCGTTGCACAGCGACAGCGACTGCATATAACCCTTCCAGGTCTTGCTGTGAGCCTCAAGCTGGTCCACAATGTTGGGTACATTAATAGTAATGTCGCTATCATCGATAACGCCATTCGTCGAGCCGGAGGTTGCCGCGATGTAGTTCGGCTGGCTGGGGTGGGTAACGCCAAAGTAGTTCGTTGCCAACCCATAATTCTTCGCCGCAAAGTTAATCCAGGGTGCGTTTGAGTTTCCAATCAAGCTCGAGTAGCGTTTGCAATAGTAACAT
>DMFQ01000230.1:0-2446 GCA_003450555.1 Ktedonobacter sp.
TACATGGGGACGCCGCCAAGTCCGCAGACCGCGTCAACGACGAAGAGTGCGCCATGCGCGTGCGTGATGCGCTCCAACTCTGCCAAAGGCTGCAGGAGACCGGTGGACGTTTCCGCGATGGCGGTGGCAAATACTTTGGTCTCCGGGTGATCCTTAAAAGCCTGTTCGAGCGCTGCTGCCTCCAGAGGCGCGCCCAATTCTGTCACGAGGTTTACCACGTTGGCCCCGGCGCGGCGCGAAATGTCAACGATCTTGCCACTGAAAAAACCGAGGCTGCCAGAGATAATGGTGTCACCCTGTTCGAGCAGGTTGCTCAGGACGGCCTCCGCGCCGGAAAAGCCTGAGCCAGAGACACAGAGGGTCATCTCATTCTTTGTCTGGAACATCCAGCGCAGCATCTGGGCAGTTTCTTCAAGAATGGAGAAAAATTCCGGGTCGATATGACCAAGCTGCGGAGCTGCGGTGATGCGCAGGATGCGCGGGTCCACATTGCATGGGCCAGGGCCGAGCAGTAACCTATACGAAGGATTCAATTCAGGAATAGCGTCCTGCTGGATTTTCAGATGGCCAGCTGCCAGTTGTGTCATGGAGGTTACCTACCTTTCATCAATAGGGGCGCGGTCATTTGCACGCCCAGTTAAGAAATGGCCCTGAACACAGTCGTTTCGTAACCGACTCTCTATTTCACCTTTACCTCTTCTTCAAACAAATGCTGTAGTTTGTCAGCCTGATCGACTGTGATCAAGTTGTCGATAAATTCGTCAAGCTCACCGTTGAGCACGCCGGGTAGATTATGCCGTGTCAGGCCGATGCGGTGATCGGTTACACGGTCCTGTGGGTAATTATAGGTGCGAATCTTTTCGCTGCGATCGCCTGTTTGTACCTGAGAGCGTCGCGTCTTGCTCAATTCCTCCTGCCGCTGCGCTTCCTGCAAATCCCAGAGGCGGGCTTTGAGGACGGTCAGAGCCTTGAGCTTATTTTTCAGCTGCGACTTTTCGTCCTGACAGGTGACGACAAGTCCGGTTGGCAGATGGGTAATGCGCACGGCGGAGTCGGTGGTGTTCACGCTCTGACCGCCATGGCCAGTGGAGCGATAGACATCGACGCGGATATCGTTCTCCTTGATATCGATTGGCATCTCGTCATCGGCTTCGGGCAGGACAATGACCTTGGCCGTTGAGGTGTGGATACGTCCATTAGCCTCGGTGACGGGGACGCGCTGAACGCGGTGCGTGCCACCTTCGTATTTCATGCGGTTATATGCGCCCTTGCCCTTGACGACAAAGGTGATATCTTTCATACCGCCCTGTCCTGTCTCATTGCTGTCCAGAATTTCAATTTTCCAGCGCCTGCCCTCGGCGTAGCGCGTATACATGCGGAAGAGTTCCCCGGCGAAGAGCGCGGCCTCGTCACCGCCCGCGCCACCCTGAATGGTCACGATGGCATTTTTATCATCCATAATATCCTTGGGAAGGAGCGATATTTTCACCTCCTCAAGGAATTGCTCTTTGCGCGCCTTGAGGCGTTCCATCTCTTCATAGGCGAGGTCGCGCATCTCCGGGTCATCGCCTTCGTACATCTCCTGCGCTTCTGCAATCTGTCTGTCGTTATCCATGATCTCATGATAGGTGTTAACGACCTCTTCAAGCTCCGCGTGTTCGCGACCGTAGCGCTGGAGTAAGGGAATATCTTCGAGTACCTCTGGCTGCGCCATCAAGTTATTGAGTTCTTCATAGCGTTGTGCCAGGCTAGCAAGTTTGTCTATTAAATCCATCTGTGTGAGTTCCTTGGCTCTTTCTTTTCCTCGTCCTCCCCACCATTAGAGCAAAAAAAGGGAGATTTACGGGAGATACTCCCGTTCCCCGGCAAGAAACCTTGCCTCCTGTTCTCTCATGGTAACACATTTTTAGGGATGTCGAAACGGACGAAATGTTTTAAAATATGAAAATACGATAGTTTTACGTTCCTTTTTGATAAAGGAGGATGGAGATTATGAAGATGGAGGATGTACCGCTACCCGGCGGCAAGCAGGTAACGTTCGACTGTAGCGCGTAGATAATAGATGATGTGATGTGTTTGCGTCTTCATACTCCTATATTATAGCATATTTAGGAGGGGACGGTAGAGAGGGCCAAGCACCTGAGCAGCTGGAGCCAGCGAATTGATGTAGTTTGAAACCTTGAGACTTGCTGAAGCGTGTTCTACAGTAGATGTAATCTAGCAGCAACACGGACCAGGTGAAAAATTAGGAGGAGAAGTTTACCATGACCAGGAACGACACTAATACATATAACGGGTATACGGCAAGAGATGCCAGCAAACAGGCCAGCGACGTGGCACAATCGACGGTTGCCACGCTTCAATCGGGGCTGGCGAAAACGCAGGATTTGCTGAGTTCGGGACTTGATGTAGCTCAAGAGCAATTGAAACGCGGGAGAAAACAGAC
>DMFQ01000230.1:2539-4313 GCA_003450555.1 Ktedonobacter sp.
TGTCCAGGACAGGGTTCAGTCCGCTTTACCATTGGCGCAGGACCTGTTGCAGGCCGGGATAGGTGTGGCGCAGGCCATGAGGGACCAGAACGTTAAGCGGGCAAATAAAAATCTGAAAAAAGCGCAGAAGAATCTGAAAAACGTGCAGGGTAACGTAAGTGATACTGTGCAAAGCGGGTTAGGAACTGCGCAGGATGTCTTGAATAAGGGCGCCAAACAAGCAAGTAAGAGCTTGAGTAAAGGTGCCAAACAAGCAAGTAAGAGCCTGAAAAAGGTCACCGATAATGTAGCGGACGTACAAGAGTCGTTCCAGGACAAGGTGGAGAGCTACCAGCGCAAACGCGCAATGGCAAAAACGCTGTTCCGTATGGGCGTGGTAGCAGGATTAGCCGGTGCGCTGCTCTTTACTCCGTGGCCCGGGACCGAGACACGGCGGCAACTAGGAGAACTCTGGCAGAGGCTGACTCAACAGGTACAGAACATGGTTGAGCGGGCCACATCATAGTTTCGCTCATCAGTTCGTTGATACTGTCCTTTACTACTTAAAGGGAATGAGTTGCCCAGGTACGCGCCTGGGCAACTCATTCCCTTTACTGTCAGGCTACGCGTGCCTTTTGATATGGGCGAAGTCATTCAGAAAGTAGAGCACGCGGTGCTTGCCGGAGACTCTGACCATCGTAATCGAGGTATTAGCGGCTGGGAAGAAAAAGTCCCTCTCCAGTCCAAGCACCTCCGCGGCGTAGGCATTGACCACGCCACCGTGGGCAAAGGCGATGACGCGTTCCCCCACGTGGTTGCGGGTAATTTCGTCGAATGCGTTGACGACACGATTGCGAAACTCTTTGGAGGGTTCACTGTTGGCTATGTCGTCCCAATGGCCTGTTTCACCCGCGATACGCACGATATCGGCCTGCCGCTCTTTGAGGGCCTGCGTCAGGATAGAGAGGTCTTCTCCATGCTCTGGTAGAGGGCGAATGTCGCCCAGCCTGATCTCTTTAATAGCGGGTACGAGGATGGGGGTCAACTCTAAGCGTCGTGCCAGCGGCTCGGCAGTCTCCTGGCAACGTCGCAGCGGACTGCTATAGATGGCATCGAAATGGAGACTGCCCAGTCGTTCAGCAAGGTTCTGCGCCTGTTCGCGTCCCAGGCTACTGAGTGGTAGATCATCATAGACACCGCTGGGAATAATTTCATCTGCATCTGGGATAGCGTCACCGTGACGGACAATAAACAATTCGGTAGCATCGCTACGCCTTATTAAAAATGGATCTTCCATAAGTTTGGATGTTTCCTGTTATCTATACGGACGCTCATTAGAGCATCCTGGAACTGTTGCAGACGGAGAGTGCGCGCCGCGCCAGGGCAGGAACGCCCTCCCCGAGTTGAGCAAAGAAAGGATCGTCTGTTGTACCGGAGCGATGGCGAGAATAGCTGCCTTCGAGCAGGACAGCCAACTTCCAGATGGCTAAAGCCTCGTAGAAGGCCATTTCGCGCACCGTGCGTCCAGTACGCTCGGCATAATATTGGGTGACTTCTGTTCGCGAAAGAAAGCCGGGCTGTTCCATGATGCGCCACGCATCCGAAGCGAATTCCAGTTCCGGGTCGCCCGGTTCGCGCCAGAAGGAGAGCAGGTAGCCTACATCAGCCAGCGGATCGCCGATGGTCGCCATTTCCCAATCGAAGATAGCCACCACGCGCGGCTCATCGTGCGCCAACATGACATTATCCAGGCGGTAATCACCGTGGACAATCGTGGCAGGACCGGAGGTCGGCA
>DMFQ01000186.1:0-326 GCA_003450555.1 Ktedonobacter sp.
CCTGCTAAAAAGTCTGAACTGCTCTGTGTTGATTTCGGTGTAAGCATTTCCATGTCACTGGCAACGACATCAAAAGCATAGCGCTCAATGCCATTTTTATCAGTGTACTTGCGCTGTGACACGCGGCCCTCAATGTAGACCTTAGAGCCTTTATGCAGGTACTGATTGCATGTCTCACCAAGCTTGTCCCAGGCAACGATATTAAACCACTCAGTCTCTTCTTGGCGCTCCCCGGTACTTGACTTCCTGTAACGGTTTACTGCAAGAGAAAATTTAGTCACAGCTGTGCCACTGGGCGTGTAATTCATCTCGGGGTCTTTGCCGAG
>DMFQ01000186.1:410-3363 GCA_003450555.1 Ktedonobacter sp.
TGATAATCACTGCCTCAGCTCTTCTCTACCGCAGAGATTAGACGAACCGACCCAAACGTATTTTAACTAACTAGGCTTCGACGGTTTGCTCTGGTTCCTCGATAGCAGGCGGGACATTTTCGACATCCTCAGCGGATGGTCCAGCGAGGATTTCTGCCTCTTGATCGGCAATTACCTCGTCGGAAGACGCTTCCGAGGGAATTGCCATCTCATCATGTACCTCCGCAGGTACTTCCGCTTCTGCTTCAGGAGCAGTGGGTGTTGGAGTTGCCGCAGCTGCTGCGGCGGCAACTGCTGCTGCGCGAGCCTCGCGTTCCTTTTGAACAGTCTTGGGATCGCGTCTCTTGACTAAGTGCCGCAGAACCTCTTCCGAAACCTTGAGTGTACGATCGAGTTCAATTACCGTCTCAGGGGTCAGAATCATGTCTATGAATACATAAAATCCGTCGCGGTGGTGTTCAATGGGGTATCCCAGGCGACGACGCCCCCACTGATTAATCCTGACAATCTGGCCGTTATAATTAGCGACGACCTGTTCAACACGGTCTAAAATTGCCCGTGTTTGCTCTTCATTGACTTCGGGGTTGAGAATGAACCCAAGTTCGTAATCTCGTCTCACGAAGCCACCTCCTTCCTCTGGGTTTGCACCTGGTCAGATTTACAACTGAAATGTAGATCAAGTTGAGGGCCTATCAATACTCATCAGTAAGGCCTTCCTCACTTCACTCAGTGACTGCCAGGGCAGGCGGAACACCGGCTCATGCCGATGCATAATAAAACAGATGCCGCTAAAACTGTGCGGCCTCAGCGTGTATTGTCCCACGATGGTAGCGGGTTGCTTCAAACACCACGCTATTATAGCATTCTTCGCTATGTCTGACAATAGAGCTAAGGTTTACTCATTCAATTTCCTGTTCTTTCTATACACTGAAGAAACGGAAAAGCGGAAAGTGTTGTACATTTTTTGTAACAGCAAGAAAAGCTCATTGACAGCAATAGCTGTATGCCTGATACTATAAATGATAGTTAGCTTAGAAAAGGAAGGGTAGTGGGGGATACTCCGACAAGGAAAGCAGCCCATACCCCCTGGTTGGTAAGAAATATGCAACAGGGTCCAGGCAGTAAAGATCGAAGTTTATACCCATTACGCTCCGGGAGAACACAACCCGCACTGCCTGGTGCTACCTTGCCAACGGCATCTATGACGGCGCGTTCGCAGCAGTATCAGCTTGAGCCACAAGATCCCTCTCACAGACGTCCCAATTATGGACGACGCGTTTTGTTAGCGTTGATTGTCCTCGGATTGCTCGTGGAGGCGCTCTTAATTGCTTCCTATCCTTTGCTGGCGGGAGCCACTACCAGGGAGGATGCAGCTACACAGGCGTTGCTTGGCCTCTTACCCTGGCTGCCACATCTCTACTGGACAACAGCATTACCCTTTCTGGCACAAATAGTGGCACACGTCCCTTTCTTCGCTCTTACTAATGGAGGCTCGCATACAGGGAATGGTAACGCTAATTTGCTGTTATGCTTGCTCGTGTTGGCGTTTGTAATCACACTCATCGCAGGTCGTATAGGCGGTCGTGTTGTACGAGAACGGCTCTCACCATCCAATGTTCGTGTACTATTCAGCACCATCATCATTCTGACGGCTATCTTTGCTTTGACCTGTTTTTTTGCTCCCGCTATCCTGTCACAAGATATGTTCCTCTATGGCATATATGGGCACCTGGTGACTGTCTACCACGTGAACCCATACGTCGTCTCTCTCGCTGCTTTCTCGCACGAGCCATTACAGAAGGGTATTTCCAAGGGAGCACAAAGTGTGATAGCGCCCGGTCCGGTCTGGCTAGACCTCTGTATTCCAATAGTGCTGCTGGCACGCGACAGTATCGCGAATGTCCTCCTACTATTTCGTGGACTGGGTCTGGTTGCGCACCTTGTCAATACTGTGCTCATCTGGATCATCCTGGCGAGGCTAAAGCCTGAGACGCGCATCTCTGCTACGATACTCTATGGCTGGAATCCACTCGTTCTGTTGCTGAGTATTAATGGAATGCATCTTGATGTGGTAGTTGTCCTCTTCATTTTACTGGCTGTTCTCTTCTTTCAGCGCAAATCGCCCATTCTAGGCTGGGTTTTGCTGCTCCTGGCGACGCTCATCAATATGTTGATCCTGCTGCTATTACCGCTCTTTTTCTGCCTTTTGATGAAGGAGGCCCGCACATTGCCGTCGGGGCGACGTGTCTTCTGGTGGTTGTCGATCACTGGAGTGTCTGTATTGGTTGTGATACTAGCATATGCGCCCTACTGGTCGGGCTGGGGGCTAGCAGGCTTACTTACCTATGCACAGCATATTTTTTTACAGGACAACGCGATCAATTCGCTTGATGCGGCGCTTTTCAAACTGCCGATTACTTTACCACCGGCGCTCTCCTGGCTGGTCTCTTCTCACCATTGGACGATTTTTGCTCTTGTGACGGTCGGTTCTCTGTTGCTGCTTGGCTGCTGGCTGGCCGATACCGTCGAACTGGTAGTGCTCTTCAGTAGCTGGGTCTCTCTGGCGCTGCTCGTCTTGTTGCCCACTTACTGGCCGTGGTACGCACTCTTGCCATTAGCTCTTTCACTCTGTTCAGCCAATGGCCGCACCATCATGCTGGCTATGCTGCTCACCATTGGTGCGCTGCTGAGCAGTTACTTCTGGCTCTGGCAACCCACCTGGTCGGGTCAGGCCCTTATGACAATTGGTTTGCCGCTTCTCGTCTGGGGCTGGATCCTCTTCTTCAGCACGACGTGGGAAATGACGCACGCCAACATGCCTCAGCCGGAGCAGGGGGCGAAACCAATGCATAGGGGTTTATCTCGTCCATCCTGGCCTTCGAGGCCGTCACGACCCGGTCGGAGGAGATAGATTTAAGGGAAAGGCCTCTCCGGCAACTGCGCGCAGTTGCCG
>DMFQ01000178.1 GCA_003450555.1 Ktedonobacter sp.
ATCGGATTTGATCAATTCCAGCATCTCCGGATTCACCTTCAGGCGATCTTGCACCAAGGCAACCTTCAGGCGTTCTTTCGCAATGTCTCCAGTCCTGGTCTTCTTGCGCCCCGACATAAATCCAAAAATACCCATAGCATTTGCCCCTTTTCAGAATGGCTAAGAACGAACGCGCTTTTCAGCTAGTGCTGGGCCAAACCCAACTAAGCGTCGCAGCCTCTCCAAAAGTGATGGTACGTCCGCTATCTCGTTAAGGGGTACTTCCTCGCCCATGATACGCTGGGCGGCATTCAGAAATGAGCGGCCTGCCCGCGAGTGTTTGTCATAGACAATAGGTTCACCTTTGTTGGTTGCTACAATGATCATTTCATCTTCAGGGACAATACCTAGCAGATCAATTCCCAACACTTCTAAAACATCCGCTACGTCCATCATATCGCCGCGCCTCGCCATCTCGGCGCGCAGTCGATTGAGAATCAATCGTGGCTCAGGTTTTCCGGCTGCTTCCACCAGGCCGATGATACGGTCGGCGTCTCGCACTGAAGCCATCTCAGGGTTGGCTACAATGATGATTTCATCGGCGCCCACAATCGCGTTGCGAAACCCCTGCTCGATCCCAGCTGGAGAGTCGATCAGCACAAAATCGAATTCAGCGCGCAGTTGCTGACAAAGTTGCTCCATCTGGACACTATTCACGGCATTTTTATCGCGTGTCTGAGCGGCTGGCAGCAAGAAGAGCTCAGGCAAACGTTTATCTTTGATCAATGCCTGCCGTAAACGACACTGTCCCTCAACTACATCGACAAGATCGTAGACGATACGATTCTCCAATCCCAATACCGCATCGAGATTGCGCAGACCAATGTCTGAGTCCACAACGGCAACCTTTTTGCCCTGCATCGCTAGGGCAGTACCAATATTCGCAGTAGTTGTGGTTTTCCCGACACCGCCCTTCCCTGATGTGATGGTTATCACCCGGCTCTCCATAAAACACGCTCCATGCAAAGCTACAGATCACACACGACCACTATGGCCGTTTCTACACATACGAACCAGGACGCATTAGCCGTCAGGTTGTAATTAAGCTGCTACTTGCGTGATGGGCGACCACTGGCCCAGGTCTCTACCACAATTCGACCATTTTTGATCGCCGCAGTTTCTGGGTTAGGTTGGGCACCCGCGCCTTCGGGTGGACGTGAGAGCAGGCGCGCTATACGCAATTGCACTGGCGCTAGTTGCAGCGAACAGACGCAGGCACTCTCATTATCGGGATAGCCAGCATGTACCATCCCTCGCAACACGCCCCAGACGATGATGTCACCTCCAGCCACGATCTCCGCTCCAGGATTGACATCACCCAATATGACGATAGAGCTGGTATGGTGAATGGCCTGCCCAGAACGGATAGTACGTCGTATAAAGAGGGTATCATCAATTTCTCGCGGGTCACGTTGAGCCTGATTGGCTTCACTTAATGGGACTATATCTGGGGCTGTATCGTCCGAGGAGACTGACTGCTGCTCGCCATTTTTTTGCTGCATAGCAGCGATCTGTTCTAACGGCGTTACCGACATATGGTAATGTGCCAGAAGGTCTTCAAGTTGCGTTCGTTCATTCACACGAAGCATACGTCGACTGGTATCCAGTGCCAGCGAAGCGCCACGGAAAAAACCAGGGGCTTCCGCAAGCCGATCAGAAAGTGCGTTAAGCAATTCGCTAAAAGGGGTCTCCGGCTCAAGTGTCAACAGCAAGCCATTACGTGTTCCCTTGAGAGCAATATAACCTTGCACAGACTGCTTCTCCTCTCTGCCTGGATTGCTACCCTCTGCGGAAGTTACTTTTTCTGAAGTATCCTCCGTACCCATAAGGCCCCCATTTCATTACTGGCAGCAGGGTTCTATGAACTCACTTATACATGCTCCTGGTTGGTATATCCAGATGCATCGTAACTCAATACAGTATAAAGCGTCCAGGTAGTAAAACGCAATAGGTCTTCTCGTTGTATAGCCCATTTTGCATGTAGACTCTTTGTGAAATACAATAATGCCAGGATAACTCTACGAGAATGGATGGGTATATACATGGCTGATTTTATGCAATTTCCTACTGCCCGTGAACGTGTGCTGACCTTTGGAGATACTACGATAGGTTTCATCCCTGAAATTTGCCTGGTCTCCCACTTCCAGGTCGGCTCATGGCCAATACTGTATCGACCTGCAGAGACGGGCAATGTTAAACGCTGGGGTATGCCGCTGATGATCCCCAACTTTTCTCGCCTCAAGGATGGCATTTTTAAAGAGAAGAACACGACTCTGCCAATTCATGGCTTTGGTCGCAATCTGCCATGGACGGTAATCGCGGGACAGGATATAGAAGGCGCGACACAGCTGAGCATACAGTTGACGAGTAGCGATGCTACTCGCCCCAGCTATCCCTATGAATTTACCTTTACCGCGACTATTGCTGTTGGTGCAGGGACGCTTACTTTTACCCTGGTGATGGAGAACCGTGGAGATGAAGCTATGCCTATCGCCCCAGGCTTTCATCCCTATTTTAGCGTTGCTCAGCAGGACAAGTCGCAAATAGTAACCGATGGTCCTCCCGGCTTCGACGTAAAGGCGTTTGATTGGGAGAACAACCCGCCCAACAATCCCTATCTATTCCCACATCGCGTCACTCTTCAGATACCTTATCACGGCACCGTAGTGGTCGAAGAATTGCCGGTTGAAGGTGCTTACGCGCTGGCTAATATGCAGGTATGGTCAGAGCCTGTCACAAAACCCGATTGTGCCTTCGTCTGTTTTGAGCCGACTGTCGGCAGCGAAGATGCCTTGAACCGACCCGCTGACCGTCTGACGATTCTACCACACAGCGTACGGCGCCTCGTGTTGCAGTTGACAGCGAAGCCACAAGAGCTGCAATCCGCATAAATGACGTGCATTTCTACCACCTGTGAGATATAATAATGATGAACGTTACCATATAATGGCCCCATCATGTATCGCCCACAATGGGAATGCTGTTGGAATTTCAGGCTTCAATTGGAATCTGAGGGGCTTTTGGTACACCTGTCACGGACCCAGAAAGCAGGTACACTTGCATGGATAAAAAATCGGCCAATATACGCTGGCTACAAAATAATAACAACAATACACCGAGACGGCAACCAAATCAACTGCGTCCAGGATCTGGCGGTCGCCCTAATGGGCAACCTGCCGGAGGACCATCAAGCCTCAACCGCTGGCTTCTCATCATCGTCCTGGTCATGCTCGGAATTTACGCCTACTCGTTTTTCAATCAGAATAATAGCAGCAATGCGAACCCGGTCGACCAGCTGGCTTATAGCACCTTCTACGACCAAATCAACCAGGGAAATATCAAAACAGCCGTTTTTAATGGGCAGACCGATATTACTGGATCACTCCGTCAGCAGATTGGCTCATACACCCAGTATCGTGTCATACAACTGCCAAATGGAGACCCACAACTTCCGCAGTTGCTCCAGTCCAGAGGCGTTACCGTTTCCTCTCAGCCTCCCCAGGATAATAGTTTCTGGCTGAATCTTCTCATCGCCTTCCTTCCCCTGGTTCTGATAATCGCGCTCTTTGTCTTCCTGTCTCGGCGCGCGGGCCAGGGACAACAGGGCATATTCAACTTTGGGAAAAGCCGGGCAAAACTCATTCTGGAAGATCGACCTAGCACCACATTCGCTGATGTCGCGGGCGTCGATGAGTCCAAATACGAACTCCAGGAAGTCGTCGAGTTTCTGAAAACACCGCAGAAATTCCAGCGCTTAGGAGGCAAAATTCCACGCGGAGTATTGCTGGTTGGCCCTCCAGGAACAGGTAAAACGTTGCTGGCAAGAGCTGTGGCCGGTGAGGCTAGCGTCCCCTTCTTCTCGATGAGCGGTTCAGAATTCGTTGAAGTACTGGTCGGTGTCGGTGCGAGTCGCGTGCGCGACCTCTTCGATCAAGCGAAAAAAACCTCTCCCAGTATCATCTTCATCGATGAGATCGATGCCGTAGGACGGCAGCGCGGCACGAGTATCAATACCAACGACGAGCGCGAGCAGACATTGAACCAACTGTTGGTAGAGATGGATGGATTTGATAACCGGCAGGCGGTCGTTGTAATCGGCGCTACTAATCGTCCCGATGGACTGGACCAGGCTCTGCTGCGCCCAGGTCGTTTTGATAGACGTGTCACAGTAGACCGCCCTGATTGGAACGGACGCCTGGCTATTCTCAAGATTCATACACGAAATGTACCATTAGCTCCCGACGTGGATTTACTGGTTATCGCCCGTTCGACCCCGGGCATGGTTGGCGCGGATCTGGCAAACCTGGTCAACGAAGCAGCGCTATTGGCTGCTCGTCGTAACCTGGATAGCGTGACACAAAAGAGTTTTGATGAAGCGCTTGACAAGATTCTGCTTGGCGCCGAACGGCCATTGGTGCTCAGTGAAGAAGACCTGAAGGTGGTGGCATATCACGAGGGAGGTCACGCGCTGACAGGACTGCTTTCAGAACATGCGGACCCTGTAACCAAAGTCACTATCGTGCCGCGCGGTCAGGCGTTGGGCGTCACTATGTCGACGCCACTGGATGACCGCTATAACTACTCCAAAGAGTACTTGTTGACGCAAATTGTCACTGCCCTTGGCGGACGTGCCGCTGAAGAGGTGGTGATTGGACGCATCACTACGGGCGCGGAGAATGATTTGCAACGAGTTACAGCCCTGGCTCGTCAAATGGTCACCCGTTGGGGTATGAGCGAAAAATTGGGCACCGTCTCTTTTAGCGAACGGGGCAGCCCATTCGCGGTTGGAGGCGAAACCGGCGCTCCAACCGATTATAGCGAGACGACTGCCGAGACCATCGATGATGAAGTTGATCGTATTGTGCGCAGTTGCTATGCTCGCTCTGTTGATCTCTTGAAGACGCACCGTCCTACCCTTGATCGCATTGCCCAGGAGTTGCGTAGGAATGAAGTCATCGATTCACGCCAGCTTCAAGATATTATGCAGGAGACGGGGGCAGTTATTGCTTCCCCGCAATCTTTACCTCAGGGCATACCCCGTGTTATTACACCGCCTGAAATAGCTCCCCCGCTGCCAGAAATGAAGGGCACCGGCGGCGA
>DMFQ01000056.1 GCA_003450555.1 Ktedonobacter sp.
CCATTACTATGGCCGTTGCCGTTACCGTTGCCCAGCAACGCCTCGAAGTCACTGAGCACGATTTTGGTCACGTGGCGTGCATCGGACTCGTCGATCAACTGCTTGATTTCCTCCGCTACCAACTCATCGCGGTCGATCAATGCTTCAGCAACGGCAATAAGTGCCTCGCTGTGATCTTGCAGGAGCTTCCTCACTGCCTTGAACTGGGCTTGCAGCAGGTTTTCCACCCGCTCATCCAGCTTCGTCTGCGGTACCTCAGTCACCTTCGCCGATGCCAGAGTGCCGTCCATACCCCACAAGCCAACGTAGGCAAAAGCATTCGTGGTTGCCTGGGTCAGGTCGGAGGTAACGCCGTTCATGTTCAAATCGAGGAAGAGTTCTTCCGAAGCACGGGCGGCCAGGGCTACCTGGATGCGCGCCAGGATATCTTCTTTACTCAATGTTTTAATGGACTCTTTTGGACGAGGGAGGGCAAAGGCGGCCGCCCCTTCCAGGTCACTGCGTTGATGGATGGTGACATACGCGGGGAAGTAGCGCTCGTACAGGTAGTAAGAAGCTACCGCGTGTCCTGCTTCGTGGTAGGCAAGACGCCGCCGGTCAATCTCCGTCAGTTCACTGGTCTGGCGCAGGCCAAACTCATGCACATCCTGTGCCTCGACAAGATCCCGGTAGGTAACCATTTCACGGCCATCAAAATGAGCAATGATAACCGCTTCGTTAATGACGTGTTTGATTGCCACGGGCGTATAATCGACCAGGCGCTGCACTAAGGCGTTGAGCGAAATGTTGGGGTCGCTTTTGACCTTTTTCAGGTAGTACTCGATGACTTCACCGCGATACTTGTCGGTCGGGGCGGCGACGTGAATCTTGCGGTCAAAACGGCCCGGACGCAGCAGCGCCCGGTCGAGTGACTCAGGAATATTGGTCGCGCCAACGGTCAGAACAGGCTCATTTTGCACCCGGCTATGTGAGAGTCCAATAGTGCGCAGGATCTTCTTAAACCAGCCCGTCTCGATATTCGGTGGGTCCATTTCCATCAGGAGTTGGTTGAGTCCGCCAGTACCGGCGCCACCCATCAGACCCATCATACCTCCGCCTAGACCCATGCCACCACCACCACGAGAGGCGCCTATAGCATCGATTTCGTCCATGAAGACGACACAGCCGCCATATTCGCGCGCCAGGCGCCGGGCTTTGCTATATAACCGCCTGATCATCAATATATCCATGCCGATAAACATGGCGCGAAAACTGGCGGCGCTGGCATAGGCGAAGGGCACGCCAGCCTCGGTACTCATACACTGCGCGAGGTAACTTTTGCCAGTTCCCGGAGGACCCGAGAGCAGGAGGCCGCGCACGGGAGAACCGCCCATCTCCTGGAACTCTTTCACACCGCGCAGCAGCAATACGATACGCTTGGCCGCCTCGAGCACTTCTGGATTGCCTTTGTAGTCTTCAAACGTCACACCCGTCTCGCCAGGCATCACCCAGTAGAGGCGCGGACGTCCCAGAAACCAGAAGATGGCAACGAACTGCATGATGCCGAAAAGCAGGGCAAAGCTAATCTGGAAGGCATAGTATAAGATTGATCCGGGCGACGGAGCGCTTAACTGTGGCGCAATATAAAAGAAGAAGTACCAGATGACGATACTCACGATAACAAGCATGAGCCAGCGAAGTTTGACAAAACGTCCGAATTGGTCCATGCCCAGGTCAATTGATTTATCCAGGCTATTTTTTGTTGTCTTGCTATCTTCTGACACTGCCGTATTTCCCTTCTGCTGTTCTTGAGTCCAATTGCTTACACACTACATGGGCGCGCGGAAAGAGACGAGACTGATTGCAATAATGGTGCCTTGTGGTGCTGTAATGAAGTGCCAGATCATGATACCGCTGACATTACCACCTGGCCCGGAACTGGCGGTGTCCACCTCTACGAAGCTATCAACAGTGGTATCCGGAGCACTGGAAACAGCAAGAACAGTGATGTTTTTCCATGTAAGATGGGTCTTCGACTGGCTGAACGAGGTGATCAGTGAATTCGTATCACGCGGGCTAATGGTGATAGCCGACGTTCCCGAGGTAGCTAAATCTACGTATTGTGCCGTCTCCTGCCCAATAAGCGACAGGGTAGAAGCGTCGCCGTCGCGCAAGGCGTAGAGCCAGTTTTTTACGTGCTCTCCGCTGAAGTTTTTCCCATTGACACGAAAGTTGAATTGATCGCTGCCGACGCCAAAGGGCCAGCTCTGCGTTAACAGGTAGGTGGCGAAGATACTACTGCCAATGAGCAGGAGGAGCAAGAGGAATGTGACCAGCTTGTGAGCCCTTATTGCTCTTAGGAGATAGTATATGCCCTTGAAGATAGGGCGAAAGATGGCTTTGAAGAATAAGGCAGTAGGAGTTTCACTTACTCTTCTCCTGGCAGGGGTCGACCTGACTTTTTTCTCTTCAGGTTTCACCAGGACTTCAGGAACTGGTTTTTGTTGAGTCGGTGCAGGGCCAAGGCTCATAAGTCTCGCTTCTCAACTTTCTCAGGCGTTCACGCGGTTTGTACGTACCTGGCTTTTCCTTGCTAAAATATATCGCATATCTTTACAAGTTGTGAATATCTGCTACGTTTACTACAATGAACAGCGTGTTGGTACTCTCGTTTTGAAAGTAATGTAATGGTACCATACACTACTGTGCTTCTTTTGGCAAGAGAGTATATCAGTTCCAGGGTACGTTTGATATAATATACGTACATGTGTTTCGGTCGGACGCCCTGTTGGACGCTCTATCGGTTGGCAACACTTAAAGATTCTTCCGTGTTAAGCGCGCGAAAGGCGGTGAGAATATGGATGGCAGACTAACAGGGAGGCCAGACGGGACAGGCTCGCATATCTGGCTGCACCACACTATGCAGATCAGAGTGGGTGAGCGAACGCACACCATCGAGTTGGATATTCCTATTCCCGTTGGTGCGAGCGCGGATATGCGCGAACAACTACTGGACGAAGCTGAAAACAATATGGAGGAGTTGGCGAGTCGTATCGAGAACCGTACCCCTCGAAAAATTGCTCGCAACCAGCCTTCTCAAGCTGACAAGGCTCCATCCATCAAGTCACAGGTGCCTTCAGGGCAAGCTGCCGCGCATAAATCACCG
>DMFQ01000140.1:0-2336 GCA_003450555.1 Ktedonobacter sp.
ACGTCCCTCGCAAGCGCTATCATCGGACGATGTCGAGCTAGTCTCACCACAGCAGAATGATCTCTTCCCCGTGGGGGCGATCTATCGCCTGAAACAGGACATAATTGGCTATGTCTGGCACAAAAACGAGACGCACATCATGCGCCACGAGGATTACCTCTCCTTCTTTTATACAGGTTCTCAAGAAGGATTACAGGTGGATGTTGTGCCAACATGGTACCTTTTCGTGCCAATGCAGGAATCTACGCTTGTCGATGAGGTACGAGGGAGGAAAAAACAGCCTCGCATAACAGGCATTATTGTGCTCTATCAGACCGTCGCGGGTGCAGTATTTCAGCAGAAGCAGCGCGCCGAGGCACGGGAATTTGCCGAACGTATCGCGCTCTATATACAGAATGATCAACTACGACGACGTCAGATACGTTCAAGCGATTACTTAAAACAATTGCAGAATATCAGCACGGCCTTCCCTACGTCTGTACAACTGGCGACATTGGTAACGACTGTTCATGATTTTGCCTCCAACATGGTCGATGTTTCATCGATGTTGATTACCCTCTATGATCGCGATATCAAGATGATTTATGAGGTTTTTGCTACGCAGAATGGCCGCCCGGTTGATAACCTGCCTGAGAACCCCCATGCCATACCCCCGAAAGATCGCCCAGTGTGGTGGAGGGTTACGCAAGAAGAAAAGAAGACATTGCTGCTCGATCTTGCCCATCACGAATTGGGTGATTACGACGAACTCTTGATCGGCACCTGGGGTGATCAACGTAAAGCTGGCTCATTTCTGCTGCTGCCGATGAAGATGTTTAATCGGGTTATTGGTTCACTCTGTATTACCAGTATACATCCCAATGCCTATCAGGAAGAAGAGATACAGGTGCTGGAGACCATGGTACAGATTGTTACGGTGAGTATCGAGAATGCCAAACTCTACGAGCGCTCGCGCCAGACAGTACACGCGGCAAAACAGCGCGAAGAATTGCTAGCCGCGATGAATAGTGCGCTGCAAACAATTAGCGTCAGCACTGTGCTAGATGTGAATGATATTCAGCACAAATTCGTTGAATCCGCGGCAAAGCTGGCTCATACGGAGATGAGTATCTTTTTCCAATGTAGCGCGAATAGTGAACATCTGAGTGTTCAGGCAGCTTATGAGATACCAAAAGCGCGGATCAATGACATTGAATTTGATGAGCATGAGCAACTGTCCAATCAGCCGCTCGATCAGGATAAGCACGAGAACCTGTTCGAGAAGATCCGCCTGCCGTTTAAGGGATCTACGCTGGAATATCTTGTTGTAGAAGGTTTCTTCTACCTTGATGATTCCATGGCGGAAGAGCTCGCCAAAGAATGCGATGAGGGAGGGGCCATTTTTCTGCTGGAGACGGGTATCAAGAAGATGCTCATGGTTCCGGTGTTATATCAGACGGAGCTTATAGGTATCCTGGGTGTGCATACTCCAAAGCAGAACCGCAAATTCCGTCCAACAGAGATAGGGATGCTTTTAGCACTCAGCGCGCAGGCGGCCAGTGCGATGCGCAACGCCCAACTGTTTGAGGAGATACAGGAAGCTTACGCTGAACAGCAACAGTTGGATAAACTCAAAGATGAATTTCTGGTGACAGCTTCCCATGAACTGCGCACACCACTTAGCGCTATCAGTGGCTATTCGACTCTGCTCAAGCGACAGAGTAGTCGCATCAATCCGCAGCAGATCATGCGCTTCGCTGGTAAAATTGCCAGCGCGACCCAACAACTGACCGACCTGGTGAACAGTATGACAGAGGCAACAAAGATAGGCACGGTGGACAAGAAGCTCGATTTGCAGATTGGCCCTGTGCAATTGCAGGCGGCAGAAGAAATGGCGGTAAATCTGCTCAGCGTCAACATCGAGCAGAAGATCATGACCCAGATGGAGGCTGATCTCTGGGTCAAAGGCGATCCCCTCCGTGTACGCCAGGTGATAACAAACCTGCTGGATAACGCTGCAAAGTACTCTTTGGAGGATAGGCGCATAGAAGTCATCGCAAGGGCCACCATCCTTTCAAAAGTGGATCTGCCTGAAGACCAGTTCGATGTTGAGGTTGATCCACACCTTCCTATCGTGTTAGTGCAGGTGCATGATGAAGGAGAGGGCATCGATTATGAAGATCAGCAGAAAATCTTTGAGAAATTTGTGCGCGCGACGCGTTCTTTGACGACTCCTGTGCGTGGCTCTGGCCTCGGTCTCTTTATCTGTCGCCGCTATATTGAAGCCATGGGTGGCAGATTGTGGCTGGAGCAGAGCGCTCCCGGCGAAGGCTCGGTTTTTACTTTTTATCTACAGC
>DMFQ01000140.1:2452-5830 GCA_003450555.1 Ktedonobacter sp.
GTGGTCTGGTGCTGGCTCTGAATCCAATCGCCAGCGCAGGTAATTAAATTGAGATAGGTTCCCCCTTTATTGCCAAAAATATCCTGAATGGGTGCGTTTTGCGGCGTATAAAGCGCGATACGCGTAACATGGAAATGAAGCTTCTTGCCATTCGTATTCAGCACCAGCACGTCGTCGCCGATGTGTATAGCGCGTAAGCGCCAAAATACCGCTGGATAGGCACCTGGGCGATCGAGGTGCCCATCAATCACTGCGCTCCCGCGCTCGCCCGGACGCGGACCTGAATTGTACCAACCTACATCCTCCCAAGGATGCTGAGTTGGTGTTGCCATATCACCATTGGGCAGCATCCCCAGGGCTTCGATGAAGGCATCGACTCCAATTGCGGGAATGATTAAACGAGATGGATTGGCCACTGCGCTCTTTGGTTGTGCTAGAGACGAAGTTGGTGTCACCGCTACTGTTGAACGCACGGCATTAGAAAGCATTGCGCCTTGAGAAGTGGGCGCAGATCCACATCCGCTGAGCGCAAGAGCTAGCGCCAGCGCGATGAGGTACAACGATAGTCGATCCAGGCGCATAAGCGCATTCCCTCTTTCAAAAAAACGTCGTTGTAGGAAATACCCTGATCGGTATTTTTCTTTCCTATGAGATATCCAACAAATAGCGGCGTCCTTTCTCAGAGGGAATAGCTGGCTTCTAACGAACACGGGTCAAGCGACGTGCGAGCACGTTCGAGCCAATGAGCAGGCACGCCAAAGCTCCTAGAAGCCATGGAAGCAGTGGCTGGGAACTGGTCGGTTGGACATTTGGATCACTGCCCGTTCCTGGTAAACCTGGTAAACCAGTGGTTTGCGCAAGTACAAGCTCAAGCTTTGGGGTGCTATTGAACATGCCAACGACGAAGATGCTTGTCACAGAAATCGTTTTGAGCGTTGCTGAAATCGAGAGAGTTGTGTTCACCTGTGGAGCAATCACGTTAAAGGTAGGCGAACCTTGAGGAAGAGCAAGATACTGACCAGCTTGCTGATAGGTAACTCCCGAGGTAATGGTTTTTCCCTGGGTCGCCACGTTAATAGAGCCTGCATTGGGAGAAAGGTGATACACCCGTAGCTTTGCTGTGCCGGGAGCAACGAGGTTGTTGTCTATAAAGACTTCCAGTGACAAACCTGTGGCCTTCGTTCCGATTGCCGCGACCGTATAGGCAACCCCTGGACTGACTGCTAAGGTCTGCGTAATAGCTGAAGCACCAATCCCTTTGCCGACAAGGGCAATCTGAACCTTATGAGGGCCTGGCGGTATTGCCGCATAGTCTGTGACGGTCCCGAACTGGAAGCTGCTCAGTAACTTTGCGCCATCGACGAAGACATCTGCCGTTCCAACTTCGGGCGAGGCATGGATAATGCGCACAAATGATGGATTCGTAGTTTGGGCGCGGGCAGGAAGCACTTGCGTACTGATGCAGGCAAGCAGAGCAAGAATACCGAGTGCCACCGGTACACGTCGTACCAGCAATGCGAGAGAAGGTTGAAGTTTCATGATGCGCACTCCTTTTTGGAAATAGAGGTCAGTTTTTTCATTATCAACGGATGCCTACAGATATAATCATTGCCACTTAAAAGAAACGAAGCTTCCTACTTATAGTAACAATAAGTAACAATGTTTTCAAGCGCAAGTTTCGATGTAGGGACTGTAAGAGAAGACTGGCAACAATAAACATCCATAGCTATTCCTTTGCAGGTTGATTTCTTAATGGCTAGCGGCAACATTCCATAGGCCGTACTCACCGATTTGCTGCCCTTGCTGGTTAAGGACTTCAAAGTTTCCAGTCATATCTCCAGCTATTTTGATGTCTCCCACAAAGAAAAGGGTCGTCTTGCTAACCTGGACCGGTATCTTGAACTGTATATGTCCTGAAGGAGTGACGGTCCCTTTGAAGGGGCCAACCTGTCCAAGGCCCTGGAAATACCCTTGAATATTCCTCTGTCTTTGTTGAATATGGGTGAGGAATATAGTAGTGTGTTCCTTCGCGAGGAGGTCGTAAGCCGTACCGCTATACGAGGCGGCGAGGCTTGGGTACAATGTAGAGGTAGGAGAGACGACAGCGGATGGCACTCCAGATTGAGAGGTAGTAGTAACGAAGGGGTGAGCATTTCCTTGGATGATAGAAGAAGGGCCAGTATTTCTTGAAGCGTAAAATACGAGACCTGTGCCGACGAATAGGAAGAGCAGGAGTATCAGGAAAATGGGCAGGAGGATACGACGTTTTCTGGAGTTCTGATGTTGCAAGGATGCAGGGGTAAATGATTGCTCAGGAACGGTCAACAGTTGGGACATATTAAATGAGTTTCTAGCTGACTCGTGTACCTGCTGTGGCACATGAGCATTTAGCTCTTGCCAGAATTCCTCAACCGTAGCGAAGCGATCATCGCTGCTGATGCTCATTGCATGCTCGAGAGCCATAGCTACAGCCCATGGTACACCTGGTGCGATCAGGTGTGCCGGCTCGAGCGTATCAAGTCCTCTACTTCCGGTAGCGCGGGTGATTGCATCAGGGGGAATGACGCCGGTCAACAAAGCGTACATGGTTGCGCCCAGCCCATAGATATCCGTGCGCGGCGTCGTTCCGCTTCCGTATTGTTCTAATGCCGCATAGCCAGGTGAACCATGGCGGATAACGGACGTGGTTTTATCTTCCATGTACTCCTTAGCGGAACCAAAATCAACGAGGACCGTTTCATCACCTTTTGTTGGGACAATGATGTTTCCTGGTTTGATATCTTTATGCACAATTGGTGGGTCTTGAGCATGTAGATATATTACTGCCTCGACGATGGGTTTCATAAGGTTCAGAACCTGAGGCAACGAGAAACGCTTTCCTGGTTGCCCATTGCGCAAGGTTTCTAAGTTCGTTCCCTGAATGTGATCCATGAGCATATACATGCGCCTGGATTTGTCTTGCGCGAACACTTTATAAACATGAGGCAATGCCCGGTGATCCAGCCGTTTGAGGACCTCGCCTTCAAATATGAAACGTTCGCGTTCGCGCTTATTTGGATCAAGCACTTCTTTGAGAGCAAATAAGTGCTGCCTGTCATGCCGATCTCTGACGAGGTAGACTGCCCCAAACCCACCTTTACCAAGGTGACCTTCAATCACATAGCGATCGCCGTAAGGGCTTCGTATGGTTGCTCCAACCGAGAGTGTCATCTGTTCATGTAACACACTACACCTCATCAATGGGATAGACTACCGTTTCATTTTGAACAAAGGCATCTACTATAAACACGTAAAATATATGGACAGTAGGTACTACTTTACTATGAGTACGCGTCACCGTCTTGAAAGTAACGAAAAGAGCACCAGGAGAAGTGTTCC
>DMFQ01000261.1:0-571 GCA_003450555.1 Ktedonobacter sp.
ATCCTGAAAGAGAATATCCACCTTACTAGTCCTTCAAAGAATAGTATTAACCCTAAGGGTTAATACTATTTCGAGGGGCTGGTTAGGTGGATATTCTCTTTCAGGATCAGAAGCTAGCGAAAGTGTGCAATAATGAGTCTCTACTAATACGAAAATACGGTTCGGTGCGTGCAAAGTTACTCAGACGTCGTCTTGATGAATGTAGAGCTGCGGAAAACCTTGAAGTATTGCGTTCGCTACCACAAGTGAGATGCCATGAGTTGAAAGGAAATCGAGAAGGAACATTAGCGGTAGACTTGGATCATCCTTATCGGCTCATTTTTGAGTCGGCCAATAACCCAATCCCGAGAAAATCCGACGGTGGTCTGGATTGGACGAGAGTAACGGCAATAAGAGTTCTTACCGTGGAGGATTATCATGGCTAGTATTCTACAAAATGAATATCACCCCGATTCTGTCTCTTCTCCTGGAGAGACTCTTTTAGAAACGCTAGAGACAATAGGCATGTCCCAGGCAGAACTTGCCAAACGTATGGGACGCCCAGTTAAAACAATCAATGAGATCATACAAA
>DMFQ01000261.1:746-1923 GCA_003450555.1 Ktedonobacter sp.
GCACTGCAACTCGAGCAGGTACTGCATGTTCCAGCATCATTCTGGTTAAAGAGGGAGCAGCAGTATCGAGAGTCTCTTGCCCGTCTTGCTGAAGAGCAATGTCTTATAAGTTGGGTTGAATGGCTAACAGAGATTCCGGTTCGAGAAATGATGAGGCGAGGCTGGATTCCACCTTGCACCAACAAACCTCAGCAAGTGTTCGAAACCTTAAAGTTCTTTGGTGTAGCCTCTCCAGAGGCATGGCGAAATGTTTGGGAATATAAGGTTATTGAGTATCGCAAGTCTACCGCACTCAAAAGCAATTTAGGCGCAGTAGTGACATGGCTACGTCAAGGAGAAATAGAAGCCCAAGAGATTGAATGTGCGCCATACAATGCAGACGCATTTCGTGATGCTTTAAACCGCATCCGCGCTCTAACAGTAGAACCGGTTAACTTTTTTCAGGAGGAATTGGTGCGCTTGTGTGCCAATGCTGGTGTGGCTGTGGTTTTTGTACAAGAATTACCCAAGACCGGAATTTGTGGTGCGACACAGTGGCTAACATCAACGAAAGCATTGATGCAACTGAGCCTACGTTATAAAACCGATGATCACCTCTGGTTTACATTCTTCCACGAGGCAGGTCACATTCTACGACATGGAAAGCGGCAAGTTTTCCTAGAAATAGATCAGAAAGATAGAAAAGAAGCCGAGGATGAAGCGAATACATTTGCCTCAAATATAATGATCGATCCTGTCCAATGGCAACGGTTCATAGAGCATGATTCTTACCGTACAAAGGTGTGTATTAAGGAATTTGCTCAAAAAGTAGGGATTGCCCCAGGAATTGTAGTAGGAAGACTTCAGCACGAAAAACGCCTGCCTTTTGATCATTGCAACGAACTTAAGCGTCGCCTTGAGTGGAAATTGGAAGAACAGAGTTCTGAGATTTAAACGGCTTTTCGGAATCGTAGGCAGAATGTGATCAAAACACTCCTTATTTCTTGTTTCACAATATAGATTAAGAGGTTTCGCCCGGAGAATCCTGCGGACCGAAGCACTGTTGCTAAATGGCGATACAGTCCGCAAGTTTTTGGTTCGTGAGCGCTTACACTAAAAACCGGAGTTCCCGACTTTATTGTTGTTCGACAGCAGGCATACCATCATCAAAACAGTAATAGAGTTTCTGGTAGGGCTG
>DMFQ01000261.1:2093-2569 GCA_003450555.1 Ktedonobacter sp.
AATCCACCGCCAAACTGGCGCACATCGGCAATGACTTGATGCGTGGTGGTATAGCCCTTGTGTGCCCCGAGAACAGGGATACCACGACGAGCCAATGCTGCTCCGAGTGCCTGTGCATTGCGCACAATCTGGGCCATATATACGTTCCCATACGCGATCATTTCAGCTGCCGCAACAGCCAGGGCTGCCACGCGATTCACCTGGTGCGTGGCCGCCAACACGGGGAACACGACATGCGTCAGAGGACCTGTCAGTTGTGCATCATTCCACACCATGATCCCGCTCTGCGGCCCACTAAACGTTTTCCCGGCTGAGCCCGTCATCACCGCGGCCCCTTCGCGCAGCGGGTCTTGAAATTGGCCGCCAGCAACTAAGCCCAGTTGATGGGCTCCATCGAAGAAGACGTGCCCACCCCACTCGGCAACAATATCGTGCATGGCCTGAATGGGCAAGGGGAACAGCGTCATCGAAGCTCC
>DMFQ01000261.1:2676-3886 GCA_003450555.1 Ktedonobacter sp.
TCAAGTTCGACCGGATCGAACGGAATGGCCACCGTAGGGCTGAGCGATGCTCATGATGACGTCGCCAGGTTCGGTCAGCGCTGTATAGACCGCCAGGTTGCCAATCATGCTCGCTACCAGCCGGTGGTCAGCATAGCGGGCGCGAAAGGCCCTTTTCAAGAGTTCGACACACAACGCTTCGATTTCGTCTATATGCTTGGTGCCAGCAAACCAGCGGTTCACCGGGCCAATATGTCCCTCGGCAGCACGCGTGCCCACCTCAGCCGAGAGGAGCGCTCTGACCGTCGGACTGGTTGGCGCTTCGGGAGCCAGGAGATTCAGACACTGCTTCCCGCGCCACTCTTCATTGCGAGCAACAGCCGCGAGCACGGCTTCCTGCATCTCTTGCGGAGAGGAACAGGCGTCCAGCACAGCCCTCGCTTGCGCAAGCATTGCCGGGTCGTGTACTTCAAACTGCCTGGTTGGGTCATGTACTTCGAACATAGGATAGCCTCCTCAGATCATACTTGTCAGGTCGTAAAGAGCGAGCAAAAAAGGCGCAAGCCAACCTACAACTTAGTTGGCTCGTGCCTGAGCATGCTGGAGCACCTCGTTGAGAACGTCTGCTATAGTCCGCGTGTGTAGCACCTGTTCCAACGCCAGCTCTGCTTCTCCAAAGATCCCTTCCAGGGAAGATTGAATGTTTCCACCGATTAAGCACCTGGGATTCGGGGAACGATGATGGAGAGAAAGAAGATGATTTTCATCCACAGCACGATAAACCTCAAGCAGGGTGATCGTCTCGGGCGCTTTACGCAATCGCCATCCCCCTCCTACCCCCGCTTGTGACGTGACCAACCCGGCTTTGTTGAGCATCCCAAGGATACGCCTGATAAAAACGGGATGCGTATTGACGCTTCCTGCAATGTATTCGGATGTCAGTGGCTCTTCATGAGTTTGGGCCAGCAGAGTCAAGGTATGTATACCTACGGCCAGTTGACTATTGTTCGTTTTGGTACGCCCCTTTTCTTATGTCTATCTGTCACTATTATAGTTACGGAAGGGACAGGTGTCAAGTTGAGAGCAGTATAGATTACCTCGAAATTCATGCCTGATTCACTTGACATACGGCTCTATTTGTAACTATACTAATATCAGTAACTTTGTTAGTTACGTTTATATCACACCAGGCATTGACGTGTCATTAACGTATATAGTAGGGACGACCCTT
>DMFQ01000432.1:0-2001 GCA_003450555.1 Ktedonobacter sp.
CCCCGTTTTAATGCTTTCATTGACAGCGCTTTATAAAATCTCCCTCTTCTTCATCGGGAGCTATCATAAGGGGTTGTGTACGGACGGCATCTACTTCGGCCCAGATGTGTTGGGCGAGGAGGCTTTGCTCGTCGGCATTGGTGAGGGCGGGCTGCAAGGGGAAGAAAGCGCGGTCATCGCTATGACGATGTATCCAACGGCTGATGATGTTAATTTGATCTACTTCGGCCTTACCGACGATGCTGGGTGGGTCTCCCAGCGTCTCAGCCACATCTAACAGTTCGAGAATGGCTTCCTTCATAGCCTGCAGCTCGTGGGGAATACATTTTTGCTGCACCAGGCGGCCATGACGCACCAGGAAGAGTTCGTTGTGTTCTTGATGGGCAGAGGGATAGACGATAAAGAGGTTATTGGCTTCGACGGCCCCGGTGATCAGGCGCTGGCCAATCAATACTTCATCGGCACTGCGAATGGTATCGCGCAGCCAGGCGGCGCGTTCGTAATTCATTTGCTGTGAAGCTTCGAGCATCTGACGGCGCAAGCGGTCCAGCAGGTCTTCGCGCTCTCCCCCGAGAAAGGCACAGACCTGTTCAATCACTTTGGCATACGCTATTGGATCGCCATTGCCTCTACACGGGCCTGAGCAGCGATCCAGGTGGAGACGGAGACAGGGATCAGAAGGTTTGGACTGCGGTGGCAAAGAGCGAATACAGGTGCGAACGGGAAAGACTTTCTGGATCAGTTCGATAGTAACATCGACGATACGCCTGCTGCGGAAGGGGCCGAAGTAGCGCGCTCCATCGGCGGCAACCTCTTTGGTGGAGTAGACACGTGCAAAGGGATGCTGTACATCAATTTTAATGAAGGGGTACAGCTCATAGTTGCGCAATTGGACGTTGTACGGCGGCTGCAGTTGTTTGATGAGTTGTGACTCCACGAGCAAGGCTTCAAGTTCAGAGCCAAGAACGCGAGTTTCGATCTCGCGCACATTTTGCAAAAGGCCGTCCATCTTGCGCGTATAACCTAGAGGATGGCTATAGTACGAGGCCAGACGATCTTTCAGGCACTTTGCTTTGCCCACGTAGATTACCTGGCCATGTTCATCCTTCATGAGATATACACCGGGTTTGCCAGGAAAGTCGCGCTTCCAGGCAGGATTGAGGAAGAGACCACCGTTCGGGCGGGGAGGAGATGCCATTTTTTTCGCCAGCTTGCCATCGACGCGCCACTGATCAAGCTGTTTGGAGATAGAGGCATCAGTGATATCGCCACTCCAGGTAACGGGCAATTGCAGGCGGCGGCGCAGGTTTCCCAGGGTCTGGATACCCTGCTGCTGGGCTAAGGCAAGCAGTTTCAAAAAGACGGCGGCCGTCACTTTCGCGTCGCCCATGGCGCGGTGGCGATTTGAGGCGGGAATCTTCAGGTGCTCCGCGACAAAATCAAGCTTGAAACGACGCAAGGCGGGGAGATAGCGGCGCGCGAAGAGAATGGTGTCGATGCCGTCGATAGGGAAAGCCTGGCCAAGGAGGTGTGCTTCATTGGAGAGAAAGCCGATATCAAAGCCTACGTTATGTCCGACAAGAGTAGCTCCTTCAACGAAATTGAAAAAGTCGGGAAAGACTTGCGCGGCACTGGGGGCGGATGAGACCATCTCTTGTGTGATGCCTGTAAACTTGACGATGAAGGATGGGAGACGACGACCGGGGTTGACGAGGCTCTGAAAAGAGTCGATGACCTCACCACCGCGCAGGCGAATACCTGCCACCTCAATGACGCGATCCGGCCCGGGACGCAAGCCGGTCGTTTCGGTATCAAGTACAACGAAATCAACATCGTTCAGGAGCAACTGCGTGCTGCGCCATGCAGAGAGTGACCACTCGTGTTCGGTGGTCTGCTCAAAGAGGGTAGAACTATTGAGTGTCTGGCGCAGCAAGAGGGTCCATACGGCAGATCTGCCTGATGTGGTATGAGCATCTCCGCTGGCACCGAAGAGATGCTGGA
>DMFQ01000432.1:2041-3301 GCA_003450555.1 Ktedonobacter sp.
CGTAGTAATGTGCCTCGTTGCGGTACTCCCTCAACTGCCTCCTGAACCATAGCAACTATCTCCCCCTATGATCCCCTTTGTGGAACATGCGTACATATGTACGAGAATAGCATGTATAGTTGGCGTTTGCAAGGGTGAGGGGATATTTGTCCAGGGTCTGTGAATTAGTGTAAAAACATCTCTGCTTTTTTGATCTGGTTTATCATATTTGGTTAACCTTACTAAGTTTACCTAGATTGGTTAACGTAGTCAAGAGATAAACCTGCTAGAATTGGGAGAAAGATCTGCCGGGAGTACCATGTTTAGATTAAAAATAAAAGAGGTAGCAGAAAGTAAAGGGTACAACATGTCAACGCTTTCAAGAGAAGCAGATGTACCATTCAACACCGTCAGACGTGCATGGAAAAATCCCCACTATGAAATCAAGCTAGCAACGCTGAACCGCATTGCCAAGACCCTTGGCGTCAAGACCGCTGACTTAATAGAAGACATTTCAGAATAACCATTCCCAACGACTTTTGCCACAAGCACACTTTTGTGCCTCTACATGGCAGAATCAAAAGAAGACAAAAAGTTTGAACAATTGATTCAAAAGATTGATCCCCAAAGCAAGCTGCAAAGCATACGGAGAGGTTCCTTTCTGGAAGTACTGGGTGTGTTTGCGAAGCTAGGCATCACCTCCTTTGGTGGTCCTGTTGCCCATCTAGGATACTTCCGGCAGGAGATCGTTGTCCGTCGCAAATGGCTTGACGAGCAGAACTACGCCGATCTGCTCGCCTTATGTCAGTTTTTACCAGGTCCTTCCAGTAGCCAGATGGGCATTGCGCTCGGTATTACGAGAGCGGGGCTTTGGGGAGGACTGGCTGCGTGGCTTGGTTTTACACTACCTTCCGCTATAGCACTCACGATTTTTGCCTACGTCACCTCTAGTCTTCATGGCGTGACGCAAGCAGGATGGCTTCATGGACTCCTGGTGGTGGCTGTTGCCGTCGTTGCGCAGGCGGTGTGGGGCATGGCAACGGCGCTGTGCCCTGATCGCCCACGCGTAACGATTGCGCTGCTGGCAGCCATCGCCATCCTGCTATGGCCCGTTGCCCCTGGCCAAATTCTCATCCTTGCCACCGGTGGACTGATTGGCTGGCGCTTCCTACGCAAGACCGAGGCGTCCAAACCTTCTGTGCTTCCTCTTGCCGTGTCGCGTCGCCTGGCTGTTGCTTGCTGGGTGATATTTTTCACGTTGCTTTTAGGGCTGCCGTTGCT
>DMFQ01000075.1:0-210 GCA_003450555.1 Ktedonobacter sp.
TATAGGCTTCCACCGCCTCTTCCGACATAATGCTTGCCTCTTAGCGCTCTATTGAGTTTTACCAGGCAATTCGCTATACAAAGTTTGAGTCTGGCTAAGACTAGAGGATCATCACTAGTGGCTCTGTATCAAGCGATCACACGCCTGGTAGTAGCCTCGGAGAGCTGAGCCATAAAAGCCTTGTGTATAATCGAGATCCGCAAGATTCTC
>DMFQ01000075.1:488-3009 GCA_003450555.1 Ktedonobacter sp.
CTGGTTCATTTCGCCAATAGCTAGATAGAGTTGAATAGTGGTTTCGTTCTGATCGGTCACAGTACGATAGATGTCGGGCATACTCTCATACAACTGGATAGCCTCCTGGTATCGACCAATATAGGCGTAAATTATGGCTGTATTATGATCGATAGAGCAGACCCAAAAGTTTTCACCACGCCGTAAAAAGACCTCACGTGCCTGAGCTGCTGCCTGCAACGCCTCCTCTACACGACCCAGCCAAACGGCAGAAACAATCCAACTGATGCGTGAGCGCGCCCAATTACCCTCATCGCCCAGTAACTTAAACTCTTCTCCTGCAGCGTCCAAGGCATCTAAAGCTGCTTGATGATGTCCAATCATCATCAGCGCATCCCCTTTGGCTTTAAGACCAAGGGCATGGGAAGAGGTATGGTGAACGTATTCACCGAAGAAAATTAATAGTTCAGCTAGTTTGAGCGAAATAAACGGAGAATACAATAAACGAAGTGCTTCATCGGTCAACAAGTAAGCAATGGCAGCATGATCTGATAGTTCCGCAATATGTTCCTGAATATAAGCACGACCATCCTCAAGGCTCAGGTCGCGTAATTGTTCTATAAATAAGGTGTCATCCATGATTGATAGTTAGGTCCCCCAGTGACCAACTTGCTCAATTATCCCCGAAAATACGTGGTGGCTTGCTTAGCCGCGTTCGATGTCGATTCCTTCAATGATGACTTCCTGACCCGGCAAATGTATGATCAAGGTGTATTCACCTACTGGTACCCCACTGAACACAATGTTTCCCAGATCGTCTACCACGGCGCGACAAATCGCGTTTTCCGGATTTCTTTCGTCTGCATCGCTATTTTCTTGCGCACAGTAAAGTTCTGCCTTCGCCCCCTCGAATGCATCTACGCTCTCGGCACTATCAGCGCTAGTGAGAATGCCAAGCAATATATATTGGCCATTGCTTGCTCGTGAAAGGTGCAGCGAGATATCAATAGCTTCAGCCCGATATTGGCGCGGCCACGCTTTTTCAGACACAGTATCCCCACTCCTTAAGACAAGCTGCGCCTGTTGCCGGAAAAGGGTGGCGTAAATGCGGCGTGCGGCTGCCAGGGGTGCTGCTTCGCGAAACGGCTCAAGTAGTGGCATCGCCATAAAAAGCCGTGTCTCGGCAACCTCAGCAGTACAAAGAGGACAATCTAACACATGGGATGCTACACGCGTTCGTTCTTCGACGGGTAGCAATTCGGCACAATAGAGGCTTAGTTGTGTTCCACTGGGACACAGGCGACGATACAGTTGGGAGATAATGGCGGAGTTGACCTGTTTGTATCCGGACAGGCGCTGTTGGCAAAGCTCGCACTGCTCCAGGTGTTCTCTTGTCGGCGCTGAAAGAGCTTCTTCATCAAGAGCAAAACCTAAAAGTTCCTCGTCGTTGGGGGCCATAGCGTGCAAACAGTCCATAGTTCGTCTTTCCTCATTCTTTGGCACAAATTTCACTAACGGATCAAGCAAGCTTGATGCTGTTCGTGTTGCTTTATAAACGTGGCAGATCGTTTTTTTAGGGTCTCAATTTCGCGCATCTGCCCTGCTTCCCTTAAAACTCACCGTCGCCTAACAACCAGTGAAGCCGGTCTTTATTGCGCTTCAGCCGATCGATGATATTGCGCGTCAAACGAAAGATTTCATGAACGTCATTGAACTCCTGCGGGCAGCGCTCTACAATCTGTCTGGGCTTGAGACCACAATAATACAGGTAGTAGGCCAGTCGCCGCTCGCGCTCGTTAGGAATAAAGCCTTTGATGACCTCCCACCGTTGATAGTTCTCATCAGGTTCAGGTGCCACACGCTCATAATTCTCCGGTATGGGCAGCTCTTTCTGGCCTCTCAATGTATCTATAATAACACTATTGACACAGGCACGCAAAAAAACGAGCGCCCCGGCCAGGGTATTAAACTCCAGGCTTTTGTTGCGCACTGTGACCATCCAGAAACGTGCAAAGGTCAGTGCGACATAATTTTCCTCGCTATCGATCCCACGCGCCGCCTCTCTATGGGGGTGACGACGTACCCAGCTCAGTACAATGCCGTGAAAGCGCTCCATCAGCACTGTCCAGGCGTCAGAATCTTCCTGCAACATCGCGCGGCGGAAAATTTCCAGACTACATTGGTCGTTGTGTGACTCCCTTTGATTGTACTTCTGTATTTCGCTCGTACAGCGACTGGTAAGCTCTGCTAAGCTCATTTCATGGGGAGGTTTATCCATTTCTATACCCATGGTTTGGACCTCTCTCTTCAGCTGTGCTGAAGCGAAGTTGTCACATACGAAATCAGACCATTATAGTGATAGACGCACCCATGCACCTCAACTCAAATAATGGATCCTCTTTTTCGCACACGAACAACCACTCTGCATCCTTTTGGTCTCTACATTTGTTTGTGGGCTGCTACATTTTGCCGACGACGTACGATAACGATACGTGACAACTTCCCCACGGCTACAGCCGGGGGCTTCTCAGTTCAACCGGAC
>DMFQ01000479.1:0-1403 GCA_003450555.1 Ktedonobacter sp.
GCGATTACGAAAAGCGGAGACCTGCTGTGGTCTCAAAACCTGGGCGACCCCAACGGACAAAATACCTACCGCCAGCTTATCATAACCGACAGCGTTATCGGTATCCTTTACACCACACCGTCAGACTCAGGTTTGATCACTTCAGTCTCAGCCTATGACAAGTCATTTGGTCAAAAAATCTGGGAATTGAAGGACTCAAATCATGAACCTGATTTTCTCACCTCGGATGGCAATAGCATCTACACGTCATTTCGCTCACCTCACGGTTTCGGTGTGGAAGCCATAAACGCAGCAAACGGCGCCGTTACATGGCAGGAAACGCTGACCGACGTATCTCAAACAGGACTTTTCGAAATCACAGTCCAGAACGGCACTCTATACGTCGTTTACTACAACCAGGGTCAGCATGTCTTTATTCTCGATGAAAAGACAGGCGACCAGCTCGGCTCTGATCCGTCAAGTCTGGAAGTTAGTTCTCCACCTGTTGTAAACAACGGCATGTTATTCCTTCGGAGGTACGACTCGTCAATATCCACGGCAGAAATGTATGGGTATAAAGTAGTCCTGCCGCCGCCTCCCCACAAGCTGTTCGTGTTAGCCTATGGGCTTTTGAGTAAAAGCACCGACACTAACTTCAGTCAAATTGTCAAAGCACTGAAAAAGGCCCATCCCGATGCGGACTTCATGAATTACAGCTACCGGGGAATAGACAAACTGGGTAAACCGTTGCCATATACATGCGAGGAAACGTTCACGCATCACATAAGCGAACTGGTGAACCGACTGAAAATACAGATCATCAAATACCTGGAGCTTCACCCCAACACCCAGGTCTATGTGATCGGACACAGCATGGGCGGGGTGATCGCCTATGGACTGCTGGTAGACATGATGATCTACGGCTACCTCAATTTCAATGGAGGCCAGATACTGGGTATTGCGACCATGAGCTCACCTCTAGGTGGTATACCAGGGTTTCACGGTATCTACTACGCCCTGATCTCACGTACATACCAGACGCAATGTAGGGCACTTGCGTCCAAACACCTGGTGTTAAAAAGTCTGGCCGACCTGGTTCATCTATTCCCGGACGGGAATACATCAGTTCCGTTTGGAGGCAAAGATAGTTTGATGCGTGCTGTCAGCGGCGGCGATTACACAAACCAGCGCATCGCACAAGCCGCAGTCCGCAATCATATTGATGTGCTGGCAATCGGAAATTTGCGGGATCACACGTATAATTTTAACGTATGCCCCAGATACGACCGCACGCCGGACTCCCGGTTTCTCAGTACCCAGTGGGTAACTGATCAGGGCAACGATTCCCACCTGTACGCAAGGGTAATCACGGAGGGGAAGCCGAACTGCTCTGCTATCGGGCAGGTAGGAATCAACCACGCCGC
>DMFQ01000479.1:1543-3269 GCA_003450555.1 Ktedonobacter sp.
ATTCTGCTGACAACCACAGGAGCCAAAACAGGTCAACCTCGCATAGCTCCCTTGATGCTTGTGACTGAGGGTGATCGCATACTTGCAGTAGCGTCCAAAGGAGGCCATCCGAAACATCCTGAGTGGTATTTCAACCTGCTGGCTCACCCCGAAGTGACGGTTGAGGTTGGTAGTGAGAAATTTGCTACCACAGCCCGTATTCTCACCGGTAATGAGCGAGAACAAGCATTCAGAAGAGCAGTAGAAGTATTTCCTCCCTATGCTCAATATCAAAAGAAAACGACACGCGAACTTCCTGTTATTGCACTCGAACGGCCAGCCAAATAACCCACCCGATGTACTGTGAGAGTGAGTTTCTAATAGATAGAAGGAGGGATTTCCCCTTTGACACAAACAACGCAACAGCAAGCGCAACCTGTCCTGGTTGGCACGTCGCTCCCCCGCCAGGACGGGCCCGATAAAGTGACCGGCCGGGCGCGTTACGCGGGAGATCAGGCGCTGCCAGGTATGCTATATGCACGTCTGGTCACCAGCCCATATGCTCATGCACGTCTTCTGAACATCGATACGTCGGCCGCCCTGTCCATACCAGGTGTTGTAGCTGCTTTTACTGCTGAAACGCTGGGGATGGCCCAGGCGAACCTGCTCTCCCGCGCGCAATCTCCCCTGGCGCAGCATGAAGTAGTGTGGTGCGGACACCCTGTGGCCATCGTGGTCGGCGAGACTGAGGCGAGTGCCAGGGATGGAGCCGACGCCGTGGAGGTCGATTACGATCCGCTGCCTGCAGTCATAGATCCCGAGGCCGCCACACAGCCAGATTCATCTCCAGCCCGCTCTCACCGTCAACTCGAAGCTGCTAATGGAGAAGAGCATTCCGACATTCCTCGAGCCATATCGAGCGAGGGAGAGGGGCTTTCGCCGAATGTCAGCCAGACACCCCCTCTGCAATTGGGTGATATCGAGGCTGGTCTGCGCGAGGCTGAGGTGGTAGTCGAATGCCGCTATCGCACCCACCCGGTCCACCAGTCCTATATGGAGCCACATTCGGTCACCGTCGCGCCGAGCCCATCCGGCCATCACCTGGTGATCTGGCCCAGCACACAGGGATTATTCAATGTGCGCTCGGCAGTCGCCCAGGCGCTCAAGATGCCTGAGCGACAGGTGCGTGTCGAGTCGGTGCCGATTGGTGGGGGATTCGGCGGGAAGGAGACGCTGCTCGAGCCGCTAGTTGCTGCCGTAGCGCATCGCCTGCGCAAGCCGCTACAATTGGTCTACACACGCCAGGAAGACCTGCTGGCCGGGAATCCAGCGCCACAAACTGTTATCACCATCAAACTCGGCGCGAAGAGGGACGGGACGCTCACCGCCATCCAGGCCAGAATGATTCTCGATTCGGGTGCCTACCCCAATCCTCTTGCCGGCTTCAGCGGCTTCCATTTTGCCGGCGTCTATCGCTGTCCCAACCTGGACATCCGCTGCGACGTGGTGCAGACCAACAAGCCTGGTACCGGTGCCTATCGCGCCCCAGCCGGTCCGCAGGCCTACTTCGCCCTGGAATCGACGGTACAGGATCTCTGCCAGCAGTTGGAGATGGACCCGCTTCAGTTCCGTCGCATCAATGCCCTCAAAGAGGGCGACCCGAATCTCATGCGTGGCCGCTGGCCGCGCATCGGCCTGCTGGAGTGCCTTGAGCAGATCCAGCAGCACCCGTTGTGGGCGCAGCGCG
>DMFQ01000005.1:0-6939 GCA_003450555.1 Ktedonobacter sp.
GCTTATGCCGACAGCCTGATTAAGAACGCGCCGGACCCGGTTTTTGTTTCTGACCTGGAAGGCAAGATACTCTCGGCCAATGATGCCGTTTACGAACTGTTGGGCTTTCGTACCGACGAGGTGTTGGAGCAATCGCTCTCGCGCTTTATCAGTCCAGACGAGACGCGTGAGTTTACGGCTGCCCTGCGCGAGGTGATTGAGCGCGGAGTCATCCGTAACACCCGATTAAATCCGCGCAGCGCCTCGGGAGAAATTATCCCAACGAGCTTGAATGCCTCAGCATTGCGAGACGCGGATGGGAAGGTCATCGGCGCAATCGGCATTCTGCGTGACATGCGCGAACTGGATAAGGCCCTGGCCTATTCAGATAGTCTGATTAAGAACGCACCCGATCCCGTTTTTGTTTCCGACCTGGAAGGCAAGATATTGCAGGCCAACGATGCTGTCTATGAACTGTTGGGTTTTCGTCCAGATGAAGTACTGGAGCAGTCACTTTCGCGCTTTATTAGTCCAGACGAGACGCGTGAGTTCCTGGCGGCGCTGCGCGAGGTGATCAAGCGAGGAGTGACGCGCAATGCGCGGCTCAATCCGCTTAGCGCCTCAGGAGAGGTTATTCCAACGACGCTCAATGCCTCCGCGCTGCGAGATGCCGATAGTAAAGTTATTGGTGCTATTGGTATCCTGCGTGATATGCGTGCATATGAGAAGGTGGTACGCGACCTACAGGAATCGAAATCTGAATTGCAGGAAAAAATCCTGGACTTGGAGAAGTTCGAAGAAGTGGTGGTGGGCCGTGAACTCAAAATGATCGCGCTGGAAAAAGAGATTGAGAACTTAAAGCAGGAACTCGAGAAGGTCAATCGAGGACAGAGCAAATGGACCTAAAGGTAGGGGAAGCTCTTGCGGCTGCATCTGAAACATCTCTGTTAAAAGAGATAGATTGGGAACAATTGCTGCTGGAGTACAATGACTTATTGGAACAGAAAAAGTCTCTGGAAATGCGCGTTCATAAGAGTGAAGAGCGACGTCGTGCTCTCATGCATATCTTGAGTGACCTGAACAACGTCAATAAGAAGCTAGCTAACCAGCGCAAGGCTATGATTCATATATTAGCCGACTACGAGCATGATCGTAGCCGCCTTGCCAGGCAGACCGAACGCCTGGATAACTCTCGCCGCGCTCTCATGCATATTCTTCAGGATTCGCACAAGTCCAATCTACGCTTGGAGAGTAGCCGCAAGGCAATGATTCATATCATGAGCGATTTGAAAGTGACTACGGAGGATGTACAACAACGTGAACACGAGCTACGCGAAAAGCAGGAACAGCTTGTGCAGGCTGGCAAGCTGGCAACGCTAGGAGAGCTTACTACTGGCGTTGCGCATGAACTCAATAATCCGCTGAACAACATTGGCTTGTTCATTGGCAATGTTATTGATCAGGTTGAACTCGGGAAGGCCGATCCACAACTTATCTTGCACGAACTACATAGCGCGATGCAGCAAGTTTACAAAGCAACAGAAATTATTTCGCACTTACGAACGTTTGGGCGTGCTGCTTCAGTGAGCCGAGAACCAGTAGCCATCAATCAAGTCATTGAGCGTGCTATCTCGTTGATGTATGAACAACTGCGTCTCCGGCAGATCGAGGTACAGCTCCATTTCTCCGCCGAAGATGTAATAGTGATTGGCAACGCGATCCAATTGGAGCAGGTCTTCATTAATCTCCTGTCGAATGCACGCGATGCTATGGCGGTTGTATTGCACAAGGTGATTACGATTACTTGTGTTCTCCATGACGACGTGGTGGATATTTATTTTCGTGATACTGGCCCGGGAATACCGGTGGGATTTGAGCAGCGCATCTTTGATCCTTTCTTTACTACCAAGGATGTCGGAGCGGGTACTGGTCTCGGCCTTTCTATCACTTATGGCATTATCAAAGAACACCAGGGGAGTATCGCAGTCAAAAACCGCCCTGGTGAGGGGGCTCTGTTTTTGATCCAGCTTCCACTGAAACAAGCATCATAGAGAAGGTGATTTTAATATGAACAGATCATGTGTACTCATAGTAGATGATGACACCGCCTTATTGGAGGCACTTCCACAAGCGTTAAATCTGCGGATAGAGGGCGTAGAAGTGCACATATCGGACACGGCTTTAGAAGCGCTCAAGCTCATTCGAGAACATGACTATGATGCCATTGTAAGCGACATTAAGATGCCTGGTATGGACGGATTGGCGTTGTTGGAGAAGATAAAAGAACTGCGACCAGATGTCCCTACACTCCTTATTACCGGCCATGGTGAGCATGATCTCGCTGTACGGGCTTTGAGGGGTGGAGCGTACGATTTCATCCAGAAGCCGATTGATCGTGACTACCTTGTGGCTGCATTGCAACGCGCTATTCAAGTACACCAGTTGCGCAGCCGGGTATTTGAGCAGCAACTTGCTCTGGCCCTCCATGCCAAATCACTTGAGCGAATAGTACAGAAGCGAACACACGAACTTGTTGAGGCGAACGCGACAAAAGATAAATTGTTGAAGATAGTCTCACACGAACTCAAAACGCCATTGACGAGTTTGAAGGGGATGACGCAGCTATTGCTTCGACAAAGTAAGAAGATCGATTCGGCAGAAGTGGTGAGCATGGGGCTGGAGGACATGGAGCGTTCATTGCGGCGCATAGAAGTACTGGTGAATGATTTGTTGGACACCTCACTTATTGAAACCAACATGTTCGTCTTGCATCGCAGGCGCTGTGATCTGGTGGAACTGTGCAGGCACTTAATAGATGAATATACGGCTGGAACGGGGCCTGAGCTTACTTTTGAAATTCCTGGCGAACCGGTTGAAGTAGAAGTCGACGCGGATCGCATCAGCCAGGTGATAATCAATTTACTAACGAACGCGCGCAAGTATTCTCCCAAAGGATCTCCTATTACCGTGACGCTCCAGCAAGTAGGATATGAAGCGATAGTCTCAGTTCAAGATATGGGAATTGGCATACCAGCCGATATGCAAGACAGTATTTTCGAGCAGTTCTTCCGTGTTCCAGGCGTTGAAGTACAGACAGGCTCCCATACCGGTTTAGGGCTGGGACTCTACATCTCGCGTAAAATCGCCGAGCGACACGGTGGGCATATCGATGTGGAGAGTGCGCCGGAGAATGGCAGTACGTTCTCTGTTGTTTTGCCTATGTATGTCGACACCACAAACGATGAGGTAGATGCGGCGCAGTTGGCTCCCCATACGCAAGGAGTTTGGACGATCGCACATTGATAGAATTGGTAGGAGTAGTAGAGCACAAACTTACACATTTTGCTTTTGAGTATGTGATCTCCTACCAGGTTGGGCCGCCGTCCGTCGTTTTGAAAAGAAGGACGATGATATCTTCTTTAATAAAGCCGCTACCCGGCTCAGGAATACTACACTGCTCTTCTTTTTCTTTCATATGCCTGTTTGTAATACTTGAACGCTTCTTTCGTTTTACCTTGCTTTTCCAAAAGTTGTGCATAGAGCGCTGATTGGCTGGATTGCTCTGCAGGTAGGTTGAGTTCCTCTAACATTTCCAGTCCAGCAGCAAAATATTCATCTCCGTTTTCATACTTTGCTTGAGCATAGCATATACGTCCTCGCATGATTAAAGCATCACTCGTGATAAGTGTTCTCCCGGACGATTGAGCTAACTTACATGCCTTCTCTACGTACTGCTCTGCCTTCTCTACGTACTGCTCTGCCTCCTCCAAGTGATTGTTGAGAAGAAACCATTCCGCCAGGTTGGTCAGGATGCTGGCTTGAGTAAGCGCGTCCAACTCGTTGCTGTGGTGCTGTAAAACGCCTTCCAGGTATGTTCGCGCCTTCTCCTGATCACTCATCATGAGAGCTTGACCGAGATAGCGGTATATTTCGCTTTGTAAAGGCAAAGGCTTGCGCTGGTTTTGTAGTTCAATACATTTATAGAAAGAGATACTTGCTTGCTCATACTCTGATGCCGCGGAGTATTGAAGGGCGATATCTATGTATACTGCTTGAAGATGCTCGTGCTTATTGAGTTCTTCAATAATGGCGAGAGCCTGTTGAAACGCGTCAAGCGTTGAGTCATGGTCATTCAAATGAGCAAGGTGCTGTCCTAGCTGGTTATAGAGATGGCATAGGAAGAAAGGATCTTGCGGCTGCCTTTTCTCTACAAGCGCGAGACAGTACTGATGAGTCTTCAGCGCTTGCATATAATCGCCCGTAGCCGCATATGCCATGCCCATAAGATTGCGGATAAGAAGGCTATTAGAGTCATCATTGCACTCTTTCGCAATTATTTCTGCTTTAGCAAGTGCATCCATACATGCTTGCCATTGTGCTGTAAGAAGATAGGCCCAGCCAAGCAAATAGTGGTATCGTATAAGATAGCTACCTCGCAATTTGTTAGTTGCAAGTTCCTCCAATTGGGTAATGGCCTTTGCCGCGGCACCTTGTAAAATGTGTGTGTGCGCTACAAGAATTTCCAGTTCAAATGCTGCGTCATCATTCTTTGCAGAGTTCATAGTGATACCTGTAGTACTATTACTTTGGGTATGAGAGGGTATTAATTCGGCTGAAGGAAGACCAAGACGTTGTGCCAGTATTTCTAGTGCGCGGAGAGAAGGGTGTATCTGGCCACGTTCGATTGCGGAAATATAGCTTACTGAAAATTCTGGTAGAGCAAGTTTACTTTGAGTTAATTTTTGGGCCAGCCGCTCTGCACGTATTTTAGCTCCAACAAATTGTCCTAGCTTGTTGTTGGTTTGGTCATCTGACATAGAATCCCCCCGTTTATTGAAAACAAAAGTAATTGCGACCTATTCTAAACTATTTTGGTGAGTTCTGTCAATAACTTAGTGTAATAAATGTTGTAGTCATATTTATACAGTCACCTTGTGTTACAAATAGAATTGTGTAGTAATGTGTAGTTAGGAGGCAAAGCGGCAAGTATGCTACAATTTGATGAGAACAGGCTCTTATAACGCTTGACATTGCGCTGGTTAGTTTAGCCTTGTTGATTCGTTAAAATATTGCTACCATTTTTTGATTGAGGCAGTAGCCGTTATTGGACTGCTTCGTATACTGCTTATGAATGGATGAAGTGTTTGTCTATGACTTTAAATCGTATAGGAGCAGCGCGCGCATGGTTTGTAGCTGCATGTGTATTGCTCGTCTTATTTGGCATCTATACAGCTATTTTCTCAACAGGTGTATTGCTCTATCCCACGCTGCATATTGAACAGTGGCTGCTCCACCGACCTTTGACAAGCCTAGATTGCGTTTTGTTCGAGTGGAAGCTTTTGGGTGAAGTAGAGGCGAGCGCCCTGTTCACGCTATTACTCGCTAGCGCCTGCTTACTGTTGGGCTATCGTCGCCGGATGCTACCGTATCTCTTCTTACTACTCCTGCTTGGCGTTGCCGCCGAATACGTAGGGAAACAGGTTTTCCCCCAGGTGATCCCCATCAATACGCAGTTTGGCATAAACTCGCTGGCCTGTCCCCAAATGTGGAACAAGCCGAGCTCTGTAAAGATCATGGTAGCCCTGGGAATGTGGTGGAAGGCACCCCCTGTCCATGCAGGGCGTATAAGAAATGAACAGTTCAGTGCGACCGCGCCGTTGATCTTTGATGAACATGCCTCTATTGTAAACGGCTACCCAAGCGGTCATGCCATTCGCTGGTGTTTCATCGGTCTAGTTGCCTGCTGGCTGATCTGGAGGCATATGAAGTATCGCTTGCTGCGGATACTTTTGATGGCGATAGCACTGGCTATAGCTTTTGGTGGGGGTTTCGCGCAATTTTATATTGGCCTTCATCTTTCTACAGACCTTATCGCGGGTTACCTTCTTGGCGTAAGTTCGGCTTGTTGCGCTATCGGCCTCCTGCTATTAAATGAGACAAAGCGAAAAACCTTAGCACCACCTGGAGATAACAGTGCTAAGCGACAAATAGCTGGTGTTTCAGGTTCCCAGGGCCTGTAACCAGGTTTCACGAGGAGGTTACAATGTTTCGTTTTCTGACGGCTGGCGAGTCCCATGGACCTTGCTTGACAATGATTGTAGAAGGGCTACCCGCCGGCCTTGCGGTTGATATGGCGACCATCGACGGCGACCTGCGCCGCAGACAGGGGGGGTATGGACGTGGAGGGCGCATGAAGATTGAGAAAGACACAATTCGCTTTCTCTCGGGCGTGCGCCATGGGAAAACCCTTGGCTCACCAATTACCATGCAGATTGAGAACCGCGACTGGGTAAACTGGGAAGAGTCTATGAGTGCTACCTCTAGCGACGTGGTACCTGAACCTGTCACTCGTATTCGTCCGGGACATGCCGATTTTACTGGAGCCATGAAATATGGTCACCAGGACATTCGTAACGTGATAGAGCGCTCAAGCTCTCGCGAGACGGCTGCCCGCGTAGCTGTGGGTGGGTTATGCCGTCAATTGCTGCATACCTTTAGTATCGCTATTCACAGCCATGTCCTGGCGATTGCTGAAGTGGGCGATACAACAGGCGCTCAAGAGTTTACTTCTAACGCCTATTCCGCTGCGATGTGGGAGGCAGTAGAGGCATCTCCTATGCGATGCGCCGATGCAGATTTGACAGAGAAAATGATTGCGCGCATTCTCGAAGCCAAGCGCGACGGGGATACCTGTGGCGGCATTTTCGAGGTAGTGGCCTTTGGCGTGCCCATTGGGCTGGGAAGCTTCAGCCAATGGGATCGTCGTCTCAGCGCCCGCCTGGGCATGGCGATGATGAGCATACCATCCGCTAAAGCGGTAGAGATTGGCGCTGGTTTTGCTTCCGCGCGCAGTACCGGTTCGCGCGTACACGATGTCTTACGCCATGGAGATGATGACCGCTGGTTTCATCTGACCAATAACGCAGGCGGCATCGAGGGAGGTATTACCAATGGTGAACC
>DMFQ01000005.1:7081-7292 GCA_003450555.1 Ktedonobacter sp.
GTTGACCTGGCGAGCGGACAAAATATAGATCAGAGTCGCTATGAACGCAGCGATGTTTGCGTGGTTCCCGCTGCAGGGGTCGTGGGCGAAGCCATGATGGCGATTGTGTTGACCGAGGCTTTTCTTGAGAAATTCGGCGGTGACAGCCTCGACGAGTTGAGTAGAAATTACCAATCCTCACTGTGAGGGAGGGGGCAAGCTCTATAGGGGA
>DMFQ01000400.1:0-1763 GCA_003450555.1 Ktedonobacter sp.
GAGTATATAGATGGGCAGGCCTACGCCATGTTGGGGCAGAGCCTTGCTCATGGCCACATTGGGAGTAATGTGGTCAGGGCTCTTGAGGACGCGCTCGCGACAGCAGGTAAACTATGCGATGTCTACAACTCAGATATCGCCGCGCGTCTCTCACCCAGGCGCTACACCTACCCCGATGCGTCGGTGACATGTGATGCGCGTGATCGATCGGCGCCCGACAAGACAGATGTGCAAGCTCCCTGCGTCATTGTCGAGGTGTTATCAGATTCTACCGAAGCCTACGACCGGGGAAGAAAATTCAGCTTGTATCGCGCCTGCTCAACCGTGCAAGAATATGTGCTTGTTGCCACTAAGTACCAGGCCGTTGAAGTGTACCGCCGCACGCCGCAGGGATGGGCAATCTACCAATCCTACGGGCCAGGCGATGAGATAGCGCTCATGAGCCTTGATGTACGCTTTCCATTGTCTGCCCTGTACAAAAACGCTGGAGTACCAGAGATGACGGAAGATCTCGAGGGCGAAGTTTAGATCTAGTAATGGGTGAAAGCTCGTTTATTTAGCAGACCGAGGTGCAATACATGACAACTATGGCTCGTTCGGAAACCCCCTTTGTTTCGACGCTTCCTGGCCGCTATTACTATGACCAGGCAATCTATGACCTGGAGCAGGAGAGAATTTTCTCTCAGATGTGGGTCTGTGTTGGTCGCGCAGACGCAATCATTGGTCCAGGGTCCTACGCGGTTGTGACGATTGGGCGAGAAAGTATTATCGTCGTGCGTGGTCGTGATGATGTACTCCGAGCGTTCCTCAATGTGTGCAGGCATCGCGGCGCGCGCCTCTGCAACGAAGCCTCCGGACGCTTGAAAGGCTCGATCCAGTGCCATTATCACGCGTGGACCTATGGACTCGATGGGCGGCTGATCGGTGCGCCGAATGTGCTCTCCGACGAACAGTTCGACCGTGCATTGTATGGCCTTTTGCCGGTGGCGCTGGAGGTATGGGAGGGACTGGTCTGGCTGAATCTAGCGGATAAGCCCGCGCCAATTGCGGATCAACTCAATGAGACTATCGTCGAGCGCTTTGGCGACTACGCGGCATTTGCTCGCTATGATGTTGGGAATCTCAAGGTTGGGAAGACGATCGTGTACGATGTGCAGGCCAACTGGAAACTGATCCTTGAGAATTTTATGGAATGCTACCATTGCGCGCCGATGCATCCTGAATTTTGCCAACTGCTGCCGGAGTTCAAGACGGGCATTGTCTCTGATTACGTCAATGGAGAGGCGGCCAGGCTAGCTGAGCACGTCGAGGCATTTACGATTACGGGCAAAGCCAGTCGTCCGCCGCTGCCTGGTCTGCTGCCGGAAGATTTGCGCCAGTATTATGGGATTGTGCTACAGCCCAACGCGCTGCTGAACCTGCTCCACGATCACGTGGTTATCCACTGGTTAGTGCCGGATGGTCCCGCACGCACTCGTATTACGTGTGATTGGCTTTTTGACCCGGCAGTGATGGCGCGCGAAGACTTTGATCCGATGGATGCCGTCGAGATTTTTGATATTGTGAACAAGCAGGACTGGGAGGTGTGCCAATGGACGCAGTTGAGCATGGGTTCCAGGGCGTACAAGTCCGGCGGTGTGTATGTGCCTGTTGAGCAGCATATTCGGGCTTTTGCTGATTTTGTGCTGGAAAGAGTTGGGTAAATAAAAAAAGCTTGCCTGGTATGGAAGGGCTAAAGTGTATAGCCAGCAAGCCGTAGATGA
>DMFQ01000400.1:1885-5571 GCA_003450555.1 Ktedonobacter sp.
CGTAGATGAAAACCTACGTCTTTTAATAATTTCACATGCGAAAAGAACTCGTGCTGAGCATCTACTTTTTAAAATAGAATAATGATCATTCGATCGTCTTGAGAAGCTCGTGACGCCCTGTCAAAAGGAGAAGCAATCATGTCGCTATCATCTGTACAACCGGACGCATCTCGGCAAGCGAAACCTTCGTTGTCTTGTGATCTCGTGATGGAGGGTGGTATTACCAGTGGCATTGTCTATCCACCCGCAGCGCTTAAGCTCAAAGAGAAATACACATTTCGCAACATCGGAGGAACCTCAGCTGGGGCAATTGCTGCTGCCGGCATCGCAGCGGCTGAGTTCAACCGCGACAATGGTGGCTTCGAGTACCTTGATACGCATGTGAGGGTATGGCTTGGAGAGGACAGTAACCTCTCAGATCTTTTCCAGGCCGTTCCACACACAAAGCCACTCCTGGATCTGCTGCATGTCCTCCTTCCCTCTCCCCCTCCAGGTACTTCGACAGCACAAAGTAATAAGCAGCCCATGAACAAGACGCAAGCGCCAAAACCACCGAGTGTCTTACAAAATCTATTGAACGTGATGGGGCTGGCCTTTCGGGTGCTGGGAAGCTGGTTCGTACGCTATCCACCCCTTTCGCTCGGTGTCGTTCTCGGCATATCCCTGGGGATAATCCTATCTGTACTCCCCCCACTGGCGATATTTGCCATTGTCTACCTGTTTTCGCCGGCGAGTGCCGCGCAAGGTATCTGGATACTCGCACTCTTTCTCGTCATACTGGGCTTACTCGGTGCCTGGCTCGGTTGGCATGTGAGTGGGATCATTTCATCCATTGCATACCTGCCAAAGAACTTCTACGGAATCTGCCCTGGGCACAGCGATAGTGCCAATCTCAAGGTGCCCAATCTGACCGATTGGCTCTATACCAAATTCCAGGAGATGGCTGGCGTGGATCTCAACTGCCCGCTCACGTTCGAGCAGTTGAGCGCAAAACAGATCGAACTCAAGATGGTCACATCGAATCTGAGCCATAATCTTCCCTATCTCATGCCAGAAGGCCTGCACAACTTTCTCTTCAAGAAAAGTGAAATGCTCAAACTCTTCCCGCAGAAAGTCGTGCAGCACATGATCGATAATCAGCCTGATTCGCGCAATCCCGATCCAGAGAGAAGGCCTTTAATCCCACGGGAGAAATTACCTGAACTGCCTGATCAGGACGGGTACTACTATCTCCCGAACTCGGAAAAGTTGCCGGTCGTCGTCTGCACACGCATGAGTCTTAGTTTCCCCGTCTTATTGAGCGCTGTGCCTCTCTATACCGTCGGTACCCTGGCGTATAAGGCCTACATAAGCTCTGTAAACCAGGGGCAGGACCCACCCCGCCTCGCGGCGGATGCTATGCAATTGAATTGGTTCAGTGATGGCGGCATTTGTAGCAACTTCCCCATCTCATTTTTCGATGCATGGCTCCCTTCGCGCCCCACTTTTGGCATATACCTCGCTTCGCTGTCTCAAGCGACCAGCACTCTTCAAGAATGCGCCGAGGAACTGTCATCTGCTGCTACTCATGCCGTACTTAAAGAAGATGATGCCATCTATCTTCCTAAGCCTGAAGAAGCGCAGGACCCAGAATGGAGCCAGGTCAACGGGCTCCTTGACTTTGCGCTCGCCATCTTCAGCACCGCTCAGAATTACCGTGATACGATGCAAGCAAATCTGCCAAGCTATCGCGAGCGCATTGTACAGGTCCGCCTGAATGATAGCGAGGGCGGACTGAACCTGACCATGCCCAGGTCGGTCATCGATAGAGTTGTGACAAAGGGTCAGGAGGCAGGGGAGAAATTCTGCGACCCGAACGAGTTCAATTTCGATCATCACGTCTGGGTGCGTTTCCTGGTCCTGATGGCTCAATTGGAAAAAAATATTGTCGGTATGAGAAAGGTTCTCAACAGTCCAGATTTCGAAAATCAATTGCAACAGCAACTCAGTGTGAGTACAGATCCACAAAGCAGATATCCATACTGGGAAGGGAAAGACAAGCAATGGTGCGATGATACAATCAAACGCATCGAAGCCCTGCGAACACTGATCAACTCCTGGAATATCGAGCCAATGGATGAACGTGAGCAACCGTGCTTCTTCCACAAAGATGCACCTGTCCCGCAACCAACACTGCGTGTGACACCAGCGGTGTAAATACTTAATTGCTTAAAAGTAGCATTGCTGCCCGGTTGCTTCAGGCGCTCAATTGTATAGAATAATAGGCATAAACAGCTCACGCGATCAAAGGTGATTGTGCATTCCTTTGACCTATCTCCCCTCAACCTATAAATAGTAGGTTTGAAGCCGCATATACACTGATTCACTACCAGGGAGATACAATGAGATTGGTTACTCAGCAAACTCTTCAAATGCAACGTATCCCTGCGTTACCCCTGAGTCAACAATGCCATAGAAAGTTGCGTTTCGTGGTACACTAGTTACGAGACGAAATGTAATAGACGTTGCCAATGCTTCGGTATCTTAATTAGGAGGACGATGATTCCCATTCATGATACTCCTTCATCGTCTCAACAAGAAGCTTGGGTATTCGGTTGGGATCCGACGCCGGGCATAGTCTCGGTGTGGGCCAATCGCGAGGGGCGCGCGATCGTGTGGCGGCGTGAAGGAGAGCGCATTACCTATACGACTGAACGTTTTCGCCCCTGGCTATTTGCAACCACGCTGTCTGACCTGACTCATCTGGGACAGTCCCTGCTGCCATACCATGCACCTGCTGGGGATAGTGCGCTAGTCAGCTATCGCGAAATGGCAGGACCTGACGGCTCGTATCGCTATGTGCTCTCGGCACGCGATGGACGGGCGCTTGAGCGCATGTTGTTGAGTGGAGCCTCGCGCAGGTTGGGGCGGCAAGTCACGAATTTGAACGACCTGCCGGAAACCTACTACCGCGTTGGGCCGGTCGAACAGTATCTGATGCTCACGGGGCGCGTCTACTTCCGCGGTATGGTCTATGACGATCTACATCGTCTGCAATTTGACCTGGAGACAACGGCGCTTGACCCGCACCGTGGGCGTATCTTCATGGTCTCCCTGCGCGATAATCGCGGGCTGGCCACCACACTTGATGCACCTGATCCTGCGGACGAGGCAGAGTTGATTGCCAGGCTCTGCAACGTGATTCGCGAACGAGACCCCGATGTGATCGAGAACCATAACCTCTTTGGTTTTGACCTCCCTTTCCTGGAAGAGCGTGCCGCCGCGCACGGCATTGCGCTGGCATTGGGTCGCCAGGGCGGACCAGCGCTGCTGGAGCGGCGCGCCGACACGCTGGCAGTCGGGCCTGATGCTCGTCGTCGCACGCGTTACAGCCTGGCGGGGCGCGAGTTAATCGACACGCTGGATGCCGTGCGTCGCCACGATTTTGTGGTGCGCGATATGCCCAGTCACCGTCTCAAAGAGGTGGCGCGCTATTTTGGCATAGCCGCTCCCGACAGGGTGTACATTGAGGGCGCTGCGATTTTTGAGACGTATCGCCAGGACCCGGAACTGGTGCGCCGCTACGCGCTCGATGATGTCATCGAGGTCGATGGACTGTCGCGTCGGCTGCTGGGGGCGCCATTCGCGCTGGCAAGCATGGCACCGCGTCGTTACGAGCGGCTGGCCTCGGCTGGTCCGGCGATGGG
>DMFQ01000400.1:5714-7238 GCA_003450555.1 Ktedonobacter sp.
TGGGACTGCACGAGGGGGGAGCGGTTCACCTCTTCGCCGAAGGCATCGCAGAACACGTGGTGAAGGCCGATGTCGCCTCGCTCTACCCCTCGCTCATGCGCACCTACCAGATAGGTCCCGCTTGTGATCGGTTAGGCGTCTTGCTGAGTATCTTGAGCCGCCTGACGGACCTGCGCTTGTCTCATAAAGCGGCAGCGAAGGCGGCCGTGCCAGGTTCGGTAGAGGCCAATACACATGACGCGACTCAGGCGGCAATGAAGATCCTCATCAACTCTGCCTACGGCTATATGGGGGCTGGCTCGATGGCGCTCTTCGCCGATAGCCGTGCTGCCGGAGAGGTGACACAGCGAGGACGCAAGGTGCTTTCCCAGGTGCTGGACGCGCTGCGCCAGCGCGGGATGGCGCTAATCGAAGCCGACACCGACGGCGTCTATTTCGCGGTGCCCACCGACTGGACGGAAGAGCAGGAGCGCGCGCTGGTGGACGAAATAGCAACTGAGTTGCCAGGGGGTATCCGGCTCGAATATGAGGGACGCTATCAGGCCATGTTCAGCCACGAGGTGAAGAACTATGCCTTGTTGACCTACGGCGGCCAGTTGATTGTGCGCGGCGTAGCGCTGCGTTCCAGCAGAGCCGAGCCATTTGGAGAGCGTTTTCTGCGCCGGGCGCTGCTCAGTGCCATGACCAACGATATCACCGGGCTGCATGATGCCTATCTTGAGACGGTCACCGCGCTGCGCAACCGTGTAGTACCAGCTGCGGAAGTGGGGGCCAAAGTGCGCCTCAGTAAGACGCCAGAAGCCTACATGGCCTCGCGTGGCGCGCATCCAGAAGCCCAGTACGAAGCGCTGCTTGCTGCCGGGAGAACGCGCTGGTTCCCAAGAGAACAGGTGCGCTACTATCGCGCGCGCAACAAGAAGTATATCTGGCTGCCAGAAGAGACGGACGAGGCATCTGTAGGCAACGACTGGGAGGCGGAGACGCGCACGAATGGAGAAGAGCAGGGACCTGTAGAGCATACCGAAAGCAAATTTCTGGGCGTCGCTGAGCATCCCCAGGATGTGCCTGCCGTGCCATCTCATAGTGAAGAGATAGGCAACCGGCGGGACTACGACGTGGAACACTATTTGCAGGTGCTGGTGACATCCTACGCGGCACGGTTGCGCAAAGCCTTCTCAGCGGAAGATTTCGAGCAGTTATTTCGCCTGGATGGTCAGGAGGGTTTGTTTGATCGGCCTGTGGAGGATATTCAGCCGCGATGGATACGGTGTCAAGAGACCGATAATTTGAAAGGTACTTACTCTTGACATTCCCCCACAGCTTCAGGTAAACTCAACGTACAATACTTTTTCTGACCAGTTCCAGAACGCCATTCCTGGAACATATGAAAGGAGCGTGTCATGCGACAAGTCACAGTCCTCACCGCATCATGTCTCCGGGAAGGTCAGAAGCAACCTCGGCGGTTCTCCAGCTAACACGAGCAAAGCTCAGATGAGATTGAAATAGAACCGCATGTACTGGCCG
>DMFQ01000400.1:7399-8411 GCA_003450555.1 Ktedonobacter sp.
TATCATCTTGAGCACACATACGTTACCTACCATCACAAGGAGCAAAAACGTAGCATGTCAAAACGCAAACAGCTTCGCACAATGGACGAACTGGAAGAACAGGAAATACTAGCCCAACAGGACCCCGTTCAGGAGGCCCTCGATTACTTCTTCGCCGAAGGGATGATCACTGAAATCCTCTACGAGGTGAAGCGTGGCAAAGAAGCTACCGTCTATTGCTGTCAGGCGCATCCCTCAACCGGCGCGGAACTGCTGGCAGCCAAAATCTATCGTCCACGCAACAATCGCGGCTTCAAAAATGACGCAATCTATCAAGAGGGGCGTGTCATCACCAACGGACAGTTGCGCCGTGCAGTGCAGAATAAGAGCCGTTTTGGACGCCAGGTGCAGTTTGGCATGTGGGTCAATCACGAGTTCGATGTCCTGATGGCCCTCTATCGCGCGGGAGCGGACATTCCACAACCCATTGCCCGCACCCAGAGCGCGATCCTTATGGAGTACTTTGGCGACCGTGAACGAGCCGCCCGATCTCTCCAGGGCAGCGAACTATCCAGGATGGAGGCGCGCGTTGTTTTCGACAACCTGTTGCGCAATATCGAACTCTGGCTGGCTCACAACTATATACATGGCGACCTCTCGGGCTACAACGTCCTGTACTGGCGGGGTCAGGCGAAAATCATCGACTTCCCGCAGGCCGTCGATCCGCGTTTCAACTCGAACGCTCTCTTCCTGCTGACACGCGATATCGAGAAGATCTGCCAGTACGTCGCGCGCTACGGCCTGGAGTACGATGGAAGGCGTATTGCCGAACGCCTCTGGCACAAATTCCAGAACGCGCAACTTTAAGGCCCATCTGGCAACACCCTCACCCCCGCGCAGGACGTTCTCCGTGGGGGCGAGTTGTTCGTAGCCCATTGGCACCAGCAGAAGCGATAGGACACCATTTTCATTGTGACCGTAAGGGTCATCTCTCCTCGACACATGTCCCGCTTCACACGCGTAAAGCCGCGCT
>DMFQ01000400.1:8673-8827 GCA_003450555.1 Ktedonobacter sp.
CTCAACAGTTCTTAAATTGGTGCAAATGTGCGAGTTGTTCATCGTAGCTCATCCATTCAGTTGTGGATGACCAATAAGGTTGTGAGTCGGTTTGCTCTGTACACCCAAAAAGCGAGCAAGATCGGCGACCTCCGCCTCCAGTCCTGCATACACC
>DMFQ01000120.1:0-1313 GCA_003450555.1 Ktedonobacter sp.
ATACGAGATAGGAGTCCGTCTCGTGGGCTCGGAGATGTGTATAAGAGACAGCACCCGCAGGCGCCTGGCCCCCGACTGGGTTTTCTACCTCTGTTCGGCATTGGGTCTCCTAGCCAGCGGTTTTGGTGTCTGGGTAATCTTCACAGGTCCCTGGACTCCATTGCTCAGCAACGGGCTATGGGTCACATGGATTGGCGGCATCTCCGTAGTTTCGTTGATAATCGGCGCGGTCCTCTTCTTCGTTGGTCAGGCCACCATCAAGGGTGATGTAACTGACGAAGAAATCATCAACCAGGCAACAGGCTAAAAGCTGGGGATAGAGGGTCATCCGTCGGCAGCGAAAAAAGGCCTGACACAGGGGTAAGCGACATCAAGGCTGATATCGCTCCCCTGTTTATTTATAACTTTGATACAACAGTTCATCTGTTACACTTTTTGAGGTACAGTACCCTTGGCAGACAGTAATGTGCAGCACTTGCTCCGTATTGACGATCTCTCTCATACAACGGGAGTGCCAAGCAGAACCATTCGCTTCTATAATACACAGGGGCTACTTCCCGCGCCGATCATGCACGGGCGTGTTGCCTACTATAATCAAGAACACCTCCTGGTCTTAAACATAATCAAAGAGTTCAAGGAGCAGCAAAATTTACCCCTGGACATCATCAAGCACTTGCTCGAGATTCGCGCAGAGCATGGCGATGTAGAGATGAACCTGGCCCTGAAGCAGCGCCTCCTGCGACCCCTAACCTCCTCGGGTCAGGACGTGAAGCTCTCCAAAGAGGAATTGAAGCAACAAACAGGGGCTAGTGAAGAGCAGGTTGACGAACTGACGCGCCAGGGATTGCTCTTTCCTGTCGAAGCAGAGGAAGCGGTCCTCTTCTCAGGAGATGATGTTTTGTTGCTCCATCTCTATCAGCGTCTCTCCAAGCTCGGTTTACCACTTGCGCTGCCCTCGTTGATACGCTTTCAATTACGCCAGCTCGCCCGCAGCGAAATCGCCGCTTACGAGCAGCATTTGCTCTCACGCTGGCGCGAAATTGGACTGCCGCTGGAGCAGCAGTCCAGGCAATTCGAGGAAATGATCACACTCACCGACACGCTGATCTCGGTCCTTCATCGCAAACTATTGTACCAGGTCTAAACAGAGGAAGTATTTTGTGAGGTCACCTCATCTCTTCCACATTCCATAGAAAAATAGGCAAAACAATGGCTACAAACAAAGAGCGACTAGACGTTGCAGTAGTACGGCGCGGCCTGGCACCCAGTCGTGAACGGGCACGCGCGCTCATCATGGCTGGCCAGGTCTACGT
>DMFQ01000120.1:1355-3872 GCA_003450555.1 Ktedonobacter sp.
GCCGAAGCCCCCGAAGAACTCAAATACGTCAGCCGAGGTGGACTGAAACTCGAAAAAGCTCTTGACACCTTTCAGCTCAATCCCACAGGTCTCAATGCCCTCGACGTTGGCGCTTCAACGGGTGGCTTCACCCATTGCCTGCTCGAACGCGGTGCCCTGCGCGTCTATGCTGTCGACGTTGGCCATGGACAACTCGCATGGACGCTGCGCAATGATCCGCGCGTCGTGGTCATGGAACACACCAATATCCGCCACCTGACATCCTTGCCTGAACCCATCCAGTGCGTCGTCATCGATGTCTCCTTCATCTCGCTGCGCCTGGTATTGCCCGCTATTGTACCTTTCATCATGCCATCGCTACCGCAAAACGCAATACATCAATCTCCCATCCCATGGGCTATTGCATTGATCAAACCACAATTTGAAGCCGGAAAAACCGAAGTAGACCGTGGAGCAGGCGTCATCAGCGACCCGGCCATCCATACGCGCGTCCTCGACGAGCTACAAGCATGGATTCGCGAGTTCACTCCCTTCCACATAAAAGGCCTCACCGACTCACCCATTCACGGGCGCGACGGCAATCGCGAATTCCTCATCTACCTGGGATTACCATAAAAAAGCTACGCATACCTGGCATAATCTGCTATACTTGAGATCACAGCAATGCTCATTATGCGCTCGATGTAGTATACTTTTCAGGATTACAGAAAAGAGGTGCGCCATGGCAACTTTACCTACTTCATCTACTTTTCCTTCTATAGTCATACCAGATCAGTTCAACGCCGCTACCGCCTTCCTGGATCGCCAACTGACCGAGGGAAAAGGTGCGAAAGCCGCCATTTTTTACGAGGGAACGTCCTACACATATGCCCAGATCGCCGAACTCAGTAACCGCGTTGGCAATGGTCTCCTCGACCTGGGTATCGAGATGGAACAGCGCGTCGCCCTCCTACTGCTTGATTCCCCACAATTCGCTGCTGCCTTCTTTGGCGCTATCAAAATAGGGGCTGTCGCTGTTCCCATGAATACCATGCTGCGCCCCAAAGACTACGTCTATATGCTCAATGACAGCCGCGCGCGTGTCCTCTTTATCCATACCGCGATCTGGCAGCAAATAGAGCCAATCCTTTCTGAACTGAAATACCTGCGCCACCTCATCGTCGTCGAAACTCCCTCTACCAGTTCCGCCTCTGTTTCTGCGAATGCCACAACCCCCACCTTGCATGACTTTGAGCAGTGGGTCAATCGTGCGTCAAGCAGCCTGGAAACAGCGCAGACCAGCAAAGACGACAGTGCTTTCTGGCTCTATAGCTCCGGCAGCACTGGCTTTCCCAAGGGCTGTGTGCACTTACAGCACGATATGACATACTGCACGGAGTATTATGCCAAATCGGTTCTTGGTATCACCGAAAACGACATTACCTTCTCCGCTGCCAAGCTCTTCTTCGCCTATGGCCTCGGCAACAACTTGTATTTCCCCTTTGGAGTAGGCGCCAGTGCCGTGCACTTTCCCGGGCGGCCGCTGCCGGAAGACATGTTCAAAGTAGTCGAGCAGTATCGTCCAACCATCTTCTTTGGCGTACCTACGCTCTACGCAGGAATGCTTGCGCTGCCAAACGCGGGTAAGCGCTTCGATTTCTCCTCTGTGCGCGTCTGCATTTCAGCAGGCGAGGCACTGCCCGCTGACATCCTGCGCCGCTTTGAAGACACGTTTCATGTAGAGATACTCGATGGCATTGGCAGCACAGAAATCCTGCACATTTTCATTAGCAACCGCGCCGGCGAAATAAAACCTGGCAGTACTGGTAAGCTTGTGCCTGGCTATGAAGCCCTGGTTGCCGACGAAAACGGCGTCGCGGTCGCCCAGGGAGATATCGGGAATCTCCTCATCAAAGGAGAGAGTACGACGGCCTATTACTGGAATAAACATGAGAAGACCAAGGATGTCATTCAAGGACATTGGATCCATACGGGTGATAAATATTACCAGGATGAAGAGGGCTACTACTGGTACTGTGGTCGCTCAGATGATATGCTGAAAGTAGGAGGCCAATGGGTCTCTCCTGTTGAAGTCGAGAACGCGCTTATCGCACACCCGGCGGTCCTGGAGACCGCGATAGTGGGAGAATTCGATGCCGACGAACTGGTCAAACCCAAGGCATACGTTGTTCTCAGGGAAGGCCAGGAACCTTCGGAGGCGTTAGCAGAAGAACTCAAAGCGTTTGTGAAGCAGCGGCTCGCGCCATTTAAATATCCGCGCTGGATTGAGTTCCTTCCCGAGCTGCCCAAGACGGCAACAGGCAAGATTCAACGCTTCATCCTGAGAGGCACCGGTCGCACAGAGCCACTTGACCCATCAACAATACTATAAAGAGATATGGAATGGCGTAGGGACCCGATGTATCGCGTCCCACGCGGGGTGGGGTGTGGCACGCGTAACATGTAGAAATGTCTCTCCCCACCTTACCCCATCAACGCAGGTGGAATGGCGTAGGGACCCGATGTATCGCGTCCCAC
>DMFQ01000208.1 GCA_003450555.1 Ktedonobacter sp.
ACCGCCGCCACTCCGCTCAGGCCACTGCTCCCGTTCGGATTAGTAGGGCTGGGCACGACGTTCCACGTTCCACAGGAAGTGGAGCTGAACCGGTTCTGGAAACCCTTCCAGCTCGATGGAGTGGCCTTTGCCTCTACCGTTTTGAGCGACAGAGCGCTGAGTAGAACAGTTACCACACACAGCAGTATGGCAACCCTGATAAAACGCTTCATCATGTGTTCTCCTGACTTCATTTTCGATTCGTACCCATTCAGCAGGGTTCTAAGGGGTGGCAGACTCTCCTGTCACAACTGCTGGCTGCGTAGCAGTAGAAACGAGAGCATCGTCACTCAGCAACAATTTCGTCAAACGAGACGTGCCGGGTGCGATACGGCAAGGGTGGTGTGACAGGTTATTGACACGTACCGCCTGGTCCCACGAGGGGGGAGATCAATTGATTGGGACTGGTCACATCGATACCACCCGGCTCCGGGAAGGTATGATCCACAGGCAGCGCACCGCTCCACGTAAAGGCATAGGTTTTGCTGGTCTCTCCTGGGGCAAACGTGACACTGGCCATGTTTTGGCTACGGCCATTGTTGACTGTATACCCGAACTGGACGGTCCCACCAGGGCCGTGGGGCGTGACCTGAATGGTTGCCTTGTATGTCACGGTCACGAACGTACCGCAGGGTATGCCCGCAATTGATCCTGGCACGACCGACATATCGACAGAGGTGACCTTCAGTGGTACAGGTTTGGTTGTTGGCTTCGGCGTTGGCCTCGGCGTCGATGTCGGAGGTATCGTCGTGATGATCGCATGTGGTTTTGAGCCACCGGAGTCAGGGCCACCAGCGTTATGGCGAATTGAGTTGAACAGTATCGCCATACTGCCTACCAGGGCCACCAGGAAAACGACAGCCGCCAGCATACCCAGTCGCTGCATGAACGTCGTACGACGTCTGTGTGTAGCCAGGTTGCTTACCAGGGCTGGTTGATGTTGTATAGCTATTACTCTCTCTCGCTCTTGTTTCTGTGGTAGGTTGTGCTGTAAAGGAGAAGCTGCATCCGCGATGCGGCTCCAGATACGATCGAGCATTCCTTGCTCCTGTTGGGTATCTATCCCGTACAAGCTGCGAAGATACGCCATTACTTCGGCATCCGCTCGTTCGCCTTCTCTGAGTCGGCTCACTTGATCAATCTGCCTGTCAACCTCTTCAGGTGTAAAAAAATCATCCTGGTTGCTCACTTCACTCTTCCTCCCTTCTACGTCGATATAGTTTCCGCAAAAGATTGAGACTACGTGAAAGAGTGACGCGCACAACGTTTTCCTGCTTTCTCAACGCAGTCGCGATCTCGCTGCAGGACAAGTCTTGACCAAAACGCAAGCGTAAAATCTCCTGTTGATGCGCCGGTAAACGTTGTAGATGCGTATACAAATCCATGTAATCTTCTTGTCGTAAGGCGGCATTTTCGGGGCTGAATTGCTCATCCTCAAAGAGAGATTCAGCCGCAAGATCGAGGTTCACACTCTGGCGCACGTTGGAGCGTCGGTAGACGTCAATTACCTTGTTGCGCGTCACTCGCCAGAGCCATGACTGTTTTGCCTTTTCCGATAACGAGGCGAACGATGGACTCTCAATAGCCGCCAAAAAGACTTCTACTACCAGGTCCTCCGCGTCTTCTTGCGAGGTGATATGATGACGCACGTAGGTCAGAATCCCTGCTGCGTATTTCCTGTACAAGAGAGCTATTTCCGGCTCCGCCTGTGTTGTATACATATCCGCTCGCATTCATTCCCTCGTCTTGTTCGAGTACTCATCATCACTATCGTTTGGCAACACGAAATATTAACAACAATTCGCACCAATTTGGGGTCATCGTATTTTTTCGTACCGAAATCCCCGCTAAGGCTTCCTATCAAGCTGAGGGGTAGTTTAGATTTTCCTGGCTATCGTGGAACAGGTTTGTCGTGTAACTCGTCACGTATTTACTCATAGGGGGAAATTAGATGAATTTCCCCCTGGCATCTTATTTGGATCTTGTATTTTTTGAGGAGGAACAAGATGACACGACATCGCGTGTTGTTACTCACGCCTGTTCTTTTAGTGGTTGCTCTAGCGGTTATGCCGTTCGTAGTGCAGGCCTCGGGTAGCTCTTACATTGATCGATTCCATCATACCTCTATCATTGTTTCAACCGTTCCCAGCAACGGCGATATCAACCCGTATGGCGTAGCTGTAGTGCAACGCTCTCTTGGGAAGCTTGTCAGTGGTGATGTCCTGGTCAGTAACTTCAATAACAGTTCAAATCTCCAGGGCACAGGCACCACGATCGTGCAGATCTCGCCCAGCGGCACACGTCACCTCTTTGCCCAGATCGATGCATCCATGCTGCCAGGGGCTTGTCCTGGCGGTGTTGGCTTGTCTACGGCACTTGTCGTACTCCAAAGAGGCTGGGTAATTGTGGGGAGCTTGCCCACTGGCGATGGTACGTCAGCGACAGCGAAGGCTGGCTGCTTGCTCGTGTTGAACAGCACAGGCCAGGTGGTAGAGACTTTCTCAGGAGGGGTGATTAATGGACCCTGGGATATGACCGCACTCGACAATGATGCCACAGCGGCGCTCTTTTTCACGAACGTCCTGAATGGCACCGTTGCAGCCAGTCCTAACGTCGTGAATAAAGGGACGGTGGTGCGTATGGTCCTAAATGTCCCGCAACAAGGGAATGGCATGCCCAGCAAAGTAACGACGACAGTCATTGGCTCTGGCTTCTCCGAGCGAACCGATCCAGCGTCACTGGTCATTGGACCAACAGGAGTAGGGCTTGGCAGTAACGGAACCCTCTATGTCGCGGATAGTTTGAATAACCGCATCGCAGCTATTCCCAACGCTCTTAACCGCAATGGCACAGCCCATACAGGCAAAGATGTGACGTCAAATGGCGCTATTAATGATCCTCTCGGGCTAACCATTGCGCCCAATGCCGATATTCTCACCACCAATGGGAACAACGGCAAAATCGTGGAAACAACGCCCAATGGTACACAAATTGCACAGAAGTTTCTCGATACATCGGGTAGTCCACGGGGCGCTGGCTGTCTCTTCGGTTTAGCAATCGTTCCCGGTGGCAATGGCGTTTACTACGTGGATGATTGCACCAACACGCTCAATATCCTCAATTAAGGGATGGTGGTGATGGGTCCAATGATGTGTACTTGTGAGGATGATGAGGAAGTTTGTCAGGTTCGTCTCGTGGGGGTGAGGGTGGTTGTGGATGGGGATGTGGGGTGAGGACGCTTGCGTTGCGTGGGGAGGTTCTCAGTTGTGAACAGGACGGGGCGACGCAAGCGTCCTCACCCATCGACCACGCCACGCCCGCCCCTACGGGAATTGCTGGAACGGCTCCCCGACGGGGGGAGCCGTTCTTTAGCTAACAAATTTTGTATGATCTTTGCTTTTTAGCTGATGTTAGCTGATGGCTTTCTCTGTTGGATTTACCATTCCTGCTGGGACGGGCTGCTGCTCATCTGCGCTGATGAACTCGATGCCTCGGGCCTCTCGGCCAATGGCTGTAAAGATGATGACGGCGATGAAGGCGCCGAGCGAGAAGATCGCCAGGGCTGCCGCGTAATTTGGCGTCGCTTTCGTTCCGATATTCTGCGCCAGGATCGCTTCAAGGAAGACGATGAACGCGGCGAAGAGGTTGCCCAGTTGATAGGCAAAGCCCGGGAATGTGCCACGTACATCCGTGGGCGAGAGTTCGTTCAGGTGTACGGGTATGACTCCCCATGCTCCCTGCACCATAAATTGCAGGAGGAATGCGCCAATGGCTATCGAGGCGAGCAGGCTCAGGCCAGGAATTCTGATGAAACCAACCCAGAATGGTATCATGATGATTCCTATGATGCACGCGATAA
>DMFQ01000390.1:0-1120 GCA_003450555.1 Ktedonobacter sp.
CATTGCAATGGCATGGCTCAGCCGCTCAGTAAACCAGGCATTTCAGGAACCTAACGCCTGCTACGAATTATGAACCTCAGACTCTTGAAAGTGGATGGAACCACTGGAACCATCTACCATGGAGACGATGGAGGTTTCCATTTTTTTGCTACCAATTGCTCGTGGGGATGCGAAGGTAGTGGGTCAAACAAAACAAGATTGGATTACAGGAACTGCAACATTTTAGTTGGTCGCAGTTACCCTATCACTACGTTTACCTGCGAAAGTAGCGAAATTCTTTATGAATTTGCATATAGACTTTTTCTACTGTAAAATGAAGAGGACCGTTCCTTTTCAACTCGATCAAAAATAAGTGTAAGAGCGGACTATACGTTCGGGAGGGTCTATGGTAGGTCGGATCGGACAACAGTTTGGCAACTATCGCCTTGTTCGTCTATTGGGAAAAGGGGGGACTGCTGAAGTCTATCTGGGTGAGCATATCTATCTAGATATTCAGGCTGCTATTAAGGTGTTGCATTCCCAATTAGCGAGCGAGGATGTGGAGCGATTTCGCAGCGAAGCACGTACCGTTGCTCATCTTACGCATCCTCATATTGTGCGCGTCCTCGATTTTGGCGTAGAGGGCACGATTCCCTTTCTCACGATGGAGTACGCTTCTCGTGGGACTGTGCGAACGCGATATCTCAGGGGGACCCGCTTACCGCTTGAAACGATCGTCTCCTATGTGAACCAGGTGGCTGATGCCCTTCAGTACATTCACGAACAGAAGAAACTGGTGCACCGAGATGTCAAACCGGAGAATATGTTACTCAGGACCGACCAGGACCTTTTGCTTAGCGACTTTGGCATCTCCGCCATCGAACAAAGTGTAAGTAATTTGATTACGCAGCAGAGAACTGGCTTAAGTGCCTCTGGTACTATTTCCTACATGGCGCCTGAGCAGATCCAGGGCAATCCTCACCCGGCCAGTGATCAATATGCATTGGGCATTGTTGTCTACGAATGGTTGTGCGGGTCCCGCCCTTTCGAGGGAGAGGCCTTCGCAGTCATGTACCAGCAAGTGCATGTTCCTGTGCCCCCTTTACGAGAGAAAATACCGACCATTTCACCTGCAGTAGAG
>DMFQ01000390.1:1227-3816 GCA_003450555.1 Ktedonobacter sp.
GAGAAAATACCAACCATTTCACCTGCAGTAGAGCATGTGGTGCTCAGAGCGCTGGCTAAGGATTTCCAGCAGCGTTTTGCCACCATCCGGGATTTTGCAGAGGCTTTAGAAGAGGCGAGTCATGCACAAGAGAACGTCACTCTTCCGGCATGGCCACTCTCAGGGCAACCTGCGCTCAATACACTACCTGCACAACAGGGTAGTCAAACAGTAGAGAACGCTACTCTTCTTGCACGGCCGCTCCCTCAAGCTGCGTCATCACCGCTCTCACCTCAACCTGTATTGAACCCACTACTTGCGCAAGAGCAATTGGACTCCCCGTTGACGGGCGACTACAAGGTATCCTACGCGAACGCTGCCCCTAAACAGAGTATGCAGACTGTAACAGGACCTGACCATACCCCAAAGTCAATTAGTAGCATCGTGAAACCTATTCATCAGCCCAGAAGCCTATTCAGAGGTAAAGCTATGCTACTGATTGGATTGGCCCTCATCATTGTTATGGGAAGCGTTGCCTTTCTCCTTTCCTCGCTGAACAACCATAGCAATGCTAAGCCCCCGGTCAACATTCAATCCACTCCCAATATTCATGCCTCCGCTACAGCCAGTTTCCGCGCTACAGCTTCTGCTGCCGCCAATGCTTACAACGCTGCAACGAACCACGGGGTGATGCCAGGTTTTGATGCGCAGCACACGCGCGTCAATCCCTTTGAGAAGGTGCTCAGTCTTACAAATGTCTCCCATTTGGTGCAGGCGTGGAAAGTTTCCACGGGAGGTCCCATCGGGTCTGTACCAACTGTAGCCAATGGCAGAGTCTACGTCAGTGCGGCGGGTCGCGGCTCGAATGAGGGTAATATGTATGCGCTCGATGCCGGTACGGGACACGTTGACTGGGTTAAACCCTATGGCACTTACTATAACGGCGCCGGCCCAACGGCAGCCAATGGAACAATCTACATTGGCTCAGACAAAATACTCTATGCCCTTCGTGCTGTAACAGGAGATAGCAGATGGACTGGCACCACCGGAGGTGGTATCGGTACTACTCCAACACTGGTCAATGGAGTGATCTACGTCGGTTCAGACGATGGTAAACTGAGCGCCTTTAACGCCTCAAATGGAGGGGAACTTTGGACCGTCTCTATCTCTACTGGTCATAGTATCCGCTCCTCGCCTGCCGTTGCCAATGGAATAGTCTATATCGGTTCGGATGATGGTAAACTCTACGCTGTCGAAGCTGGTTCGGGGAGGGGTATCTGGACTACTCCGACTAAGGGAGAAATCCGCTCCTCGCCTGCTGTCGTCAATGGAATAGTCTATGTCGGTTCATATGATGGCAAGCTGTATGCCATCAATGCCGAAACAGGAAAAGTTCTTTGGACCGCATCAACCGGTAAGAGCATTTTCTCTTCGCCAGCTGTCGCCGATGGGGTGGTCTACGTTGGCTCGAATGACAACAAGTTGTATGCCTTTAAGGCCTCTGGATGTGGGAACCCTTCTTGCCAGCCCATCTGGACAGCATCCACAGGGGCTAGTATCATTTCCTCACCTACCATTGCCAACGGCGTGCTGTACATTGGCTCGGATGACAAAAAGTTGTATGCCTTTAAGGCCTCTGGATGCGGGAGCACTTCTTGCCAGCCTCTCTGGACGGCATCCACCGGGGATAGAATTCGCTCCTCCCCGACGGTAGCCAATGGGTTTGTCTATGTCGGCTCCGAAGACGGCACTATCTATGCGTTTCACGTACCAGGTACGTAGTGCTGTGAGGCTCTTGACGGTGAGGACAAAGCTTCAGGTGTTGAAGAAAGCGGCGCGCACCTTGCGGTTTGGCGGACAGGTAGATTAAACCGCCGAGGGAGAAAATAGGAGGTTTTGCCCTGCTTCCGCCTTCACGCTAAAGCTCCATGAAGGGAGCACTTTACTTGTTGCACACCAGTAACCCACGTTGTCGTTGTTCGGATCAATGCTGGGCGTGACCCACCCGGTGATTTGTCTTCCCTGGTTTAAGGTCACCTCGATGGTGGGAGCGTTCGTTTTCCAGGCACTTGTTCCTCCTTGCAGACCAAAGTTTTGTGCGACGATAGGGGGTTGAATGATCCAACCATTTTGTGGCAGCGCAAAGGTTTGAGTGCCTATGAAGGCTGCTTGCGTATCCCACCGGGTCGATGAGATGTGCATAGAAGAAAGCATAACCGGCTTGAAGGCCTCCCCAGGTCGCTTGTCTAACACGACATGTCCTGTGACCGTCGTCGAGATCTGAGCAATGATAGCGTTATTCGCTGGCGGCATCGAGATTGACAGTGGAAGAAACGTTGAGACCACCAATAGTTCCTTTAACTGAGAGCACCAGGTTGGTACCCACGATTTGCCAGGGAGCAGTGATTGGCGCGCCCTGGCAAAGTCCAGGGGGCGGACAAGATGTTTGGCTCCAAAAAACGGGAAGCAAGATTAGGGATGTTCCCCAGTTCGCAGTAGTGCTGTAAACCAGGCGGAAATAACTGCTACTGAGATCGAGTGCGCCATATTGGGGAAAAGAGGTTCCGCTTCCGTAGCCAATTTGCAGTATGGTGCCATTTTGATTGACAC
>DMFQ01000064.1 GCA_003450555.1 Ktedonobacter sp.
GTAATAAAGCCTGCTTTACTGACGGTCGTGTACTGAATACCCGTCGTCTGTAAGGCATAACCCGCGAACAGAAAAATGCCGATGGTCAGGCCGCTTTTCACCTCCAGGCGAGTGATACGCAGCAGGCGCTTGTGGAAAATGAGTGCCAGCGCCAAAGTACCGACACTATAGCTGAGTGCCAGGTAGGTAAATGGCCCGGTAAGCTTTAATGTCTCTTTCACCACCAGGAACGTGCTGCCCCAGATCAGTGTCACTAACACCAGGAGTCCATCATATTTCAGTTGGTGAGAGCGCAGGAAGGTACTCTTGGTGCTCTTTGGCACCTGCTTCAATTCTTCTGCAAAAGTAACTTCCGCCATCTTAGTATCTGTCCTTCCTGCGCTTTGCTTCATCTCAATCAACCGAGATCGGACTCTCGCACTTGCCGTCCCTGCTATTGCGCCCCCACTTCCAGGCTACGAGATCCAATACAACCAGTGTAACAGCAAAAATGAAGATTGTCTCCACAATATCCTCCTCAGGGTAATACCACTCGTCCTATCAAAACGAGTTACATAACTACTAAAATCATATTTGATGGTTATATTGTAACATAAAAATACTAACCTGTCAATGGCACTTTACTAGTTAGTAGTTTTGTGATACACTTGCTGTAGGAGGATTTATATGGCCGTCGCTGAAACACAACAACCAATTTTCGAGTTTACAGGCAATAACATGTGCCTGGACTTTTGCAATACATTGCAAGATCGCGCGAGTGCCCCCCGTGAGCTGCTCACCAGCTACGACAAGCTGCTGTTATGGGGTCAGCAGGCGCATATTCTCACAGAGGACGAGGCGCATCTGCTCAATAAAGAGGCACAACATCATAAGGAGGAAGCGGCGGCAGTACTGCAACAGGCAATCGACCTGCGTGAAGCTATCTTCCGTCTGCTCCTTGCCAAAATACAGGGTTCTTCACCTGACGAAGCGGACCTGGATATCTTTAACGCTGCCCTTTCAAAGGCAATGGCACAGAGTTGCATTGTGCCAGGAGAGCACGGCTTCGAGAGGAGCTGGCTGCCTAAAAAGCGCGCCCTTGATCGGCCGCTCTGGCCTGTGGTGCGTTCGGCAGCCGACCTGTTAACGACAAAAGCCCTGGAAGACGTGCGTATATGTGCATCGGACACCTGTAGCTGGCTTTTTCTGGACACAAGCAAAAACCATACTCGCCGCTGGTGCGATATGAAGAGTTGCGGCAACCGTGCCAAGGCCCGCAAACACTATAGTCAGAAGAAACAATCTACCTGATCAGGTAAAGCTATCCCTCGACGTTGTTCAAGAATGCCTGCACTCGTGAGGTTGTAGGCTACCTGGACGTATCTAATACGGATCGTTTTCGCTCATTGCCTTACCAGTTTCAGGGAGCCATCACATGCAACGCCGCCTGCTAAAACACACGATACTCCTGTTACTTTGTGCCGCGTTAGCCTTTATCACTCTAACAGGTTGCAATAGCACCACAACCAACCCTCCGGCCCGTACACTCACGCCGACACCATTCTACACGCTCTCCGGAGGCGGCCTCTGTGTCACGCTCGGCTCTCATCCTCACCCCCCATATACAAACGTCAAGGTAAGCAGTGATACCTATCGCGCCCACAGCGAGCCAATGCTTGTCGAGGACCCACACAATCCACTCCACCTCGTTGGAGGCTCCAAGTTCTTCACCGATCCCGCCCACTATCGCTTCAAAATTGGCTTCTTCGCTTCGTTCGATGGCGGCTGTACGTGGAGTGATGGCGGCTTCCTGCCAGGCTTTGAAAATTATGAGCTGACCTCCGACATCAGCTTCGCCTTCGGTACTCATAACGAAGTCTATGCGGCTGTCCTCAACACGAGCAAGAACGTCAGCGGCATCGCAGTCTCAACCTCTCGTGATGGCGGCAAGACATTTAACGCTCCTGTTTCAGTCGTGCTGGACAAAACAGGTCGGACCTTCAACGACAAACCCTGGATCACCGTTGACCAGACGAAAGGCAAGTACAGCGGGAGTATCTACGTTGTCTGGTCCTACGATCACAACGGGAACTGCGGCGACGGCAACAATTGTAGTGAAGAACTGGCTTTTTCGCGCTCAACCAATGGTGGGAAAACGTTTTCGCCGATGCGCCTTATCGAAGGCAATGCCCCATTTTGTACAAATGCCACTCTAAGGCGTCCCGCCCATTCAACCAGGTGCGACGCGGCACAAGGGGCGATTCCCGTCGTCACCCCTGACGGCACCCTTACCGTCTCCTTCCCCTATATCGACCTGATGAGTCGCCACATCCCCACCCGCCTGTTAGTGACCACTTCACCTGATGGCGGCACCACCTGGACCACTCCTATGCTGATAGCAACCATTCACGACATTGTGGGAATCTTCCCGCCTGAACGCTATCGCAATATCTCGCTCCCTGCCTTCGCCTGCGACCCCAACACTGGTCAACTCTACCTCACATGGTCAGATAAAGGCAGTGGCGATGCCGACATTCTGCTGTCTACCTCGCGAGATCATGGGCAGACCTGGACGACACCTGTACGCGTCAACGATGATTCCTTGCGCAACGGCGCCAATCAATTCCAACCACAAATGGTTGTCGCGCCCAACGGCGTCGTCAGCATCTCATTCTTTGACACCCGTACTGATCCTCAACACAGGCTGATCGATGTCTACATCGCCCAGTCTATCAACAAAGGTGCATCGTTCCTCAAAAATGTGCGAGTGACGACGCAGAGCTGGAATCCAAAAGTCGATGCCCCAATTGACGGGTCAGGTTTGCAATTCATTGGGGACTACCAGGGGCTGGCCGCCGACAACTACTTCGTCCACCCTTTCTGGAACGATACACGGACGGGGAAGCAGGAGATTTTTACGGCGGCAGTTCCGAGTGTGGGGC
>DMFQ01000224.1 GCA_003450555.1 Ktedonobacter sp.
ATCGGGTCCCTACGCCCATTTTCTCTTGGTGTCTAACCAGTAGTAGCATCGGAAGCATGTATTATCCCTCTACTACTTCTGTATGCCAGACACGTATTGCGCCGTCTTCCGCGCTGTTGGCGAGCAGGCCGTTGGGGCCAAATACGACGCCGTAGATCTCTATGCGGTGGTTAATGGTTTGCAGTTCACGTCCCTGGTAGACATCCCATAGGCGCAGCGAACCGTCCTCCGAGCCGGAGACGAGCAGCCGTCCATCAGGGGAGAAATCGACCGTCCAGACGGCGCCATCATGGCCCATCAGCGTGTGCACAATCTGTCCATTGCTGGTATCCCAGAGACAGATGGTGCCGTCTGACGAACAGGAGGCGAGCAGCGTGCTGTCGGGCGACCACGCAACTCCGTAGACGATATCACTGTAACGCAATCTGCGCTGCAGGCTGCCGTCGCTTACATCCCACAGGCAGATGGTTTTGTCGAATGAGCACGAGGCAAGTAGATGGCTATCATAGGAAAAATCGACGCCGACAACCACGTTGTGATGGCCACGCAAGACCCGCAACGTCTCACCTGAGGTGGGGTTCCAGATGCGCACCGTTTCATCATTGGAACAGGAGGCCAGCATGCGATTATCGAGCGAGTAGGCTACCGTCCAGACGGCGCTGCTGTGGCCCTCGAGTATTTTCGCGGCCTGTCCCGTGTTGCTATCCCAGAGTCGTACCGTCTTGTCTTCGGAGCAGGAGGCTATAACGTTGCCATCGGGAGATATGTCCACGCCCATCACCGCACCTTCGTGTCCGCTGAGGGTGGAAAGCAACGCTCCTGAGTTGGTAGACCAGAGCCGCACCGTCATATCTTCGCCACACGAGGCGATTTTTGCGCCGTCAGGAGAGAAGACTACGTCATCGACGTGTCCCTGGTGTCCCAGCAGGATGTGTAATGGCGTCACTGCAACGCCGGTGACGCGGCGGCCTTTTCCCACTGCTTGTGGGGCGGCAGCGGTTCTCCATTCCGCCCATTCGATCAGAACCATTGAGCCGCGCTCGAAACCGAATTTTTCAGGATACTGGGCCGTATCCCAATCCATTTTTTCATCGAGGTAGTCATAGAGGGTGCCCAGCGTTACGCGGCCGGTGCGTGGATTGGCGGCCTCGCCCTCCAGCGCAGCGAGCACATGAGCCATGAAGAGGCCATGCCCCTGTGCCATCTCTCCCTGTGAGACTTCCCCGCTGCGCCGGGAAGCAATGATCACCCGCCCACTCGTGCGGGGAAGGTCGAGCAGGGATTGGCCAAAGAGCAAACTTATATCATCCTGTTTTTTCTGTTGCCGCCAGCCCGATCCCGTGTGTGCAATATCAAGTATTGTCAAGATGTCGCCGGCCTTCGAATCATAGAGGTAGTGGTCAACAAATGTGGGCACGTGCAGACCTGTGACGGGACGGTCCGCCTGGGTCGTTCTCAATGCTACGTAGCCGTCTCCGGTTGCGGGGTCCAGGAAAGCATGGCCGGCGAAATAGAATAGCACGAGGTCGCCTGCCTGGGCGCGCACAAGACAGAGATCGCGCAACTGGCTTTCGATCTCATCGCGTGTCGCTGCATCGCCGGAGAGAAAGACTACGTCCTCGGCATTCCATCCCCCTCGTTCAGGGTCGATCAGCAGTTCATGCAGCGCGCGGGCGTCTGCCTGGGCGAATGGCAAAGGAATAAAATGGGTTTCGTCGTTGTAGTTATCTATGCCAACTATCAGTGCATAGCGGTGTTCCATACTTTACCTCTGTGCCTCGTATTGCAGTTTCTTCGTTTTAATTGATTATACTACGTGGAGGCTATCTTGATGTATGCCTGAAGTAGGGAAAACATATACGGTTTTCTCGCGTGTAACGTCATTAAAATAGTAGCGTTTTATGATGTGGTGCAAGTAGTAGCACTCTCGATAGAAGATTGCTATTTTTGGTAACTTTTTGTAATCTGGAACGTAACTCTAACGTATAATAAGTAATATCATTCTTTCTATCAAGCGCAAGTCAGACGTTAATGTGTATAGGGACGACCCTTGTGGTCGTCCTTGCTAGACGCAATAGACGTATTAATTGTATGATAGGAAGATACAATGTCATATTCACAGACAATGCCAAGACAAGGTTAACTGGAGAAAGCAGGTCTGAACCTATGGATGCTCAGGCTACATATATGTTCCAACGCAACCCCAATGAGCCGGGGCAAAATGGCTCACAACGCCCAAACAATGGCGATAATGGCAGTGGTGGCCCTAAGAGAAACATAACATCGTCACTACTGGTGCGCTCATTACTTATCGTCGTTGTCGTTCTGTTGGGTTGGGGTCTCTTCCAATACTTCACGCAGAGTTCGAATAGCGGTCCGCAAGATGTGCTGGAAGTGCCGTACAGCACCTTCTACCAACAAGTTCAACAAGACAATGTGCAGAACGTTGTCTTCGAGGGACAGGATGCCACCGGTTCCTTCAAGACTGCCCTAACGGTACCAGGCAGCAATAACGGCTTGCCATCAAAGCATTTTCATTTTACGCAACTGCCCAATGGTGATCCGACGCTTACACCTTTACTGAATCAGCATCACGTGAGCTACGAGGCGAAACCCGCCAGCGACAATAACTTCTTTTTGAACCTCCTGATCAACCTCTTACCATGGGTGCTGATCATCGGCGTCTTCATCTTTATCGCGCGGCGGGCGACACAGAGCCAGCAGAACATTTTCAGCTTTGGCAAGAGCAAGGCGAAGGTGATCCTGGAAGATAAGCCTACCACAACCTTTGCCGATGTCGCGGGCGTTGACGAGGCAAAAAACGACCTGGTAGAGGTGGTTGAATTCCTGAGGACGCCTGGAAAGTTCCAGCGACTTGGCGGTAGAATACCGCGCGGTGTGCTGCTAGTTGGCACTCCAGGAACAGGTAAGACGTTGCTTGCCCGTGCCGTTGCGGGCGAAGCTAGCGTGCCATTCTTCTCGATAAGCGGTTCAGAATTCGTCGAAGTGTTGGTCGGTGTCGGTGCAAGTCGCGTGCGCGATCTCTTTGAGCAGGCTAAGAAAGCCGCACCAAGTATCATCTTTATCGACGAGGTCGACGCCGTAGGTCGCCAGCGCGGTTCCAGCATCAACAGTAATGATGAGCGCGAGCAGACGCTGAACCAGTTGCTCGTCGAAATGGACGGTTTTGATACGCGCCAGGCTGTGGTCGTCATCGCTGCCACGAACAGGCCTGATGGTCTGGATAAGGCTCTGTTGCGACCGGGCCGCTTCGACCGCCGTGTTAGTGTAGAGCGCCCCGACTGGAATGGTCGCCTGGCGATTCTCAAAATTCACAGCCGTGACGTGCCGATGGCGAAGGATGTCGATTTGATAACCATTGCTCGTGCCACTCCTGGAATGGTCGGCGCGGACCTGGCGAACCTGATCAACGAAGCCGCGCTGCTGGCCGCGCGTCGAAATCTGGATTCGGTCACGCAAAACTGCTTTGATGAGGCCCTGGACAAGATTCTCATTGGCGCGGAACGTCCCCTCATTCTCACCGAGGAAGATTTGAATGTCGTTGCGTACCACGAAGGTGGTCATGCACTGACAGGGCTGCTGCAAGAAAACGTCGACCCGGTCACCAAGGTCACGATTGTGCCGCGCGGTCAGGCGCTTGGCGTAACGCAGTATTCACCGCTGGATGATCGCTACAACTACTCGAAGGATTACCTGGAGGCGCAATTGGTAACCGCCCTTGGTGGTCGCGCAGCCGAGGAGGTAGCTATAGGGCATATTACGACGGGAGCGGAGAACGACCTCCAGCGTGTCACAGCCATTGCACGGCAGATGGTTGCCCGCTGGGGTATGAGCGAGAGGCTCGGCACCATCTCCTTTAGCGAGCGTGAAGACCCGTTCGCGGGCACCGCGCTTGCGAGCAGTTCGCGTGAGTACAGCGAGAAGACGGCCACCATCATTGATGAAGAGGTTGATCGTATCGTCAAGTGGGCCTACAATCGTGCCGTCGGTCTGCTGTCCGAGCATCGTTCGACGCTCGACCGTATCGCCCGTACGCTACGACTGCATGAAACCATCGATGCCAGACAATTGCGCGAGATCATGGTTGAAACAGGCGCAATCGAGGCTGCGCCCCTGGCATATCGAGGATAGAGAAAAGGGAATAAAACATCTCCAGGGAGGAAAAACATGCATTGTTTTTCCTCCCTGGAGATGTTTT
>DMFQ01000250.1:0-3399 GCA_003450555.1 Ktedonobacter sp.
AGAATCCCTTTCACATCCTCCCAGAAGAAATTACGTTTAACTCAACTCACCTTGATAATAGTACGACCTCTGACTCCACCTTTGAGAATGGCAGCTAGAGCCTGAGGAAGTTCAACGAACGGAGCTTCATGTCCAATCAGATCGAGCAGGTGTTTTGGCTTGTAATCGCTGGCCAGATGTTCCCAAATCTGGCGGCGTAATTCCATAGGGCAGTTTACCGACTCGATGCCCAGCAGATTATTACCGCGTAGGATGAAAGGGAAGACCGTTGTACTGAAATTCATTCCTCCGGTGTTGCCACAGGAGGCGATTGAGCCGCCAGATCTGGTAGTACGGAGGAGATAGGCCAGCGTGACACCGCCAACAGCATCGACACTCCCGGCCCAACGCTCTTTCTCCAGGGGACGATTGCTCTCAGCCGTTGTTTCCTCACGAGTCAAGATATCATCGGCACCCAGTTCTCTGAGGTAGGACTGCTCCGACTCCTTGCCAGTACTGGCCGCCACCGTGTATCCCAGGTTTTTGAGGATACTGATAGCGATGCTGCCCAATCCTCCCGTTGCACCCGTGACCAGTACAGGACCGTTCTGCGACCTGAGACCATTGTATTCTAGCTTATGGACAGCAAGGCCAGCGGTGAAACCAGCTGTACCCAGGGCCATCGCCTCTTTGAGGGTCAGGCCAGCAGGCAAGGGCACGATCCAATCGGCCTTGACGCGGGCGTACTCGCTGAACCCTCCATAATGGGATACGCCCAGTTCATAGCTGGTGGCAATCACTTCGTCACCGGATTTAAAGCGCGCATCACTGGATTCTGCCACCACTCCCGCCAGATCAACACCGGGCACGAAAGGATAGCTGCGTACAATTTTGCCTTCTGGAATGGAGGCCAGACCATCCTTGTAGTTCACGCCCGAATAGCCTACCTTGACCAGGACCTCACCAGGAGGCAGATCAGCCTGGGTTAAATCCTCGAAGGTAGCGGTAAAATCTTCGCCCTTTTTATTGACTACAAAGGCTTTGAATGTTGCTGCCATGTTTCTCACACTCCTATGTCATCATAAATTTGTGTAGGGGCACAATTCATTTCCCTTGAAAGACTGGTAGACGCTTAGCGCGGAAGGCAACTGTGGCCTCATGAGCGTCAGCAGTACTAAAACAGCGCATGATCGCCTCGACCTCGTTTTGGAAGGCACGCTCCAATTCGGTCTCCAGCGGACGATTGAGCAACTTCTTACTCTCGTGTATGGAGAGCGGCGCACGGCTCAGCATCTTGTCGGCCACTGCCTGCACCTCAGCTTCCAGCAGTTCCGGCTCGACCAAACGGTGGAGCAGCCCAATACGCTGGGCTATGGCAGCTTCAAAAATGTCTGCCATCAGGATGATCTCTCGCGCCATCCCCTGTCCAACCAGTTGTGGAAGCAAGACAGACGTGCCACCTGTGATGACCATGCCCACACGCGCTTCCACACATCCCATGCGTGCCCGTGTGCTGGCAACGCGAAAATCACAGGCCAGAGCCAGCTCGAAGCCCCCACCCACGGCGTAGCCATCCATAGCTGCAATGCTCGGCTTCTCACCTAACAGCAGCAAGCGGGTAAGCCGCTGCAGATCCATAATCAGTGCCATGAAGTCTTCGGCAGTCTGGTGCTCAGATTCCTTCAGGTCATCGCCTGCACAGAAATTGCCTCCCGCGCCCGCAAGGACAATGATCGATGCGTTTGGATCGCTCTGGGCACGCTCCAGCGCCTGGCGAAGTTCCGTAATCATCCCACGGTTCATGGCATTCATCGCACCTGGCCGATTCATCACCACACGCGCAATTTTATTGGCCACGGTATAGAGGACAAGCGGTTCGTTGCTCATAGTGACTCCTGCTCTTCTTGTTAAGTTGGGTTAGCAATTCAACTGCCAGCCTGCTCATACGTCTTTATAACACGGCGGGCTTTTTGCTCCGTGCGCGGAAGCGTACCGTAGGGAACTAGCTCTGGCTCGACACGGAAGCTAAGTTGCTCGCGAAGTGCCTGGATGATCTGCTGTGGTAAATCCCCTACAGTATCGGGGATCAGCTTCTGCGCCAGTTCCACGCGCACCCGTAGGTATTGGTGTGGTGGAGGATGATCGACGATAATTTGAAACTCGCCAGAGAGCTGGTCCGAGAGGTGTGCCAGCGTATTGCCTACGCCGGTGGGAAAAACATTGACACCGCGTACTTGAAGCATGTCATCGCTGCGGCCTAAGATACGGAAGCGAAAGCTCGTTCGTCCACAAGCACATGGTCCGGTTCCCAGGATTCGCACCACGTCGCGCGCACGGTAGCGTACCAGGGGCTGTGCCTCCTTAAGGAGGTGTGTGTACACTAACTCGCCTTCGGCCCCTTCGGTGAGCGCAAGGGGAGTACCGGTTTCGGGTTCGATCAACTCGACGGCCACAGCTCCCTGAGCATGAAAGTGCAGTCCCTGGCGCTGTTCGCATTCCGACCCCATGATGCTTAGAATATCAGCCATGCCGAAATTCGCATCCATAGCACGCAGGCCCCAGGTCTCTTCCATACGTGCCCGTACGCCCGGTTCGCTTATTCCTGGCTCAGCCCCAAAGAAGCCCTTATTCAGACCCAGGTCGCGCGGGTTCAACCCCTGAGCCAGGACAGCTTCCATCAGGGGAAGCATGTACGAAGGAGTGGCACTGATAGCGTTGACATGCAGTTCGCGGATGGTCTGGATCAGTAGGGCTGTTTGGCCAACTCCAAAGGGCACGATGGTGGCTCCTGTCTCCTCCAGGTTTTCATGATCCGAGTAACCGCCTATCCAGAGACGATAATTGAGACAGTGAACTACCGTATCGCTCGGGCGCAGCCCAGAAGCCCAGTAGGAACGAGCTGCGCATTCATTCATAAGGTTGCGATCACGATGGGTGAGGGCAACATAGAGCGCGCGCCCCGTCGTACCAGAGGTTTTGTGCGCCCGAATCACCTGCTCCTGACTGGTCGCCAGATAACTACCAAATGGGGGGTATTCGTGCTGGTTACGTCGACATTCGTCCTTCTCGGTAAAGGGGAGAAGTGGCAGATCGGCGAGGTCGCGAATGTCTGCACGCTTCACGCCAGCCTCAGCGAACTTGGTCTGATAGAAGGCAGAGCATTCCCAGACATAGTCAAGCTGGGTTCGTAGGTACTCATTTTCCAACTGACGCAGCACCGCTGGCTGCATCGTTTCCATATCTTCATTCCAGTAAAATCGCTCCATTGTGGAGACTCCTTCATAGTTGAGTGTGATGTTAGTCTATCATATAGTGGTAGTACTTGTACCTCGCTCCACTCTTTTTTACCATGGCAGCGAAAAACTTCATTTGTGAGGCGATTGCTTTTGAAAAAATGGCCGACAGGGATAATTGGTGAGC
>DMFQ01000250.1:3533-3686 GCA_003450555.1 Ktedonobacter sp.
GCTCACCAATTATCCCTGTCGGCTAACGCGTTCTCAGAAGTATGTAACTTTTCCCAAAACGGCTACGTGCTGAGTATGTGACTACTCCCCGGCCTAAAGGCGCGGGGCTTCGAGGGGCAAACCCACGCTCTGTAGTCCCAGAGCTTTGATGTT
>DMFQ01000123.1:0-24612 GCA_003450555.1 Ktedonobacter sp.
GGATGAACACATCCAAGCTCCCTGGCAGAAGCAGCCAAAGAAGCTATACCATACATAGCTTTGGCTGCACCATCATGGGTAATGGTACCTTTATAGTTTAATCTCAGCGAAGGAAGCAGGGATGGTCTTCTCCTGTCTCTCTCCTTCACCTGAGGGATGGAGATTCTGCTAAAATTCATTATTGACAGTTACCTCTATTTCTTGTTAGAATCATATTGGTTTCTTCTTGTATCACCGCAAACTTTTGTATCCCGGGTATTATACTTGCTCACTCTCGCGTGTGGGGGAATGAGAGGATTTCTAGCATGTCTACCACCAGGGGACAACACCTAATCGGTCAAGTGCTAGGTTCGTGCGTCATAGAGAAATTGCTGGGTTATGGAGGAACCAGTGCCGTTTTCCTGGCCCAACAGCACGCACCTGAGCAGAAAGTCGCTATCAAGGTTTTCTTGCCACGTTCCCATTTGAACATACAGATGCAGAAGGATTTTTATAGCCGCTTCCTGAGCGAGGCAGAGGCTGCCAGCCAGTTAGATCATCCAAATATTCTGCCAATCTATTCTTATGGTGAACAGGATGGATTACCCTATATTATTATGCCTTATATGCCTGGTGGCACTCTGGATGATTTCATTGAGAGTAATGGTTGTCTTACCTTGCACGAGGCACAATGGTATCTTGAACAAATAGCTTCCGCGTTGGATTACGCGCATCAGCAGGGCTGTGTACATTGTGATGTCAAACCTGCCAACATTTTGCTGGATAGCGATGGCAGTGTTATGCTCTCGGACTTCGGTATCGCTTACAAAATGCGCAAAGACATTATCGCTGAACAATCACCGATCAAATCTCCTGGAATGTTAGTGGGTACACCTGACTATATCTCGCCGGAGCAGGCACTGGGTCAGCCACTGGATGGTCGTTCGGATATTTATTCTCTTGGTATTACGCTTTTTTATCTCCTGCTAGGACGACTTCCGTTCATCGCGGATTCCTTGATTGCCACTGCGCTCCTTCAAGTACATGAAACTCCTCCCACAATCAGTTTATTGCGCGCCGATATCTCACCCTATACTGATAGTGTGATCCAGAAAGCTCTTGCCAAACATCCTGAAGACCGTTTCCAGACAGCCGGTGAATTTAGTGTTGCATTTGGTCAGGCTATTCATATCGCTGATCAGTTCTTTCAAAATCATCCCAATAACAACATAGCTGGAGGATTGAAAGCGACCAGTAAAAATGTAAGCAGCGGTGCCAATCGTGCTCTGTCAGCCTCTAAACCTGTTGTTCGGGTAAAACCTGCTATGAAACGTTCAATTGGCTTTACACGAATCATTATTGCCCTCACCCTGTTACTGGCGCTGGCCATCGGAGTCGCAAGTATCGGAGGAACGATCAACGCCCATTTCAGCACCTTTTCCCCTAAGGTACGCACGCAGGTGACTGTTCCAGCGAAAGCGCTGGTTGACGATCTATCAAATAGTGATGACTGGCCCACAGGGGGTACCTTTTTCTTCGCGGATCGGCAATACCATATTCAAAATAAATCGGCACATAACGTTGCTCTGGCCTTCTATGCGAACCACCAATATACCAACTTTCGCCTCACTGTGACCATGTCTGAAAGCCGTGGATCAGCAGATGGTGCTGATTACTATGGCATTGCTTTTCGCGGAAGCGCCGATCAATCTCATTACTACCTTTTTGAAGTTGCGACATGGGGTGGGGGTCAATACCAGTTTTTGCGCTATGATGGCGATGCGAATTGGAAAACACTGGCAGTTGGTGCGACGAATGCGTTGCTAAGCAGCATGGGGAAAAGTAATACCATCACTGTTGTGGCTACCGGCAAAACGTTCAGCTTTTTGATCAACGGGAGACCAGTAGGGTCTGTTATTAGAGACTCTTCCTCATTCGCCCTGGCGTCTGGAGAAGTTGGTTTCTCTGTAGAGGAGGAAGGCACTGAGATCGTGTTCTCACAGCTCTACATCAAGGGAGATGAGTAACAGCCTTTGTCAAGCTCAATTAAGGGAGAATCGGGGGAATTGACAATGCATACACAACACTCTATACTGAAATAGGCCGAAAAATAACTTTGCCGCCGCGTATCCTATTTCTACATGGCGTGCCAAGAGGAGGATAACTGGAAGATGACGTACGTAATTACTCAGCCTTGTATTGGTGTAAAGGATGCATCTTGCGTGGATGTATGCCCTGTAGACTGTATCCATCCTTCGCAGAGCGAAGAAGGATTTGACGAGGCTGAGCAGCTTTATATTAATCCTGACGAGTGTATCGATTGTGGTGCTTGCGAGCCTGCATGCCCCGTTACAGCTATTTTTGAGGAATCGGCAACCCCTGATGAGTGGAAACACTACATCAAGATTAATGCGGATTTTTTCAAATAATATATTACGTTGGCGAGGTGTGACACACATTTCACACCTCACCTTAGACTTTTCTCCTCTACTGTGATATAATGCTGCTTGCAAACGCAGTACGCATACTACTTCTAAGGGAGCAATCTCCTATGCCAATTACACGACGTAGACGAGCTAATCCACCCGACCAACCCGAAAATAACAACCACAGTGCGGAACAAGCAGAAAATGCAGCAGCATCGCTGACATCAGAGCAAGGTACTACCGCACCCATAGCTGAAGGAGAAACTACAGGTACAGATGGAGCTGTGACAGACCAAATTGTAAATTCCTTTATACCTCCTGTTCCTCCTATGCCTGTATCAAATGGCGTAGAACAACAAAGCAACACGCCTCAAATCGAGGGAGGTCGGCGTACTCCTCGTGGCGAACTCTTTCGGCGTCCACCTCAGACACCATCTTCCCAGTTGCAGCCACTGGTGCCCAATACGACTAGCCCGTCTCAAGCTGTATCTTTGCAGCCACCAACGCATGAAATCTCTCTGCCGCTAGGAAATCTGCTTCATCTCGCGTATAACCCTGGTTATACTGGAGCAGATGAGGCTCGAAGCACCTTGTTGCAGCAGTTAGAAAGTCAAAGCAAAGCGGGGGGGCGTGCTCGCTGCTGGAATTGTGGCTCTATTGCGATAGCCTATGATCGCTGGAGCACACGTAGTAAAACCTTTGGCGAAGTCGGTATTGCTTACTGTGAAATTTGTAGCGTCTGGAGCGTGCTCTAATCTTTCTTGCATCTTGTGATTCTATCGTCTAGCTGTTGCAGGAGAACCATATATGATAGAGGGTCAACGGGAACTTACACCTCGTCGCTGTCCACGTTGTAGTGGTCTTATGGCTAAACCTGCTGGAAGCCCGTACTACTGGCACGCTGATTACAATCATCCGCCTTGTGAAATTACGAATGTCATTGATCCTCCTTTAGCTGTGCAGACTGTGGAAGAAATAACTGAGCAGGAGACACCGCCAAAGCGTAAGCATCCTAAGAAGTAAGCGCCTGGAACACCGCTTCTTAACCTGAACCAGCAGGATGAAATATCCATGCGGTCGTGAGAACCTTTATTTCTGATACGTCTCATTGAAGACGCCTTCTTTTCAGCGTAGGTATGCAACTATAAACCCCTATTTTACGTAATCACAAGTGATGAAATCCTCTCCAGTAGGCTGGAGAGCATAGTTCAAGCACGAGGTTTATCATGTTCAATCAAAGAAATAACGGACCATTTGGCCGCAATAGCGGGATGTTTGGTTCTTCTCGTTATCAATATCAGACACTGCCTTACGGGTATGAAGGAGCGCAGACCAGTGGCCTAATGAGTAAAGTCATGGGATTACTGGCTTTCTCTTTCATCTTTGCCGCTCTCGGTACCTTTGTAGGCTTCTTTTTGAATATTAGCTTTGGTACCTACTTAATTGTTGCTATTGCTGGGCTGGTCGTACTTATCATTCTGCAGTTCGTTATTCAGAGGCCAGGGCTTAATCTCTTTTTACTCTACCTCTTTACCTTTTTAGAGGGCCTGTCGCTGGCGCCTCTCATTAGCTACTACCTGGCGTACCAGAGCAATATACTAGGTCAGGCCTTCCTGATTACGGCCATTTCCTCATTTGGCTTAGGGGCATATGCCTGGATAACCAAGCGTGACTTCTCACGCCTTGGCGATTACCTTTTCTTTGGGCTCATCCTGCTTCTTGTAACTTCCCTGGCTGGCCTTTTCTTCGGCAGCTTTTTCCATACTACCTTTTTCCAACTGATCATCTCACTCTTTGGTATCGCCCTCTTCTCTGGCTATGTAATCTTCCATGTCCAGCGCGCGAAATATATGGCTGATACGATGCCCAATGCCATCGGTTTAACCATCTCCATCTTCCTCGCCGTACTCAACCTGTTCCTCTACATTCTGGAATTGCTATCCCTCTTACAAGGAGGTCGCCGCAGGTAACATGAGGTAGGAGTGCAGGGGGGCCGTAGCCTCCCTGCCTGACATACTTACCCTTACCTTGTAGCAAATTTGTGCGTATAATAGTAGCGAACAGTCGGAATAACAGCACCAACAGATTTGTTATTCTAAGTAAGAAATAGTATCTCAAGCTGCTATATTACGAGGTGTCAGATACATATTCGCTAGAGAAAGAGAGTGAGAACCATAACATATGGGTACACATGCTAATCTTGTTTATGTCGGCGATCAGGATTTCGAGACGAAGGTGCTCAAATCAGACGAGCCAGTTGTTGTTGATTTCTGGGCAGAATGGTGTGGCCCCTGCAGATCTATCGCTTCTTATTATGAAACATTGAGCGATGAATACAAGGGCAAATTATTGTTCGTTAAAGTGGATACCGACGCAAATCCACGCACTCCATCGCGCCTGGGTATCCAGGGCATTCCTACCTTCCTCATTTTTAAGGGCGGTGAGGAAGTTGGTCGTGTCGTTGGTGCCGATCGTACGCGGCTAAAGAAAGAAATTGACCGCGTCGTAAGCATTTAATAAAGCCAATCCATCTACCAGTAAAAGTACATAGCGCATCGTCCTGAAATAGTAGGCACGGTGCGCTGTATGCCTATTCTTCCCACTTTCCTCTCGACTAATCCTCTCATTTGTGATATATTTGCCCCGGTGCACTTAACTCAACTTTATTAACGTTGTCTGGACATAGGGGAAACCGTATATGCCTACATTAGAACGTTCAAATCCATTACCACTTTATTATCAACTCAAAGAAGTGCTGAAACAACAAATTCAATCTGGTCATCTTGCACCTCATACTGCAATTCCGTCAGAACCAGAACTTGTCACAAGTTATCATGTCAGCCGTGCCACTGTACGCCAGGCTCTTTCAGAGCTTGTCCATGAAGGGCTGCTCTATCGCCAGCACGGGAAGGGAACCTTTGTATGTGAGCCGCGCGTTCAGCAGACAGTAAGCGAACTCACCAGTTTAACTCAAGAGATTCAGCGGCAGGGAAAACGTCCTGGTGGCTTGCTCCTTGTCAGTGAGCTTGTGCGCGGATCAGTAGCAGTGCGTGAACAACTTTCATTACTAGATAGCGAACAGGCGATCCGCTTAGAGCGGATACGTACAGCGGACGATATCCCTATTGCCTATGAAGTCGATTATTTACCCTATCCGCGCGCTGCGAGTATTTATCAGCGAGCACAAGAAGTGTCGAACGGTTCGCTTTACAACATTATGAATACCGAGGGCCTCAACCCATCTATTGTTGAGCAAAAAATTAGAGCAGATATCGCTACCGTACGCGAAGCTGAACTGTTACGTATCCCACCAGGTGAAGTCGGCTTGCGTTTTACTTCTACTACTTTTGATCTGACTGGCTTATCAATTGGATATTCAGAGATATTTTTTTCTGGCCCTCAGTACAATTTTCAAGTAACCTTACGGATCGCGAAATAAAGAAAAAAGGGGCGAAGCCGGGTGCGAATAGTCCTGGATAGAGCGCGAAAATACTAGTAGAAGTACCTGGAGCGTGCTATACTAGCCAAAGACTAACAGCTTATTTTTTCAGTAAAAAGTATACTTGGTCTGCGCAAGCAATTGTGCCCATGAGATATGCACTATATTAGAGGAGAAATCGTAAACGTATGGATGAGATGCAACAGCCAGAAATGAGCAACGCCAATGGAACCTTGCAACAGGCAAGTAATCCTGGAGAGCAGGTCTGGACAGACAAGGGCAATGCAGCGGCTCAGAGTGGAGACTTTGAGAGCGCCGCTGAAGCTTTTGAGCAGGCAGTTTTAATTAGCCCAGATGATGCCAGGGCACGTTATAACCTGGCACTGGCACAACAATATCTAGGAGACTCTGAACTTGCCATTGCTGGTTATCGTAGAGCCATTGATCTTGACCCACAACTAATTGACGCCTATATCAACCTCGGTAATCTCTATGGTGAGTTGGGGTTGAATGAGGACTCGTTAGAGACATTTCAGCAAGCTCAGGAATTGAATCCTGAGAATGATGAATTGTACCTCAACGTAGGTGATGCCTATCGAACTCAGAACCTCTATCAGGACGCGATTCAATCTTATCGGCAGGCTCTCATTCTTAACCCTGGTAACGCTAATGCTGCCGATAACTTGCTTGATGTTCGTGAGCGCGTGAATGATCAAATGCGTCGTCTGATGGAGCAAGAGCGACGTATAGATGAAGATCCAAGTAATGCATCTCGTTACGCCGAACTTGCAAGCCTCTACCTCGATATGCGCCGCTACGATGAGGCGCTCTCCATAGCAAACCAGATGCTGGCCCTTGATCCTGCTGGTCGTACTGGTTACGACATGTTAGCAGCCGTCTATGAACAGATGGGCGAGCGTGACCAGGCAGCGGAAACATATTCCCGTATCGTCGAATTGTCACCCGATGACGCTGATGCCTGGGAACACTTTGGAACATGGCGGGCATTGCAGGGAAATACTACTGATGCCATTGCGGCCTATAGTCGTTCGCTAGAGCTTGATCCAGACCGTATTTCCGCTCGTTTCAGCCTGGCAGAGACATACCTTGAAGCTGAACGTTATGAAGAGGCCATGAAGGTCTATCAGGCCCTGGTTGAACAAGGCGAGGAACTGCAAGGCGATGACCTGGCTGCCTCCTATGCAGGCCTTGCCGATACCTACAATTCCCTGGGACGCTACGATGATGCTATCGCGACAAGTAAAACGTTGCTGGAACAGTTTGAGGATGATCCAGAAGGCTACTACCAGCTTGCTACCGCGTATGATGCTCTTGATCGCTATGATGAAGCCATTGAAAATTATCAAAATGCTATCGACAGTGATCCTCTCAACGCTGACTACTACAACGACCTTGCCGATACGTTCCGTGAGGTCAAACGCTTTGATGAAGCTGTCGATGCGGCTCAGCAGGCCATTGCCATGGACCCCTCCCTCATCATTGCTTACGAAACCCTCGCTCAGATCTATGATGAGATGGGACAGCCAGAAGAAGCGGCAACCGCCAGAGAACAGGCAAACGCGCTTAACCTGGTAACCGAGGTAGGATACTCACACCGATAGAAAAAGCTGGTATTTACAAAGATACCAGCTTTTTCTATGGAAAACAGCTACGCCTGTTTCTCCTCCACCGTATCTGCAAACGTCTTCAAATCGTCCAGACGTTGTCGTACGTGATCATAGAGCAGATCGTGGTTGAGGGTGCTGGGATCATGTACCAGCGCATCGCGAAGGTTTGTCAGAACCTCCAACCGGTACGCCAACGTCTGTGGAATAATCTTTTGTGCAGCTACAATGCTCAATAGTTCGTGATAACCCTCTGGTCGGCGTAGTCCGAAGGAGGCTACCAGTGTTCCGCAGATTTGCAAGCAAGCCTCAATTGCCAGTTGTAGGTATCGTTCTGCCAGACCATAGATACGATAGTCGGCGGTAAACTCTTCGCGCTTCGCTTCTCCCAGGCTTTGCAGAATAGTTACTGCTTCACGCAACTGTTTCAGATGCCGCTCGATTAGCTCTTTATCGATCGGCAAAACTTGTCCATAGAGCCGGCGGCTCAACGCCTTGTTCTGAATCTCGTCAAACTTCTTGAAATCCAGGTAATCCATTACCGCTTTTGTCTCAAATAGAACGCGCTGCTTATCATCCCGGCTGAATAGAATCTGGCCATACTTGATGACTTGTAGCTTGATGAGCAGGGAAGCCTGGTTCAAAATCACCACATCGATGGTATCAGATTCAAGCCTTTTAGCCAGTTCACTGAAGAAGTAAAGCTGGTAGTCAAGAAACTGATCCGACTTGATCTGGTCCATCATGAGGATCGCGATATCCACATCACTGAGATGCCCAAACGAAGTACGGTTAGAAAGAGAGCCAGCAAGATAAGCAGCCTTGACAGGACTTTGTGTGAAGAGTTGGTTGAGCTGAGTTTGCTTTTCGAATAAGTTCATCCACAACCTCCGAGGAAAAAGGAGCACAGGATGTCTTGTTCGTCCAGGGAACGAGAAACCTTCCCGTATCCCTCCCCTTTTGTTTGGTGAAAAAGGAACAACCAATAATACATATACAACTATACCATATTATACGTTAACCTTCTACCCACTCTTCACCGTTGGTGGCGACCTCTTTCTTCCAGATGGGGACGGTAGTCTTCAGCGTATCAATAATATAGCGACATGCCTCAAACGCTTCGGCACGGTGTGGAGTAGCCACTACGATAATCACGCTCGCCTCGCCAATCTCCAATCGGCCAAAACGGTGTGCCACAGCGACCCGTTCCACCTCCCAGCGTTGCTCAGCCTCTGTCACGATCGCGCGAATCTGCTGTATCGCCATCTCTGGGTAAACATCATATTCAAGATGGTGCACCTGCTTGCCCCGAGCATTGTCGCGTACCACCCCTTCAAAGGTGACAATGCCCCCTACGGTTGCATGTGTAACCGCTGCAATCAGGGCATTTCTATCCAGAGGTTCGCGGGTAATCTGAATAATCGGTTCCATAACAAAGCACTCCTGCGTTTCAACCACCGCCCATAGGGGGAATAAACACCAGTTCGTCGTTTTCATGCAAGGTCGTTTCCACCGATGCGTAGCTTTGATTTACTGCGCACAACGAGCGTTCCATAATCGGTTGCAAGCGGGGATAGCGAGCCAGTAGCAGTGCGCGAACATCGGAGACGAGCGCGCCTTCCTGCACTACCAATATTTCCTCATTCAGGCCCGTAATTTCATGGAACGAGGCAAAATAACGAATACGTATCTTCATGGGAAAAGTATAGCATATATTCTATCTATCAAGAGTAGGCTAGAAGTGCGGCGACTGCTGCGCTTCTAGCATTACCCAACATCCCTTCTCTCTTAACACCTTCTCAAGATACGGCGTTACACCCCAGAAAGCCTTTAACGCTTCATATTCCTGCAGGTACTTTCTTTCACCCTGCTTCGTCCGCTTCACTGCTCGAATCATCAGGTTTCTATCGGTATGCTCAGTCGAGATAAACTCAATTACATCCGTCTTATAGCCCATAATCTGCAGCACCAATGCCCGGAAAGCGTCGGTCAGAATATCGGCCATGCGCTTCTGCAAGATGCCATGTTGCAGCACTGGCTTGAATGGAGCCACCGTGTGTATCTGCTGGTGGAGTTCATGATGACAGCAGGGGGCACACAAAATCAACCGCGCAGTTCCCAGTATGCCCTGTGCAATAGCATCGTCAGTTGCCGTATCGCAGGCATGTAAAGCCAGTACAATGTCAGGCGCTACATCGGGTACATAGTCGATGATGGCCGACTGCAGAAAGCACATCTTCTCAAAGCTTAACTCCTGGCTATGCAGGTTACTCTTCTCAACGAGCTTCCCATTGGTATCAATGCCCACCAGTCTGGCGGAAATCCCGCGCACATTGTTCAAATAGTGATACATCGCGAAACTGAGGTATGCTGAACCGGAGCCACAGTCCAGGATGTTCAAAGGTCTCTTCGCGAAATGCTCAAGTTCACCAGTATGCTCCAACAGCTTCAGAAACTCATTGATCTGGGAAAACTTATCTTGCATGGTAGGAAAAACTTTTCCCTGGTTGTCCATAATACCAATGGCCTGTAAGAATGCATCGGCTTTATCAGCCGGTAGAGGCAGTTGCTTACTAGCATCGTGAGCCAGATCAGGCGCTTTGTCGCTTTGAGTAGCCTTACTGTGAGAGAAGATAGCCTTACCCTCCCTGGTTACCTGCACATGAACATCTTCACGTGTGGACTGGACCGTTATGCTGCTGAAGGGCAGCGCAAGTAGCTCGTCCAGCATCTCTAGCGCCTCGTTTCCCCGGTAGTTCTTGGTAATATCTTGTTTTGTAGCGAAATAAGAGAATTGCAGGTGCCTTGTCTGTTTGATCAAGACTGGCCGTACAACCACCTTGCGCCATTGAAGCTCTTTGCCATGAAGCTGGCCCCTGAGCGTCAGACGCACAAAGGTCTCTTCATCCAGTACGCGCTTCTTTATAACGTTCCAGTAATCGCTTTTCATGCAACAAGGCACCTCAATAGAAAGTGCTCTGTGTGACCTCAAACACGAGCAAAATCAGTATGTGAGATCACACGGAACCGCTACTTCTCCGCGCGCAAAGCAAGCTCAGCGAGCGTGCGCACGGCCATTCCCGTCGCGCCCTTTTCCTGGTGGGGCTTCTTGCTATCCACGTAGCTTGTACCCGCGATATCCAGGTGCGCCCATTTTGCGTCTCCTACGAAGTGTTCCAGGATTTTTGCCGCTGTTACTGACGACGCTGCGCGCCCGCCTGTTTGTTTAATATCGGCAACATCGCTCTTGATCTGTTCCCCATACTCCTCGTCCATCGGCATGGGCCAGAACTTCTCACCCGCGGCTTTTCCGGCTGCGATAATCTCGTCGCTGAGCTGTACATCGTTTGAGAATACCCCTGCCATAGTGTTTCCCAGCGCAATTACCACCCCGCCTGTCAGCGTTGCCACGTCAACAATCGGTGACAACCCTTCTTTTGCCGCGTAAGAAAGGGCATCGGCCAGTACAAGTCGTCCCTCCGCGTCTGTATTGACGATCTCGATCGTTTTGCCATTCATGATGCGCAAGATATCTCCCGGGCGGTACGCTGTACCGCTGGGCATATTCTCCGTAGTTGACACCAGCGCGGTCACATTAACCTCAGGTTTCAGAGAAGCGATTGCCTGCATTGCGCCGATCACCGCGGCTGCCCCTGCCATATCGCCTTTCATCTCATCCATGCGCTCGGCTGGCTTGAGAGAGATACCGCCAGTATCAAACGTGATACCTTTGCCAACAAAAGCCATGCCTTTGTCCGCGCTATGTGGCGCGCCTCGATAGCGCAATATAACGAATTTAGGTGGTTCAGCGCTGCCCTGTGATACGCCTAGCAGGCCACCCATGCCCAATTCTTGCATCTGCGAGCGCTCCAGTATCTCGCACTCCAGTCCAACTTGCTTAGCCATCGCGCTGGCCCGGTGCGCTAACTCGGTGGGCGTCAGCACATTAGGTGGCTCATTCACCAGGTCACGCGCGAAGTTCGTAGCCTCCGCCATGGCACTTCCCCGGTGTATAGACCGTTCCAGTATAGCGGCAGATGCCTTACCAGGAACCAGCCAGATCTTCGTAATACCCTGCTCATTGCCAGCGTCATTGGTGTGAAGGTACTTCTTGAAGGTATACAATCCCAGTAACGCACCCTCTACCTGAGCCTGGGTCTCTGCTTCAACATCCGCTCCTTCAAATGATAACGCCAGGGCTAGCTGGTGGGCTCCGGTGTTCTGTAAGTGACGCGCTGCGATCGCACTGGCTTTGCGCAGCGCCTGCGCATTCAGGTTCTCTTGCGAACCCAGGCCGACGACTACGACACGTTTTGCTGCAAGTTTTCCCATCGTGTGCACCGTGGTCATTTCGCCCAGGTTGCCGTTGAACTCTCCATCAGAACAGATCTGCCTGATGAGGCCGCTCAGAGCAGTATCAACCTCTTTTGCCGCTGCAGAAAATAAGACGTCGTGGCTCTGCGGGCCGGTCTTTGAGCGAACTGCGCTTACAACAAGCGCATCACATGCTACATCTTTTAACGCTTTACCTGTTACTTGAATATCCATTTTTTTACTCCCAATATTCTAGGTGTATACTACCCATCAAAAAGACATTGACCGACCAAAGAAAGGATGGTCGGTCAAGTTGATCGCCTGCACTCCTACGCTCACGCGTTAATGGCTATCATAGCAAATTCTGCGAGAAATAGCTATCTCTGCAGTTGAAGTGTTGAAGTTCTGAAAAAACAGCAACACTTCGGCAATCTTCTACCGCTGTGGTAATAAACGATCTACCACCTCTAACAACTGTCGCGGTTTGAATGGCTTGGTCAGGTACTCGTTACAGCCAATTTGCAGGGCCGCCTCATTCTCATCGTTCAGCGCATAGGCAGTAACTGCGACTATGGGCACGTTTGCCAGGGCAGGACGTGCTCGGATCAACTGTGTTGTGCGATAACCATCGAGAACTGGCATCGAGAGATCAGTAAGAATGAGATCGACTCGTTCTCGGTCAAGTATCTCCAAGGCCTCTTTCCCATTAGAAGCGCTGAGACAGTAATATCCGCGTGTGGATAAAACTCTTTCTATCAGAATACGATTCGAGACTTCGTTCTCAACCACCAGTATCGTCGGTTGGCCTCTGTCCGGTAAAGGTGTATTCATAATGCAAACACTCTTTTCAAGCTAATAAGGACGAGCTTTAACGCTATGAAGATACGATAGGCAAGGTAAATGAAAATGTAGATCCTTGTCCCAAAATACTCTCTACAGCGACCTCGCCACCCTGTAATTCAATTAGCTTTCTCGCAATAGTCAGACCGAGGCCCGTGCCGCCGAAACGGCGCGTCGTACTGCCATCGGCCTGGCGAAACGCTTCAAAAATATAACCCAACGCCGCTGGCGAGATACCAATACCCGAATCATGCACGGAGACACGGATCATATCATAACTCTCCAGCAGCATACAGCGAATGGTTACGCCGCCTGTTTCCGTGAACTTCAGGGCGTTCGAGGCTAGATTGAGAACAATCTGAAGTATGCGATGACTATCCGCCATCACCATCAGGTGGGGGGCTGCCATCTCAAGTGATAGGTACAGCCCTTTGTTGTTTGCCAGAGGTTTGAGCTGATTCATCACTTCTTTCAAACATGCTTCCAGATATAAAGGTTCAACCTTGACCTCAAGCCGGTCTGCCTCAATCTTTGATAGATCGAGCATATCATCAACCAGGCGAGTGAGATCCTCGGCCCGTCTCACCATGAACTGGATGTGCTCTTCCTGCTCAGCCGTAAGTTCTCCATCCAGGAATCCTTCTAATATTAACGCGCCGTAGCTGATAATACTATGTAACGGAGTACGTAACTCATGTGTAACTGTGGCCAGGAATTGTGATTTTAGGTGATTGACGCGTTCAAGCGCCGCGTTCTTATCCTTTACCTCAGCAAACAGAAGCGCATTTTGTATCGCGATTGCCGACTGCACCGCCGCGTTCTTTAGGAGGAAAGTATCCTCTCTCGTGACATGATGCGGTTTATTGTCATAGAGAATAAAGACGCCAATAGACCGTTCTTGCAAAAGTAAGGGCACCGCCATCACAGAGCGAAAACCAGCTTCGAGCGCCATATGCGCCCAGGATTCGTTGCGTTCCAGATAGATTCTTGCGATATCTTCGCCGTAGACAATCTTTTGTTTCTGCATCGTGATATGTGCCAGGTTCTGATCCAGGTCTCGTAGCGCTGGACGCGGTATACGAGGCCGCCGCAAAGCATAGGGGATAGGTGCCTGATTAGGTTTTGCCGCGCCAATAGCCTTGCGCTTATCGCTGGTCGTGGCGAGACGCGCCGCAGGGATAGCGGTCATTTTAGTCGTCACTGCCAGTGTAATATCTCCATCGGGGTCAGTGTGTACTGTTACCGCTCCCTGCTGGCGGAATGGCTGAGTGTTGTTCGCGTCGGCGATATTTGGGTTTACTGCTTGATCTGACCAATGAGCGACTGCCCATGGTTCTAACATCTCCCGTCCGTACAGGAGCAAGGACACATTTTTTACTTGCGTAATCAAACCTAAGCGCGACACAATTTCGCCTAGCAAATGCTCCAGGTTGAGAGTCGAGATGAATGCGTCACTCATGATCAGCAAATCTCTCATCTGCTTTGTCATCGCCTGGCTCTCGCTCTCCTGGACAGAGAGCGACTCGGAGAGCAGATTAAATGAACGAGCAAGCATGCTTAACTCGTCGGTTGTTAAAGATTGTACCTCTGTGCCTGCATTGTTGGTCTCTGCCACTAGAGATCTCACGCGCGCTTGAATGCGCCTTAGAGGGCGGATAAAGAAAATGCGAGTAATAAATGTGTAGGCTATAACCCCGAATGCGAAGACGAAGATTCCTACGGCCAGCAGAATCTGTATATAGCGTCCGGTATGAGTGTTCGCAGTGTAAAGCGGTTCAATATCCACAATTGTCAGTGAGCGCGAAGACTTTATTTGATTTTCTGCTTGCGCCGTTCCTGCGCGAGCTAGATAATATTGTGAGCCGCCTATCAAATGGTCTTTATCAATGGTACAAAGATCGTCCTCGGGTAAGTTCTGGTCAAGGGCATTTTCTCTCATCGTTGTGCCAAGGACATCTGTACCCTGGCATAAGGCCACGTTGAACTCTGTTTTTCGTACCAGGTTGAGCGCGAAATCGTCATCAATGGCTTGTACTGCAGTCAATACACCGATCGGTGTGTTAGCCTGGTCTACGATCGGTAGCGCGACACGTAACAGCCATGTAGGAGGCCCAGAAGAGGCTCGAACTATTTGTAACATTGAGACCGCTTGTCTCTTCTGTATCGCCTGATCTAGCAAGGTCATTGTCGTGAGAGCGTTGATATCCGTGGTATGTTGTCCATCCGCAAATTGGCCTACGACCTGGTGATTCCTGGCAACGATATCAAGTGCCGCCAGGAAGATGTGATAGTGCGTTGGTACATGGACTAATAAATCTTCCAGGCGTTGCTGCGATTGCACTGTTGGGGGGTGTGATACCGAAGAGATCACGTCACTATTCCGTGCTACCTGAGTTAAATCTTGCAACAGGGCACCTGAAGCTGACCGGTATGCGTTCTTAATATAAGAGAGGTGTTTAGTGGCGTCATTGCTTGCTTCACGCTCGGACAGGTATTTCAGCAAGCCCCAGGACAAAGCTGAAAAGATAACCATACACAGCAAGAGTGTTAGCGCCGCAACAATTATGAGTTTTCCCCCTAATGACCGCACTTTGAATCTCATGCGAACCTTTCTCGCAATATAAAAGTAAGGGTAGGACGGGGTGCCAGCTCGTCCTACCCCTACCGCACGTCTGCAAAAGCAACGTGAGACTCTAAGAGGTGCGCGTGCAAACCCCATGGGGAAAAGGTTGCACGTATATCCAGATGAACGCTGCAAGCTGCTCGTCGAGGTGGATCTGCTTGCTCACGGACACCCCGCCTTCCATCCTAGGCCTATGTATTATAACGTATAACTGGGCAAATTGATATCATTTTTAAGAGCAATTTTCTCAGCAATGAAAAATACGGAAAAAATTCAAGCCGATTGAGATTTTCGCTCTTTTCATGTAACTTTTCTAGCTTCACTCCTTTAAAAAGTCTGTTAAGAAGTTTGTGCCGCAGCCCACTCATCCCGCACAACGCCCATATAGACAAAATCTACGTACTTCCCGTTACTCCACACATGCTGGCGTAGGCGTCCTTCCTCTACGAACCCACACGCACGATACGAGCGGATTGCCCGTTCATTGTCACCATTGACCCTCAACCAGACTTTGTGCAGATTACGCTGGCAGAATGCATAATCGAGTAGTACTCGTACGGCATCACGCCCATAGCCATGCCCCCAATATGCTCTGTCACCAATACCTATCCCCATTTCACAGGTGTGTGCGATCTCGTCGAAGTGAAACAACCCACACCCTCCTATGTACTTTCCGTCGGCTTCTATCGCAAAATTCGTACCGTCACGTCCACCCTTACGTACATTTTCGTCGAACTCCGCTTCCAATCGCTCCAAAGCCTGTGGTTCTGGCGGGTCGCCTCCACCCAGCAGCTCAAACTCTATGTCGTTATTAAATACCCACTGCCGTTGTAAATCCTCGCGTTTGACGGGACGGAGAAGAACCTTCTCACCTCTTAACATGGAATGAAACTCCTGTTTTTGTGTTGATTGGCTGATAAATAGAATACATGGTTTGAAAGGGAAGCTGGGCGCGGTAATCAGATACTTCCCACACCGGCGCTTAAGGAATTTCTGCCCAGAGAAGCGGGCCATTGATAGCTTGTTGATCTACCTGGAGCGTCACATTTCGCTGTGTATCCACAAGGTATATTCCCGTCTGTTCGTCATTCAACGCAATAATAAGCTGACGTGGTGAAGAAACAGACCAGCTAAAGAGAGAGGCAAGACCACGTATCTTGAGAGGGTGGTATTGCAAACTTCCCTGTACATCAACGATTACAGTCTGTTTAGCCGTGTTATAGACTAGTTGCTGGCTATCTACCGACCATGCCGGAGGAGGCTCATTGGCTACTCCTGCTGCAACGAGCATATCGGCAGTCGTAGCAATATTCACAACATGCAGCGTTCCCACCCCGGAAGAAATAGTGTCAATGTAATCTACGTATGTTCCATCGGGTGACCACTGAGCAAAATTAACCTGTTTTCCCCTTGTTAAGACAGTAGGAACCGTGCCAGGGGTCAGATCTATACTCCACAAGTTAGCTGCTCGTCCAAGCAACGAAGTGACAAGTAACCAGCTTCCTAAACCACTGTGTCCTGCGCGACTATAGACCGCCTGGACGTAATCCCCTTGCGTTAACTCTTGTGGAGTTACACTTCCGCTGTTTCCTACACGGCGTAGCCAGATGCTATGGACATGGCCAATAGATCCTACACTCCAGGTTATCGCAGGAGCGTCTGCGTCTGGTGACCAGTCAAGGCTCAATAGCGTATCATTGGGCCTCCTCTGAACATTGACGTTATTGGTGATGGTCAGCAGTCCATGGTTCTGGGTATTATAGTCAAGTATGCTGATCACGCCATTATTGCTTACCGCAAATGCAATTCGTATACCATCGGGAGACCATACAGGTTGAGAAACACTGCCCTTGATAGGAAGTGGTACCGACTGGACGTTGCCTGTCTCTGTTGAAAGGATGTAGAGGCTTGTTACATTCGCGCCTGTAGGGTCGGCCACAAAGGCTAACTTGCTGCCATTATTTGACCATGCCAGGCTCTCTAAAATCGCTTCCCCTGTACTTGTATCCCACATTGATGAAGGGGCTATCCCGGTTTTGAGGAGCGGTTGATGTACAACAGTGTCGCTCTGCCCATCACTGCGAAGTGTATGTACGAAAGCCTGTTGTAAATCGATATAGGCTAACTTGTCGCCTGCCGAGCGTCCTGGCAGAGGTGGGCTGATCGTCCAGTCTTCTGCCACTGTAATACTCTTAGGTGTAAGCCTCTCTGCTTTTGAACTACCATCAACTGGTGCGCTCCACAGTGTACTGTCGCGTTGGAAGACAAAATAGATACCAGCAGATAGAGGCCCACCTTGAGAAAGTCCTGCGGGCGGCGTAAAAGTGGTCGTGCTGACGACGGTATGAGCACTCTGCGACCAGAGTTTCCAGCTTATCAAACTCCCTACCCCCAGGGTTAGCAGAAGGGTAGCAGCGATGGCGGCCTGCATAATGTGTAATCCCCAGTTCCCGCGGCGCCTTCGAGCCTTAGCTCTCGGTTGCAACGACGTTGGGGTTTGTGTAGAGAATGTTGGGGAGGTCTCCCTTGAAGCATGTCGACCTCCCGGTAGTGCCACTAACTGGGGACGACCCGGCGTATCCCGCCGTACATTTTTGTAGGGGCGTGTACGCTCCTTGTCTATGTCGAGGTGATCGTATGTATCTGGGAGTTCAAGATACTCGGGCGAAGAGAAGATCTTTTCACGTAATGTCGGATCTGGGCTGACTCGTGGCATTTGAGTCAGAAGAGTATCAAAACGACGGAAATCGGCGAGCATTGTACTGCACTGAATACAATCTTGCAGGTGCAATGCGATTTTCTGACGTAATTCTGTTGCAGGCTCCGCTGTTTCCCCCAAAGCGAGCGAGTTGTCAAGGTAAGCACTAAGTAGCTCCTCGACCTGCTCGCAATTCATTTTATGCCTCCTTGTTCCAAGGACCGATAATGCTCTCGAAAAGATTGACGTGCACGAGATAAATACATCTTCACACCACTTTCCGCGATGTGCAATGTTCGGGCAATCTCACTATAAGAGAACCCTTCCTGGGTGTATAGCAACAGAGCTGCCCGATACTGTTGGGGCATGCGCCGTAGCGCCGCATGTACAAGCTCCGTTGTTCCATATATTTCCTGTGGATCCGCGCTTTCGACATCCGCAGGTTCATGATCGAGGTCTTGCCAGGGCAGCCATGCGATCAGTTTTCGACGACGCAGCGCATCATACGCTGTATTCGTTGCGATACGATAGAGCCAGGCCGACAACTTCAAACTGGCGTCCATTTTAGGCAATGCGCGGAACGCCTTCAAAAAAGTATCTTGAGTCAAGTCATCTGCCTGTTCGCGGTCCCCCACCAGATGATAGACATAATTATAGATCGGTGTCTTATATTCGTCGTAAATCTGGTCAAAGGACCAAGTACTTTCCTTGGTTTCCACCCTGGCCATGCGCTACAATCCCTTCGATGGCTATAGCTATCATCTTGTCCGTTCCATGCAAGTGATAGTAGCTCATCTCCGAGAAGCACAGGCTTGACAGCAATCATCCTGCGATATCGGAAAGGCTTTCATCCTTCTGTGTAGTGGAACGGACAACCAACGCTTTCAGTAACATGGCGAAAAACCCGTTGACTTTTATTCGCCTGCTACGTTGATTAACATGGTAGCATATTTTTTCTTCGTCCCTGAATTGACTAGCCTTCTAGTTAGTACTATTGGGCAAAGAAGCACGCGCCCGGTATGAAATTGTACAGTACCCCAGAGTTCTCCAGGTTCCCAAGGTTGCCCCCCGACTCTCTGTATGGTACCATACACCCAGTACCCATTCATTCACATGTATTTACCTTGAAGGAGGCGCCTGGAACGTGTCCGATAATAAGCAAACGCAAGGCGTTCGCACTGTCTGGTGGGAGGAAGACGCCTCTGGGGCAGCCGTCTGCCTGCTGGACCAATCCCTCCTTCCCCAGCAAGTCGTCTATCTCAGACTCAAACATGAACAAGAGGTTGCCGACGCTATTAAGTCCTTGAAAGTACGAGGAGCGCCTGCTATTGGTGTGACTGCCGCTTTTGGCCTGGCGCTTTCTCTGTGCCGTTTGATGCGGGAAAAAGATGGTGCACTTTCACTTGCTACGGCTCAGCAGCACGTACACGCCGTTGGTGCGCTGCTCGGTCAGACTCGTCCCACCGCTGTGAATCTTTTCTGGGCCATTGAACGTATGCTGCTGTGCGCTGACGTGGCTATCGAGAATCATTGTTCACTGCAAGACCTCGCGCAGCTCTTGCGCGCCGAGGCCCATTCAATTGCTGATGAAGATTTTGCTGCCTGTATGGCAATGGGTGTTTATGGAGCGGAGTTGATTGCTGATGGTGATATGCTCCTGACACATTGTAATGCGGGCGCTCTGGCTACTGCTGGTTGGGGAACAGCCCTGGCCCCAATGTACGTGGCACATAAAGCGGGTAAACACATCCATGTCTTCGTAGATGAGACGCGCCCAGTCTTTCAAGGAGCCCGTTTGACCGCGTGGGAGCTCCAGCAAGAAGGCATTCCACCTCACCTTGATTACCGACAATATGGTTGGACATTTTATGCAGCGCGGTGGCATTAAAGCAGTTTTCGTTGGCGCGGATCGTGTCGCAGCCAATGGTGACGTTGCGAATAAAATAGGTACGTATGGTGTTGCAGTCCTGGCACATGCTCATCAGATCCCGTTTTACGTTGCTGCACCAACTTCTACCATTGATCTCAACATACCATCTGGCGAACATATTCCTATAGAGCAGCGTAATCCCGAAGAGGTGACCAGCGTACGTGGAACGATGATTGCTCCCGTTGGCGTAGAGGCAGCCAACCCTGCTTTTGATGTCACCCCGCATGCCTATGTCACGGCTATTATTACTGAGCGGGGTATTGTTCGTCCACCTTATAGAGAGGGATTGCGGCGGGGATGTTTAGATGTGCGGAATCATAGTAATTTAGGAAGCAGGCTAAATAGCAATGGAGATAGGAGTAGTGCCAATCGTCGCTCAACACGCGAGGAGTCTCCTGGGTAAAGAACGGTTCCGCTATGTGAGTGCTGTGGTTGCGAACTGTAAAATGCTCGCTCTGGAATTAGATATGCGGGAGGAAGAAAAAGGCGATGATGATCCTCGAGAGAACATCGACCTGGAAGCTCTGATCATCGCCGCCTATCTGCATGAAATTTCTACTGCTGCCCATGGCTTCCATGAGCATCAACTCAAATCTGCGGAGATGGCTGTTGAGTTCTTAAGTGGCCTTGATATCCCTGTAGAACGTGTCGAGAAGGTACAGCAGGCCATACTTGCTCATGCTACTGCGAATGCTGCTGAAGAACGCGCAAGCACATCAATAGAGGGGCGTATACTCTATGATGCTGATAAACTTGGTCGGCTGAGCGGACTGGCTGTCGTAACATCATTGGTTGAATTTGGTGCCCGCTATCCTGATCGCGCCGTCACAGGTGATGTTCTCGCTGCGATCCTACAGCATATCGAGGAACGCTTTGTAGAACTCTACCAATCACTGAATACCGCTCCCGCTCGCGAAATGGCTCAGGTGAAATTTGGCAATACCCTGGCCTTTCTTGATGGCGTTATTGAGCACCTTGCTGAGTCTACACCGGTGTGAACGGTTATTTTATACAATTTAATCGGAGGGGGATAACACCTCATCGTTTGTCTTGTCTGCCTTTCAGCAGGGATTGAAAGTTACTCCTGTCGAGAGAAAGTTTATCATGGAGGGTTGGAAGAGTTGTCTATTTTGGTTGTTGGTTCTGTAGCCCTGGATACCGTGGAGACACCGTTTGCCAGGAAAGAAGAGGCCCTTGGAGGCGCTGCCTCCTATTTTTCCACTGCTGCCTCGCTCTATAATCAGGTCAACCTGGTCGCGGTCGTCGGGAGTGATTTTCCGCGCGAGCACCTGGATTTTTGGCGCAGCCGTCCAGTCAATCTCGCCGGGCTGCAGGTGCAAGATGGCAAAACGTTTCGCTGGACTGCACGCTATCATATGGATATGAATTCTCGTGATACTCTGGACACTCAACTCGGTGTCTACGCGGGATTCCACGCCGTCATCCCAGAAGAATACCGTCAATGCCCACTACTTTTCCTGGCAAACATTCAGCCGGAATTGCAGATGGAAGTCCTTGAGCAGATGCCCAGTGCCCGTTTGAAGGTACTCGATACGATGGAATTGTGGATAATGACGGCACGAGCACAGTTAACTGAGGTCATCAAACGCGTTGATATCCTCTTGATGAGCGAAGAAGAGGTTCATCAATATACCAATCAGGCGAGTATCGTTACTGGTGTGCGGCAGCTCCTGGCTATGGGCTTGCAATACGTTATTGTGAAGCAGGGGAGCTACGGCGCGCTGCTCTTCGGTGCTGATGGTACCTACTTTAGCGCGCCGTCCTATCCACTCGAGGAGGTCGTTGATCCCACCGGTGCGGGCGATGCCTTCGCAGGTGGTTTCCTTGGTCACCTCTCAACCGTTCAACCATCCTTTGATAATCGTTACTCTACTGAAGATTTCAAGTACGCTGTCGTACATGGCAATATCATCGGATCATTTGTCTGCGAAGACTTCAGTATCGATCGTTTGCGCGCCCTGACAATGGAAGACATTGCCCAGCGTTATCAAGCCCTGGTAGATTGTTCACATTTTGACCCTCGTTGGCGAAATACTATGGGGAAGCAATCTCTTGCTTCCAGATAAAGGAAATGATCATTTTATGACTACATCAATTCGTGGAGATGTGAAAGACATCTCGTTGGCTGCGCGTGGTAAGGATCGTATTGAGTGGGCAGCAAAAGAAATGCCAGTTTTACGCCTGCTGCGGGAGCGTTTTGCGAAAGACCTGCCCCTCAAAGGCGTGCGCATGTCTGGTTGTCTCCATATCACCTCGGAGACAGCGAACCTCGCGATCACCCTAAAGGCAGGGGGAGCAGACCTCGTACTTTGCGCCTCCAATCCTCTTTCGACACAAGACGATGTTGCGGCCGCGCTGGTTAGCGAATATGGCATACCAACTTATGCTATTAAGGGCGAGGATGAGCAAACCTACTATCGTCATATTAATACCGTCCTTGACCACAAGCCTAACATGACGATGGACGATGGGTGTGATCTCGTTTCGACGATTCATACCACGCGAACAGAACTCATTGCTGATATCATTGGCGGTATGGAAGAGACAACAACCGGCGTCATTCGACTGAAAAGCATGGAGAAAAAAAGCGTTTTGCGCTTCCCGGTACTCGCAGTCAACGATTCCGACACCAAACATATGTTTGACAATCGGTATGGCACTGGACAGAGTTCGGTTGATGCTATCATACGCTCAACCAATATTCTCCTTGCTGGCCGGACCTTCGTCGTGTTCGGGTATGGTTGGTGTGGCCGTGGTGTGGCTTCGCGCGCTCATGGTATGGGTGCCAATGTCATCGTCACTGAAGTTGATCCCACCAGGGCATTGGAAGCCATGATGGATGGCTACCGTGTCATGCCCGGTATAGAAGCTGCTGCTCTCGGCGATATTTTCGTCACCGTGACCGGCAATCTCCATGTCATCAACGAGCAGCACCTGGCACGTATGAAGGAGGGGGCGTTGATAGCAAACTCTGGACACTTCAACGACGAGATAAATATCCCTGCCTTAGAAAAACTTGCTACTGGTGGCAAGCGTCGCGTGCGAGATTTCGTCGATGAATACACGTATGCAGATGGGCGCCACGTCCACCTCCTGGCTGAAGGTCGCCTTGTCAACCTTTCTGCTGCCGAAGGCCATCCTGCCAGCGTCATGGATATGAGCTTTGCCAATCAAGCGCTTGGTTCTGAGTATATGCTCGCGCACGCCCATGAATTGCAACCCCGCGTCTACACGCTGCCCGCTGAACTCGATAAGGAGATCGCTCGTCTCAAGCTCCATGCCATGGGCGTTCGAATCGATACACTCACTCCAGAACAAGATGCGTATCAGAATTCATGGGAGTCAGGTACCTAGCTTTCTTTTTTCATTCTTCATAAAGGAGGAAACCAACTTGAGCAATTTTATGAAGAGCCAGAAATCCTTTTTCACCAGCGAATCGGTGACAGAAGGTCACCCTGATAAACTTTGTGACCAGATTTCGGATGGCGTACTCGACGCCATTTTGGCTCAAGACCCCCTGGCCCGCGTTGCTTGCGAGACCGCGACTACCACCGGATTGGTGCTCGTCGCGGGTGAGATTACAACGTCCGCCTGGATTGACATGTCAGCAGTAGTCCGCAAAACCATTGAGCAGGTAGGCTACATCAACGCGGACTATGGCTTTGATTATCGTACCTGTGGCGTTGTCACCTCGATTGGCAAGCAGTCCCCTGACATCGATCTGGGTGTGAGTCGCTCAGTAGAGGTCAAGAGCGGCACCAGTCTACTGAGCGATGACGAGTTAGAGCAAATTGGCGCGGGTGACCAGGGGATGATGATCGGTTTCGCCTGTAACGAAACCCCCGAGTATATGCCCTTAACGATCAGCCTGGCCCATCAACTCACCCGGCAACTCTCGCAGGTGCGTCGTAAATCATGGGGCGGTAGCGGCCCGATGTCCTACTTACGACCTGACGGCAAGAGTCAGGTGACCGTGCAATATGAATATGGTCGCCCGGTGCGTGTTGACACCGTCGTCGTCTCGGCGCAACACGCGGACTACGTAGCTCAGGAACAAATCCGTCAGGATGTCATTGATCACATCATTAAACCTGTCATTCCTGCTCACCTGCTTGACAGTTCCACCAAGTTTTTGGTCAACCCTACTGGCCGTTTCGTCACAGGTGGGCCTATGGGAGATGCCGGCCTCACAGGGCGCAAAATCATCGTAGATACTTATGGCGGAATGGCGCGTCATGGCGGAGGCGCCTTTAGCGGCAAGGATCCGACCAAAGTTGATCGCTCAGCAGCATACGCAGTGCGCCACATCGCCAAGAATGTCGTAGCGGCGGGACTGGCCGATCGCCTGGAGTTACAGGTAGCGTACGCCATCGGTGTAGCTCGCCCGATTTCGTTTTTTGTCGAAACTTTCGGCACAGGGAAAGTCTCCGACGAAGAAATTTTGCGTTTGATTAACGAACATTTCGATCTGCGACCTGCGAGCATCATCCAGACCTTGAATCTCCGTCGTCCTATATACCAGCCGACCGCTGCCTTTGGTCATTTCGGTCGCACTGACATCGATGCCCCATGGGAATCCCTCAACAAGGTTCCTATGCTCCGCAAAGGTGTGGGCGCCAATATAACACAAAGCAGTAGTAGTGGGAGCGAATCTGAAGCACTTTCGTAGTTACACGCTACCTATTAGCATATCAGCATGAAGGGTTGGCGTACCAGG
>DMFQ01000123.1:24782-26776 GCA_003450555.1 Ktedonobacter sp.
GCGTACCAGGGCCCTGGTACGCCAACCCTTCATGCCATCTTCAAATCCTCGACTTTTCTCTTGCTTCAATCTCGTATAATGTTTGGTGGATCGAAAAACCCTATATATATGTGAATGCGACAGAAAGAGAGCATAACGTTATGGACTTCTCGCTCAATGAAGAGCAATTGGCAATTCGGGACACCTGTCGAGAATTTGCTGAACAGGAAATCAAGCCTCTTGCCGAGGAGATGGATCGAACAGGAGCCTTTCCCTACCTACTGGTCCGTAAAATGGCGGAGCTTGGCCTGCTAGGTCTGCCTTTTCCAGAAGAGTACGGTGGTGCTGGTGCTGATTTTCTTTCCTACTGCATCGCCATAGAAGAGATAGCACGAGGCGACGTTTCGGTCGGTATCACTATGGAGGCCCACACCTCCCTGGGTGCCAGTCCCTTCTTCCACTATGGTAATCAGGCACAAAAAGAGCGTTTCTTGATACCCCTGGCACGTGGAGAGCAACTTTGGGCATTTGGCTTGACCGAAGACGGTGCCGGTTCTGACTCGGGAGGTACCCAGACGCGCGCTGTACTACAGGATGGCTACTGGCACATTAACGGCTCGAAGAGCTTTATCACTAATGCCGGTACCGACATGACCGGTGGTGTTACCATTACAGCGGTTACCGGAAAGCGGCCCGATGGACACAAGGAAATCACCACTATTATCGTCCCGAAAAACACACCTGGCTACGTCATTGGCAATCCCTACAAAAAAATGGGTTGGAAAGCCTCAGATACTCGCCCCCTCTCCTTTGAAGATTGTGTCATCCCTGAAAGTGATATCTTAGGTCAACGCGGGGACGGTTTTAAGCAATTCATGCAGACATTGGATGCTGGTCGTATTGCTATTGCCGCTCTCTCAGTAGGACTTGCCCAGGCTTGCCTGGATGAAGCTTTGAGCTATGCCAAAGAGCGTAAACAGTTCGGTCAGCCCATTAGCAAATTCCAGGCCATTCAGTTCAAATTGGCTGATATGGATACAGAAATAGAATTGGCGCGTTTAATGTATTATAAGGCTGCCTGGCTGCATATGCAGGATAAACCCTATTCGCGCGAGGCTTCTATTGCGAAGCTCTTTGCTTCAGAAACGGCCAAGCGTGCGGCTGATCAGGCCGTGCAGATTCACGGTGGTTACGGCTTCATGGACGAATACCCGGTTTCGCGCTATTGGCGTAGTGTCAAAGTCAACGAAATTGGTGAAGGTACTAGCGAGGTGCAGCGCATGGTCATTGCGAAACACCTCGGGTGCTAGCAACTTCGATTGTGTAAAGGACGACTGTTTTATTGGATATCACCCCTGGCGAGAAAGTAGTGACACCGAAGCAAACCTCTACTAATATGGAGAGTTTCATGCATATATTTGAAGGCATACGCTTCAATTTTCCCACCTACAAACACGATCACCCACCCGTGCTGGACGTGAACGAAGTCGCCGATGATCGTATGACATTTGGCCAGAAGGTTGCTGACCAGGTAGCATCTACTGTTGGCAGTTGGCCTTTTATCATCACTCAAAGTATTATCCTGGCAATCTGGCTGATTTTGAACATCACTGGCCTGGTCTTTCGTTGGGACCCCTATCCATTTATCTTATTAAATGTTGCCTTATCGTTCCAGGCAGCGTATGCTGCCCCGTTCGTGATGATGTCCCAGAACCGACAGTCTGTCAAGGACCGTCTAATGGCCGAGAGCGATTACCACTGTAACGTCAAGGGTGAAGTAGAAGTTCGTAATATCATGGATCACTTGGATCACCAGGATACGATCATCCTACAAATTATCCAGCGACTCGAGGCTCAGCACCTTGAGGTGTTGCATCGCATAGGCCAACTCGATCCTGAGCTGGCGAAGAAATTGGGAGCAGACATTCAGCAGGTTAGCGAAGAAATTGATGAAGATAGTGGCAGTAGTGTTAGCGGAAATTCGTGAGCGTTTGAGCTATAAAAAAACAGGGTCG
>DMFQ01000374.1:0-2586 GCA_003450555.1 Ktedonobacter sp.
ACGCCTTTTGTCGGAAAGAAACCAGCGAAGCGCAATCCTATGCGCATTTCTCTCCATCTTTCTAAAGACCCTCGTTCAAGGTGCGATACGTGTATCAAAAATTGTAATCGTTAACACCAAAGTATAGCATTTTTTCGTAGAATATACTATGTTTTTTGTAATCGATTCTTAATTTGCGAGAAAAACATCTTCCTTTACGATGAATATAAGCCTATTTTGCATAATGCACGAAAAATTGCTCCTTTCTCGCTCAAAAACCATTGACAAATCCATTGTAAACGATTACAATTAATATACTGATTACGTTCTCTTTACATGAGTGAAGAGTTGAAACCTGAACAAGCGTATGTACGTATGAGCTTTGGATACCACGAATCATAACCCTTGAATTGGTGAGGTGACAGCATGAAATACATCATTAACCTGGGTGAAATGCTCATCGATATCATCCCGACTTCTCAGATACGATTGGGAGAAGCTTGCTACACCCCTCACCCGGGTGGAGCAATCGCCAATGTCGCGGTTGCCATCGCACGACTCGGTGGCTCCTCACGATTTATTGGTGCGGTATCAGATGATGAGTTTGGACGACTTCTGGTGCAGGTACTCGCCGATAATCACGTTGACACACAGTACATTCCTGTGGCCAGGGGAGCGCCTACCACGATAGCTCTGGTAACCTTACACGCTGATGGGCAAAGACACTTTACCTTTTTTCGCCAGGGTACAGCTGATATCCAATTACATGCTGAGGATCTGGATTGGACTGCCTGGCACGATGCCGCAATTTGTCATGTTGGAGGCGTCTTACTCTCCGTTGAACCGGCTCGATCAGCAACACTCGCTGCGATGGACCATACACGTCAGGTCGGATCTATCGTGTCGTTCGATGTAAATGTTCGCCCGACCCTATGGCCATCCCGCGCTGAGATCCGAGACACGATAACAAAGGCCGTGGAACGCACCGACATTCTCAAGCTCAGTGTCGAGGAGGCAGAGTTCATAGGTGAGCAAACTAGTTCGCCAACTGAACGCGTCGAGAGAAGCCAGCTAAACAAGCTAGCAGAAACCCTTTTGCAGAAAGGACCTCGCCTCGTGATCATTACTTCAGGTGCCGCAGGCGCTCTGTTGCTAACGGCGAACCACCGTGCAGAAGTACCTGCTGCGTCTTCGGTTCGCCCTGTCGATACGACGGGGGCGGGTGATGCTTTTATGGGAGCCGCATTATACAAGTTGGTGCAGCAAGGTTGCCAAACACCTTCGGATCTTCAATCGCTCTCAGAGCATGATCTGAGCGACCTCGGCAGTTTTGCGAATCAGGTGGCAGGTCTTAGCGTTACTCGCTATGGCGGTATTTCATCGTTCCCTTTCATGCGTGAGGTCATCAGCTTTTCGGCCTCTCAAGAGGTGTTTCAGAAGCAACTGGACGAGACACAACAGTAACCATATACACCGACTTGCGAAGCGCGGAGATGCATCAGTTGTCTTCCTGCTCTCAACCGTCGCTCATGCAAAGCCAGCCCTTCATATTACTTTTTGTTCACTCAGCTCGCGGGAATTCTCACGCGAGAGATATGTTCTTATCCCTGTACGCGCGTCTTACGTATTGCGCTCTTATTTATTTCGTTTCCGTAGCGTATCCCTTTTGTAACGAACCTCCTGTCGAGCCTCCGTAGAAGGCTCGCGTGTAGCCTCGAACTCTTGCATGCACCTCCGTTGATGCATGCGCATTGCCTACTATAAAAAGGAGTAACAACACATGTCCAGGTTCTTCAAAACCCCCTTCACACTCTCTACCGTCGCGGCAATCGCCCTGGTTGCCCTCATCATTGGTGTCCTGGTCGCTCGCATCTTCCTCCCAAGCACAACTCGCGCGAGTGGCAGCTCTCCCGCCTCCGGCAAGCGCGTCGATGTCATCGTCAAGGCGACTGACTCGCAGTTCTGGCAGGCCATGCTGGCAGGTGCTCAGGCCGCGGGAAAAGACTGGGGGCTGCAGGTTGGCCTCTTTGGAGCCACTTCAGAAGCGGACGTCGCCGACCAGCAGCGCTTGGTTGAAAATTCGCTATCTCGCAACGTCGATGCCATTGTCCTCGCTGCCTCCTCCTCGCAGGCACTCAATAGTGTGATCGCGCGGGCGCGGAGCCAGAACATCAAAGTGATCACCGTCGACACGCGAGTCACCACCGCCAGCGACGGCTTTATTGGAACCGACAACGCCAAAGCAGGTTCGCAAGCTGCCGACCGGCTCGGAGAACTCTTGCAGAAGAAGGGCGTCACATCCGGCCAGATTCTCATTGAGTCATCCGTCGCCGGCGTCCAATCGCTCATCGACCGGGATAGTGGTTTTCAGCTTGAACTAAAAGCGCGCTTTCCGGGCCTGCAGGTTACCGCCCACCGCTATAACAACAATGATACGCCGACCGCGCTCTCCCAGGTGAATGATGTGCTCTCCGCCAATACCGGCCTCGTCGGAATTTATGCCGATAACAACGTCTCTGCGGATGGCGTGGCCCAGTCCCTTCAGGAGAACAAGGCTCAGGATCGTATTGTCGCGGTTGGGTTCGACTCTGATCCACAGGAGATCGG
>DMFQ01000374.1:2812-3207 GCA_003450555.1 Ktedonobacter sp.
CTGCCGTCCAGAAGCTGTTGAACCCTCCGACCACGAAGGGAGGAGCATAACATGGCAGCTTCACCATCTTCACCGTCCTCAACACCGCTCGTCCAGATGAGCCATGTGACGAAATCCTTTGGTCCGGTTCAGGTTCTCAAAGATGTGTCGCTCGAGCTGAATCGAGGTGAGGTGGTCTGCCTGGCCGGTGAAAACGGCGCCGGCAAGTCAACGCTGATTAAGATCATGACCGGAGCCATCCCCCGCGATGCCGGTGAGTACCGCATTGACGGACAAGATGTTGGCTCTCCAAGTCCTGCCCAGGCACGAGCACTCGGCGTGGGTGTCGTCTACCAGGAGTTGAGCTTATTGCGCGAGGTCTCTGTCGAGGAAAATCTGCTCATGGGGCATCTGCC
>DMFQ01000374.1:3354-4056 GCA_003450555.1 Ktedonobacter sp.
ATCGCCAAGGTGCTGGGGGCAGATGCGCGCATCGTGATTTTTGATGAGCCTACCACCTCCCTCTCTGAGGAGAATGCGAAACACCTCCTGCAACTCATCAATCGACTCAAGAAGGAGGAGGGCGTTGCCGTCCTCTACGTGACACACCGTCTTGAAGAGATTTTCGAAATCGGTGATCACATCACAGTTTTACGCGACGGACAATTCATCACGACGGCCCCTACTGCTCAATTCACGCACGATACCTTGATCCGCTCGATGGTGGGACGCCAGATTGAGGCGCTCTATCCGCAGAGAGAACAAAAATCATTTGGAAGGACCGTGTTATCGGTCCAGGGACTTCGCCTGCAGGGCAGCCCCTATCCCATCAACTTCGAGGTCCACGCTGGCGAGATAGTGGGACTTGGCGGTCTGGTGGGAGCAGGCCGCACGGAAACGGTGCGCGCCATTTTCGGGGCCGATCCGATGAAGACGGGCAAGGTGCTTGTTGATGGTACCCCTCTGCATTCGGGGTCTCCAGCGCAGGCTGTGAAAGCTGGCCTCGGGCTGCTCACGGAAGACCGCAAAGATTTAGGCATCCTGGCAGAGCTCTCGATCAGGGAGAATGTGACTATCGCGAATCTGTCCCCTGTCTCTCGCCTCAGCGTCATCTCCCGCAAGCAGGAGGACTCCCTGGTCAACCAACTGGTGCCCCGCCTGCGC
>DMFQ01000285.1:0-129 GCA_003450555.1 Ktedonobacter sp.
GTACTCGGCGGATTACATTCATCTTATGTGTGATGACTTCTTTGAGTTACATGGAGATCGCGCCTTCGGTGATGATCATGCAATCATGACTGGGCCGGCAACGCTTGATGGACAGACAGTGATGCTAGT
>DMFQ01000285.1:339-3168 GCA_003450555.1 Ktedonobacter sp.
TCTTTATTCAATGTCACGCCTACGCGTGCCAATTATTGCAGTTGTGATTGGCGAAGGAGGCAGTGGCGGCGCCCTGGCCATTAGCATTGCAGACCGTATTTTGATGATACAGTACAGTATTTATACGGTTGCCCCGCCAGAGGCAGCCGCGAACATTCTCTGGCGTGACACTGCTTTCGCGCCACAGGCAGCCGAGGCAATGCGAATTAGTGCGCGGGAACTCAAGGAAATCAATCTGGTAGACGAACTGATTTCCGAACCTCTGGGGGGAGCGCATCGCGATCATCGTGCAGCCGCGGATAATCTCAAAGCGGCGCTGCTCAAGCAGTTGGCTGATTTACAAGCTCTGCCAGTAGACGAATTGGTGGAAAAGCGCTATCAGAAGTTCAGAAATATCGGCAAATTCGGTACGATGGATGGCTAAAGATGAGGAATACGAGCAGTTGACTCAACCAGATACCTCTGCTATGATAGGCGCAAGAAGTCAACAATTCAGAAACAGGTTCAAGCATCGTTGAGGTGGAAAGTTATGGGCACATCTCCGACCTGGCAAAGCATCCTACAGCAAGTTCTCAAGATACCAGGCGAACAACAACGAATAGCGGTCTCAATTGGGCTATCTCAAATGACGCTTACTCGTTGGGCTAAAGGAGAGTCTAATCCTCAGAGGCCCCATCTTACGCGTTTAGTGCAGGTCGTCCAACCATCCTACCGTGACGAATTGCTCGAAGCGCTCGAAGCAAATTATTCTGATATTCACTCGTGGTTGAAAGACGATTCCTCTGAACAAATCCCTTCTGAATTCATTACGCAGTTGCTCAGTTTGCGTACGACGACAACCGACGCATTGCGCTTCTGGCGTATCAGCGACATGATACTTAAACAGGTGCTCGCTCAATTAGACCCCAATCAATTAGGTATGGCTGTAACGCTGGTACAGTGCATGCCTCCATCGGAGAAATATGGCAACAAGATCCGCTCTATGCGTGAACGAGCAGGACGAGGTACATTTCCCTGGACTGCCGATCTTGAACCAATTGCACTTTTTCTCGGTATGGAATCATTAGCAGGCTATGCTACAGAATCGCGCCGCATTGTCAATGTCGACGACCTGACGAAGGAAAAACTTCTGCCAGCGTACAGAACTGATTTTGAAGTGAGCGCGGCATCTCATCCGATTTTGCTGGGAGGACGTATCGCGGGGTGCCTCGCGGTATCCAGCACACGTATTGGTTATTTTACACAGCAACGACAGACATTGCTGGTGGCTTTCAGTAATCTCGCATCGCTGGCATTCGACAAAGAGGAGTTCTATGACCCGCAACAGGTAGAACTGCGCGTGATGCCAAAGCCCGAGTATCAACGGCCCATACTGAACGAGTTTCGACAGCGGGTCTCAAAGATGCTTACAAGTGCAACACACCAACGCCTACGGATGAATAATACCGAGGCAGAACAAAAGGTATGGCTTGATATAGAAGAAGAGCTTCTTTCCCAACCAGATGAGGCATACGAACATTAGGCGTTGTATCCTTTGGAGAGGGCTGTTGAGTGAACATGTATAGAAAGCAGTTACTTGATACAGAGGATAAACCATGATGCAGCCCGTCAAAGAGTCTCAGCAACTTGAAGGTATTACTGATAGAGCTCCTGCTCCACATAAGGAAGAAGTTGGCGTTGCCTCAAGATGGGCCGCATTAATCAGCACAGTAGCCATCGGTTTGTTTTATTTTGCTCTGCCCGAGCGTCTGACGTTTGGTCCAAGCTGGTTACTGCTGGCGGCTATTGTTATAAGCGAAAGGTGACCTCTGCTCCCTCTTCATCGGTTTGCCTTCTAAGGACGCTTCTTCCTGGCGTTGTGTATGCCACCTCGCGTCCATTTTTGAAGACGTGGAGGCGCGCCGGAGCCAGGCGCAGCGCTTCAAAGGCCGAAGGAGCATCCAGGACGAGGAAATCGGCAGATTTTTCCTCGTCAATACCGTAGCTATCCTGAATACGCAGGGTTTTGGCGGCATTGGTTGTGATCAGGTCGAGCACGTCATTCATCTCATCATATCCGCTCATATGGCAAAGGTAGAGGGCCAGTTGCGCGGCAGCAAGCATATCGCCCTTCCCCAGAGGAAACCAGGGATCCATAATGGAGTCGTGCCCGAGAGCGACGTTGACGCCTCCCGCCAGCAGTTCCTTGACACGTGTGATGCCCCTACGCTTGGGGTAGGTATCAAAGCGGCCCTGCAAGACGACATTATCAAAGGGGTTGGCAATCACATTCACCTGGGCAAGCGCCAGCAGGTGGATGAGTTTGAAGGCATAGGCGTTATCATAGGAGTGCATAGCGGTACAATGACTCGCTGTTACACGCCCCTGCCATCCCTGCTGAATGGTATCGGCCGCCATAACCTCGGTGAAGCGTGATAGGGGGTCATCTGTTTCGTCGCAATGACAATCAATATCGCGGTTGAATTCTTTGGCAAGCTCAAAGGCATAATGGACGTCTTCGACCCCCATATCGCGCGTCCACTCGAAATGGGGGATGCCACCAACCAGGTCGCAGCCCAATTCCATCGCTTTGCGCAACAACTCGCGCCCATTGGGAAAAGACATGATGCCATCCTGGGGGAAGGCGACCAGCTGCAGGTTACAAATATCACGTACTTCTTCACGTACCTCAAGCAATGCCTTCAAAGCAGTCAGATTGGGATCACAGACATCGACATGGCTGCGTATGTGGAGAGTGCCCTGCGCGACCTCCCAGCGAATCTCCTCAAGAACACGCTTCTTAACATCTTCTCTAGTTAAACTCGGCTTGAGTTCGCTCCAGATCTGAAT
>DMFQ01000285.1:3232-3665 GCA_003450555.1 Ktedonobacter sp.
ACGGCATCCAGGTGGACATGTGCATCAATGAAGGGGGGCACTACCAGTCGGCCCGCCGCGTCGATTTCACGAATCGCGCTGCTGGGCGAGGGAAGTTCACTGGCGATTCTAGCAAAGCGCCCGTCCTTAATCGCGATATCTACCAGTCCATCGCGACGGTGAAGTTGAGCATGACGAATGATGAGATCGTATTGCATGAGGAATCCTCTTTAAAAGCCTGTTAAAAAAAGGCAAGAGCGGCTGCGAAGGCCGCCCCAACCTTTTATCCAATGAATGTAGTGAAGCAACGAAGCAATTACCTCTGCGGATTAGCGTTTAGTTCGATGCGGCGCAAGATGAAGTAGGTGATACCAGCTAAGACGAGGCCCAGCTCAAAGCCAACATCCATACCGAAAGGAGGATTGACTAATTTGGCGATAGGCCCGACGTAATA
>DMFQ01000285.1:3772-4946 GCA_003450555.1 Ktedonobacter sp.
GGTATTCCAGTCATCGACATTGTATTCTCCGTGCCTGAAAACGAAGTGCTCCAGGACGAGTATAATCGACCAGGGACCTAACCAATACGCAATGATCAGCAGAAAGTCGGTCAGTGTATGCGCAAAGTCAGCTGCGGAAGGAAGCGCGATCAGAACGTAAAGCACTGCACCGATAAGTGTCCAAACGTACCGTTTAACGCGCTGGAAAGGACGGCCAAACACCTGCACGGTAAGACCAAGGCTATAGTCGTTCGGGATATTATTTGCAACGACACTTAGAGCAAGCAACGCCAGAATAAGCGTTCCAAAGCCTCCCAACGGACTAACGACAGCGGCAAGTAGATCACCGACAAGTCCATTCGCAAATTTATTCGCCCAGGGAGTAAAAGTGGTAAAGGCCATGCCGAGCGTTTCTAGCAGTACACAGGGTACGAAGACGCCCAGAAAGGTCAGCCAGAAGACGCGACTCGCAGGAGTTTCCTCAGGCTGATTGACATTGTAGTCAGCAGCATAAGAACTCCACCCCGTGGCGAAACCATAGACTGCGCCCCCAAAGGAGAGCAAGCCAGCAATTTCAGCAGCTCCGAAGGCGGGTGTCCCTACTATACTAAAGTGAGGAGCCGCCACGACCAACATGATGGCAAAAATGACAGCCATGGGAATCCAGGCATAGCGCTCATAGCGATGCACGTACCTGTAGCCATAAATGCTGACTAAGGTAGTGAGAACAGCTAAGATGAGAATACCTGCCCAACTGGGAACTACTCCACCGCTCAGTGCAGAGACTAATTGACCACCAATAATGACGTTCACAACAGACCAACCAATGCAGGCGGCAACATTGAACACTGCCATGATGATACCACCCACCCAGCCAAAAGAGAAGCGTGAGATGGTCATCTGACGTAAGCCTAACTTCGGGCCAAGTGTGGAGAAAAAGGCAACTGGTAGAACACCTAATGCATTGAAAATGATGATAACAGCCACACTATCCCAAAAACCAAGCTGAAAGATGGGGATAGCTAGAGCACCGAGACCAATTGTAGAGATGACGAGATTGGCGGAGAGCCACATAGTGAAATTGTCGAAAATACGAACATGGGCGCGGGTTTCGGGGGAGACCCGTTCAATGCCATGTAGCTCAAGACCCTGTTCTTCTGGAATGGTTACAACA
>DMFQ01000436.1:0-4777 GCA_003450555.1 Ktedonobacter sp.
ACAGGATTAATTGTGGAGGAACTGGTAGGACTTACCAGAAAGGTATCCTTACTGGAGTCCGCAAAAATCTTGACGACATCAAACGAATTATCACCAAATATATCGATAAAATAGCCCTGACTCAGGTTGCTATCGCCCCGAATGTAGAGACCTACACTGTCATTTTGATCGGCCTTCAACAGCGTTAGCGTCGTCGTTACTTCAAAATCACTATAAGTAGCGGAAATGTTATTGCTCGTAGGAATAGTCATGTCTAAGATTTTATGATTGGCCTCGGCCAGGGTCATTATATTGTTGCCGATAGTACTGCTGTATCCAGATGAATTAGCAAGCCCCCAACCTTTGCTGTTATCCACAAAATTATCAGTAAACAAGGGTATAGGGGTGGGTGTCGCTGTTGCGCTATTCGTCCTAGAGGAGGTTGATCCGTTACTTGTTACATTCGTATTACTCCCCGTACTTTTCACTATGAAGAAAATTCCACCTCCTACCACCAATAACACCAGGAGAATAATCCCAATAATTAAGCTGATGTTTGGATTCCCTCTTCGGAGTTGAGGTGCCTCAGCATGTCCATCTATCATTTGCTGGATTGGAGATGATTGCTCATGCCCTCCTATTGCACTGCGATAGGGATCAGCGGCAAATGTCGGGGAGGACAAAGTATTTTTTGTATCTGATGAGGGCTGGGGGGAATGATTTTGCCCTGTTGACCCATGAGAGGTGCTATCGAACGGAGAGTTACCGTAGGATAATGGAGATGACGACCCGATATATTGGATTGGCTCAAAGTGTGCAGGTCCTGTACCTGACGAGGCCTGATCTGCTAATGGCCTTACTATCGTTTGTTCTGTATACCGTGTACCACAGTTACTACAAAACATCGCATTTGGAGCCAATGGAATACCACATTGTGAGCAGATAGTGTTTGACGAATCCATTTTTCAAATTCTCCTGATCTCTCTCATGGATGGCAGAAAATAGCAGAGCATTGATCCAAGGTATTATACTCTCTTATATAATCCTGAACAACTCACGAAAAACTCTGATTTGCTAATGAGGAAGGTATCAACATAATTATGCTGGCAGCTCTCTATTACGGTCCAATGGATCTTCGCCTGGAAGATTGTCCTATTCCTCAACCGAGAAAAGGCGAAGTCCTTGTTAAAGTTGCAGCAGCTACTACCTGTGGCACTGATGTTAAATCCTTTCGTCGAGGGCATCCACTACTCTTTCAAAATATACCTGCTGGTTTCGGTCACGAGGTCTCCGGTATTATCGCTACGGTTGGTAGAAGTGTAGCACAATTCTCTGAAGGCGATGCTGTGGTTGTAGCAAATTCTGCTCCATGCCAGCACTGTTTCTATTGCCGACGTGGCCGCTATAGTCTCTGCGAAAATCTTTTGTTCCTTAATGGCGCCTACGCGGAGTATCTCCTGGTTCCCGAGCCTATAGTTCGTCAGAACCTCTATAAACTTATGCCAGGCACATCCTATATAGCTGCAGCTTTGACCGAACCACTGGCTTGCGCACTGCATGGGATAGAAGCAAGTGACATCATGCCGGAAGATACTGTCGTGATTTTAGGTGCTGGCCCATTAGGTCTGCTACTGGCGGCGGTAGCCAAACAACGCGGTGCTCATGTTGTCATCACAGGACGAGGTACACAACGTCTCGCCGTGGCCCATCACTTTGGTGCAGATGCGGTTATTGATGTAAGCGGACTATCTTCAGAAGAACAGGTAGAAAACGTTCGCAATGAGACAGATAATCTGCGCGGAGCTGATGTTGTTATCGAAGCGGTAGGCACTCCAGAGACTTGGAAACTAGCAGTTGCGATGGCTCGTCCAGGAGGACTAGTTAATTTTTTTGGTGGATGTCCTTCAGGAACACAGGTTTCGCTTGAAACACGCTCCCTACATTATGGAGAACTGACAATGAAGGGGGTCTTTCACCACACCCCTCTCTTTTTTCAACAGGCGTTGGAACTCATTACTGATCATCGTATTGATGTGGAGGCACTGATTACAGCGCAAGTACCACTCAATTCTATTCTTGAAGTCTTCGATCTTTTACTCCAGAAGCAAGGAATCAAGTATGCTCTGCTTCCTCCAGCGTTTGAGGAGACGTCGGTAATAACAGCAGACCCTGAGTAATCATTTGGCTATACATATCGATTACTTGCTGCACACTGAGACGACCACTGGGCCGAAACCATGTGGATACTGCCGTGCACATAGCAATGATAGCATATGATGAGACCTTTACATCGCTCAAGCGAAAAACACCGCGTTCCATGCCATCTCTGAGTAGGTCCTGAAGCAGTGACTCATAATGATCACGTAAAGAGAGGATGTAATGGCGATTATCACCCTCCAGTGCTCGGATTTCAGTATCAATAATGAAAAACTCACTTTTATAACTCGTATGCAATCGAATATGATTTGCTGTAGCCTCATAGAGTCGTTTTAAAGGGTCTTGCTCTTCACGAAGGATACGTTCCAGGCTGGCATTCAAGTGCAGCATATGGGCTTCCATAATTTCAACAAGCAAAGCCTCTTTGTTAGCATAGTGATAGTAGATACTGGCTGCTTGAATACCAGCTATCTGCGCGATATCACGTAGGGGCGCAGCGTGGTAACCGTACTCAGCAAATAGTTGCACGGCAGCCGCAAGAATATTATTTCGTACCGAACGACCCTCATGGCGCTCTTTATCTTCGATTTTTTTGTGTGCCATACAGTCATTCTAGCAGAAATGCAGCAGCATGAATACCCTTGGAGAGAAGGCTTTGTATGGCTTTATGCAGCAGTGTGTATTTTACGCTGTTGCTCGGCCTTCACTACCGTTGTACCAATAGCACGTCCCACAATTATGGGAGTTTCAAGCACATCGGCAGCAGAATCGCTTAAATCGCGTCGTGCGCTTATCACCTTCCGTGCTTCAAATTCCATACGTCGTGAGGTTCGTCCAATCTTTGTGATCCGCCCCGTAACTTCAACAAAGTCTCCTGCATATAAGGGCGCTAGAAACTCGATGCTTTCGTAACCCACCAGTAGACCTTCATCGCCATCACACAAAATAGCAAGTTCGGTTGCCACATCTCCAAAAAGTGAGAGTATATGTGCGCCATTTACGAGCTGTCCGCCATAGTGTGCATCGCTTGCGCTCAAACGAACTCGAATTGCAGCCTTCAAATCTCTTGCCTCAGACATATGGTATTATTCCCTTTCTCGTTCTCAGTATTGGTATATGCAAAGCCTAGCAGTTTTAATCCCAAACGGAAAGCCAGGCACTTTCAGATTTTTCTAGTTTATATACCATAAAATCCATGGTATAGTCTCTGCATAAGATTATAACATGAATTTTAGAAAATGTGTGGAAAACGCTTCTCCTACCTGTCAGGTTTATGTCTTATTTCTTTGAAGTTACCATGATGTTTCCGATATGTATTCGAGAGAGGAATGCCCATCCCCTCAGCAAATTCTATCAACTCATATTCATCATCGTAACGAGTCTCATGTGTTGTGGTAAACTCTTCTATGATACGTTTGCCACGACGCTCATGCTCACGCCGACGTTCATCTGGCCATTCTGTTGAACCGATATAATATCCTTCTTCACCATCTGCAGCAAAGTATACTTTAGCTTCTTTCCTGTGTCTAGCCATTGCCTTTTTCCTTTCTGTTTTCCAGAAGGGTCTAGTTGCCTCTAGGCTCTTCTCGATCATATGCTATCGTGACGAATGATCTTGTGACAAAACAGGGTAGGCTGTAGCTTGGTTCTCGTTCACCAAGCTACAGGATCATCAAACGCTATACTCAACAACAGGAACAGCGCCTAACGGTTCGGTAGCGCGTCGGGTATCCTGGGCGTCTCGCCAGGCAAGCCATGCACGGCCTTCCTGTCGCTCGCGTTCCCATCGTGCCTGTTCCTTTGGCGTCAGGGGGAACAGGCACCCGCTCAATTCCCCCATAAGACAGGCAAGGCTATACTGCCACACTGATTCAGCATCTTCATGCCAGTCAGGGGCATCAAGGGCGAGTTCGTGCCATCGCTCGACAATATAGTCATCTGTCCAACGGCGTTCATGTGGCTCAGCCTCTTCAAAAAACCAACGGCGGCCAGCGTGATAGCCACGTCTCGCGTCCCTGCTTTCAAGCAACGTCAGCGTTGCGACATCAGGGCGGCATGTCCCTTTGGCGGTCAGCACTGCCCCGTGAATACTCCCCAGGTGAAATCCGACGAAGTCGCGTGTGGCTTCCTGGTGCTGTCCGTCAAACACCTGAACCGTAATGGCTCGTTTCAGACAGGTGACAAGGTCGGTCAGGGGAAGAGGTTCGTGACGACGCCAGATGCTGTCAGATACTCCTTCACTATAGGACCATGCGACATCCTCATGTTGGATATCGAGTAACGGTGTAATTTGTAGGGTTGAGGTAATGCGTAGTGTAGTAGTTGGCATGTTTGTATACTCTCTCTTTCTGCTTGACGTGCTCTCGCTTCCATGTCATATTTGCTAAGAGAACGAAACTACTAAACAACGGTTGTGGCTGTTCTCACTCGCTAGCCTGTCGTCGTCTACGATAGGCTAGTACGGTATCACTCCCCCTTTTTTAAGCAAGCGTCTAGAATTATGTAGAAGGAAGATGTCCTATAAGGCTACTTTGTTTGGCAACACTCGACTTTGCTTTCACTACGATAACCTCAGAGTCCACGCCATAATAGTAACTTACAAATCAATATAAGTCAATACTTATCAGTACTTATATTTTTT
>DMFQ01000436.1:4840-7467 GCA_003450555.1 Ktedonobacter sp.
TCTGTCTTATTTATCTCTGCAATTCTGCAATTTGTTATGAACCTTAGCAAACGGTCACTTTTCGGTTATCAGAAATAATAGAACACTGATTGCTTCTCGCTATCAGTACCCCTTCCCCAGCAGAGACCTCAAACGCTTTTGAGGACAAGTTAAACAACGCTGAGTAGTGCTATTGGCCTTAGTAGTGCCTACATCGTAATGCAGGAGGGGAAAAACATGGCAACACTCGACCAACTTATTACAGAGGCAGGATTAAGAAAGACAGAGCTTGCTAATGAAACTGGACTTAATGCAGCAACGATAACCCGAATTGCTCATGGCGAAGCTACCTCTAGGGTCACTGTTGTTAAAATTGTGAGAATCCTTGAAAAGTATCTGAACCGAAGTATTAACATAGATAGCATCGAAGGCTTAAACATTACACGGTGATATATTTGAGACAAGCAAGCCTAACGCATCCTTGATTTTCCGTCGAGGCATGCCCATTTGGGCAAGCCGAATAATTTCCAAACGTATCCTATCCGAAACGTTTACTCTGTTTCGGATAGTTTTTTGTAGTGTTTCATCTACTATTTGGGGAGAGGGCAGTAAACGGGCTAAACGCTATTCTAAAGGGTGTTTACCCTGTTTCGGGGCGTTTTAGTTTGACTTCATATATTCTACAACCTGCTGAATGTTGTATAAGTATGTCTGATAGAAGCCGGAAGTGCAAGGGAGTCTGATATCAGGGGCCTGTGAATTGGCCTGGCATCCCTTGCGGGTGCCCAGGGCTCANNGTTAGATACCGCGTATTGGATTTCTCCTCTATTCAGGTTGGGGTTTGTAAATAGTATGCACAAAAAGGGCGAGAAAAGCAAGGTCGGTACAATGTGTATGAAACAAGGGAACAGAAAATAAATATCGACATTTAAAAACAGTTCATGTATAATGTCATCAGATTTAACCTCTCCTTTTTCNNCAGGGCTTTTTGGTTTACCCGAATTGCATGTTTTTCATCTTCCAATGGAGATGCTTCATCCATGGAGGCCAACACGCAATAAGAGTATTTCGGGTAAACCAAAAAGCCCTGTGCGGGTGCCAGGCTTCCTCGACTTAAACCATTGCTCATGATATAATGCTCACATAACCTCTCCTTTTTCTTCGTCACAGGTACGATTCTAGCCACGGGAAGGAGGCAATTACACAGCTATAACCCTTTCTTTCAATTAAATTCCCAGTAACCATTTCTTGCTGTTATTTACAGAATTATCATGGAGGGATAATACATGGCAACAGTTGAAAAACACGGTTACTTCCCAAGTTGGACGCTTAAAACAGAGGGTGTGATTGCACCTGAAGAGCGACTTCCCTGGGGACAAACCATTTTTGTTGGCCTGCAGCATGTGCTGGCCATGTTTGGATCTACAGTCCTTGCTCCGATAATTATGGGATTTGATCCCAATACTGCAATTTTCTTCTCCGGCATAGGCACACTTATCTTCTTTTTGGTGGTAGGAGGTCGTGTCCCTAGCTATCTTGGATCAAGCTTCTCATTCATTGCCGTCGTCATTGCCGCATCTGCCTACTCAGGTAAAGGGCTCAATCCTCATATTGATGTTGCCCTGGGTGGTATCATCGCTGCTGGCGTTGTCTATGCCATTATCGGAATTATCGTGATGTTTGCTGGCTACAGGTGGATCGAGTATCTTATGCCGCCCGTGGTCACTGGCGCGGTGGTGGCTGCGATCGGTCTCAACCTCGCACCAGTAGCGATTAGTGATGCCGCAACCAGCCAGTTTGATACATGGATGGCGATCGTTACCATTCTCGCCGTTGTGTTGGTAGCCGTCTATTTGCCTGGGCCGTTGCGTCGTCTCCCCATTTTGCTAGGTGGCATTATTGGATACATCGTGTATCTGATTTTTGCAAATGGTCTAGGTTTTGGAAAAGCCATTGACTTTACAGGCCTATCAAGTGCGTCGTGGATAGGTTTACCAAACTTTACTGCTCCCAGTTTTCACGTGGAGGCAATGACCTTGATTGCTCCTGTTGCCATTATTCTCATTGCTGAGAACCTGGGACATGTTAAGGCTGTGGGGGCAATGACGGGCCGAAACCTGGATAAATATCTTGGACGCGCCTTTCTTGGAGATGGGCTGGCAACCATTGTTTCCGCTTCCGGTGGTGGGACAGGTGTCACTACCTATGCTGAAAATATTGGTGTAATGGCTGTAACACGCATCTACTCCACGCTCATCTTTATTATCGCTGCCGTGGTTGCCATTCTGTTGGGTTTCTCACCCAAGTTCGGTGCATTGATCCACACGCTTCCGCCAGGTGTTCTTGGCGGACTAGCCATTGTCCTCTTTGGCTTAATTGCTGCTACCGGTGGCCGTATCTGGGTGCAAAATGGCGTAGATTTCTCGAAGAGTCGAAATCTACTGACGGTTGCCGTTGCCCTTACTCTTGGCGCAGGCAATTTCGTGTTAAACATCGGCAATTTCTCTATAGGTGGTATCGGTACTGCGACGTTCGGCTCCATCATCCTGTATCAGATATTGCGGGAGCGTCGCTCTGAACCTGAAGAAGTTGCTACTGCTGATGCTGCTACGAATGTAGTAGACTCTAGCAATGAAGGTGAGCTAGAG
>DMFQ01000436.1:7515-8004 GCA_003450555.1 Ktedonobacter sp.
GCAATGAAGGTGAGCTAGAGGCTGGGGCGAGCAAGTAGAAATAGCTGTACAGGTAGGTTCTCCCAAGTTTGTTGGAGTTCCGGATAACCTGCCTCTAATGGTTCGTTATATGGCGTGATACAATATGAAGTACTGGTGAATATGTAACAAGTACGTGGAGTTGTACCATGCCATACTACTCTTTGGCTCCGGAATTGTCCACCGATTATATTAGTAACGTTTGGGAGATCCTTCCTCACTATGTACGATCTACGCTGATTCTCCCCAACGAAGCACTTTCAGCTCAACTTGGATGTGAATTGACGGTCGTGAGTGAAACATTTCAGTATACTGGTAGCTTTAAGTTTCGCGCGGCTTATAATCTTCTCTCCAGTATTCCCCATCAACAGATTATTGCGGCCTCCTCAGGAAACTTTGGGCAAGCTGTTGCTTATGCCAGCAAGTTGTTGGGAAAACAGTGTATTGTCACCATGCCGAGTACCTCTGCCC
>DMFQ01000414.1:0-8357 GCA_003450555.1 Ktedonobacter sp.
ATGGACGAGCCTCTTTCAAACCTGGACGCAAAATTGCGTGTTGAGACACGTGCAAACATCACCAAGCTTCACCAGCGCATTCAGACAACGGTTATTTATGTGACTCACGATCAGACAGAAGCTATGACCATGGGGAGCCGTATTGCGGTGCTCAATGGTGGTATCATCCAGCAACTAGGTGCGCCCCAAGAACTCTACGATCAGCCTGCCAATCTCTTTGTCGCTGGTTTCATTGGTTCTCCATCTATGAACTTTTTCCCAGGCGCGAAGGTAGTCACTGAAGGTGATTCCACCAGAATTGTGCTTGAGAACATGGGCCAGGTCGACGTGCCGCCCCTTTATGTTGAGCGGGCACGGGAAGCGGCAGGGAAAAACCTCACCTTTGGGTTAAGACCTGAGAGTCTTGAGGATAAGGCATTGCTCCCGTCAGAATCGCAAAACGTTTCCAGCATTGATGCTACAGTGGATGTTGTCGAGAACCTGGGTAGTGAACTGCTGGTGTATTTGACCACCGGCGGCAAAACAATTCTTGCCCGGCTCAATCCACGTTCAAATGCCCATGTTGGTGGAAATCTCAAATTGCATGTTGATAACGAACACCTCCACCTGTTTGACACGGATACCGGGCTAGCCTACTTCTAGTACTCTGGCGGGAGACCGGCTTGAACGACGTTCAGGCCGGTCTCTTTTTATCTTATACTACTATTGCATCTCAATTAGTGCTCTACGAATGCCATTCAGTGCTGTTTGAACATGCTCAGCATCCAGGCCATAATGTGTCACAGCACGGATCGTACCCTCTCCCATGGTTCCCATCAATACCCCGTGTTCCTGCGCCTTTGCCAGGAATTGCATGGTCTCTTCGTGCGTCAGCCGTTGTTGTTGAGTATTACGGACCGAAAAATTGACGATATTGGTAACGACCCGTTCGACTTCGATCTCAATTTGTGGGTAGTCAGCCAGCCCATGGGCGAGTTGCCTTGCAGTGCTCGTGGTCCTCGGCCAGGCGTTCTACCATCTGTTCGAGGGCCACAATGCCAGCTGCAGCGATCACGCCAGCCTGCCGCATACCGCCCCCTAATAGTTTTCGCATACGGTGTGCTTTATAAATAAACTCTCGACTGCCAACAACCATAGAGCCTACCGGGGCACTCAGCCCCTTCGAGAGGCAAAACATCATCGAGTCTACCTTCTGTGCCACGGAACTCACCGGGACGCCAAGAGCGGTTGCGGCATTGAATATACGAGCTCCATCCATGTGCACTTTTACGTTGTGTGTGTGTGCCAGGCTAGTGAGCGCCTCGAGCTGCTCCAGATCTAAAACCATGCCGCCGCAGCGATTGTGCGTATTCTCGATACACAGCAGAGCTGTTGGGGCGGAGTGTTCATCACTGCCATCGGAGATGCCAGTTTCAATTTTATGCAGGTCGAGCATGCCGTTCTCATCCGTAGGAATGACGTACATAGGAGAACCGCCCAATGTTGAGGCGCCGCCAACTTCGTAGCGATAAATATGCGACTGGTCGCCGACAATCACCGCTTCGCCGCGTCCAGCGTGAGCAAGCACAGAAACCGTATTGCCCATGGTTCCAGTGGGCACAAAGAGAGCAGCCTCCTTGCCGGTGCGTTCTGCCGCCAGTTCTTGTAGACGGTTGATGGTGGGATCTTCGCCATAGACGTCGTCTCCAACTTCAGCACGGTACATAGCTTCGCGCATGGCAGGTGATGGTAAGGTGACGGTATCGCTCCGCAAATCGATGATCATAAAAACACTCCTTTGATTGATTATCTGAACTTCTCAGTGCATCAGGAGAGCAAAAATCCCTGGCCCAATGCGTCGCGTGAGTCAAGTATCCACTCGCTGCGACCGACGATATATGCGCTTCCACTCACCTCGGGTACGATCGCGCTATGAGAGCCAAATTGAGTGCGTGCTACTACTTTCCCGCGAAATACGCTAGCTGCTCCAAGAATGCTTTCAATCGCGATCTCTTGATCAACAGCAATCTCGCCTTTCGCATGGTGTAAGGCCAGGCGGGCTGAGACACCTGTGCCAGTGGGAGAGCGGTCTACTTCGGCATGCGCAAAAATACAGATATTGCGGCTATGGTGCGCTGGGTCTGCCGGTATATCTGTAAATATCGTACCATAAAGAAATCCTAAATCTCTTTCAAAGGGGTGTTTGACTGAGAGTGACGCGTTGACGGCAGCTGTTATTGCCGCGCCTGCTGAAGCGAGTTGCGTCGTTTGTTCCGGTGTAACCTTCAGCCCGACCTGTCCTGCAGGTAGAATGGCGTAAAATGCGCCACCAAAGGCGATGTCCACCGCCAGTTGTCCTAAGTCTGGCACCTCGATCACGACTTCACGCGCGTAGAGGAACGACGGCACGTTTAAAAATGAGACTCGCTCTACATGTCCACTATCGTCCAGGTGCGCGGTAGCTCGTACTAGTCCAGCGGGCGTATCCAGGTTGATCGGAGTTTGTCGTCCATTGGCCGCAAATGTTCCCGTCTCCAGCAGGAAGGTCACAAGAGCAATGATGCCGTGACCACACATTGTGCTATAGCCCTCGTTATGCATGAACATAACCCCGAGGTCGGCCTCGGGTGTTACGGGAGGGGTCATCACACACCCATACATATCGCGATGGCCACGCGGCTCCCACATCAACGCACGCCGAAAATGGTCGAGGTGTTCTTGCAGGTAGCGTCGCCGTTCCAATATGGTTGTACCCGGCAAAGTGGGGAGCCCGCTCGTGATGATCCGCAACGGCTCACCCGCTGCATGTGTATCGACTGTTGTAATCACAGTGGCATTTTCAACTGTATCAATCTGCTTCCTGTTCAGTTCCATGCTCTTCCTCCTAAATAACAGGTAACCTATGCTTATGCCCCGGTCAATATACACGCATGATATAGTGTACAATTTTTAGGGTTATTTCTGTCCTTTTTCTGCTTTAAACAAAGCACTGTATAATTTGAGTTGCATATGGCGTCTCCTTCAGATTGGTTGACCCTGATCGCCTCTAGCAAATAGACATTCACTATACAGTGGACATCGCCCACACTCTGGCCGTTGCGCGTGACAGATCTTCCGACCGTGTCGAATGAGGTTTACATGCAGTGGATAGACCCATTCAGGAGGCGTGATCCTGGCGAAGACATCGTGAGACTGGTCGGCGTTCACCTTTGATCCAATCAGCCCCAGACGTTTACTGACGCGGTGGACATGGGTATCGATAGGCATGACCGCCAGCCCCATGTTAAACATCAGAACACAGGCCGCTGTTTTAGGCCCTACTCCGGGAATGCTGCGCAGGTAGTGCCAGCCTTCCTCTGGTGAACGTTGCGTCAATTCGTCGTAGAGATAGTCTGAAAGGGACTTTGTGCCGCCTTGCGACTGCTGCCATTCAGTCAATGTATGCAGAGTATTTTTGATACGGGGAGCCTTGATGTTGGCAAGTCCACCAGACCTGATGGCCTCGGCTACTTCGTGTGTAGGTGCGTCGCGTACCTCTTCCCATGTTGGCAATGTGGCAACCAATTGTTGGTAAGCCCGCCCTGAATTGATATCGGAGGTATGTTGCGAAAGAATGGTGCCAACAAGACCTCCTAGTGGATCATAATCTGGTTTGTTCTCTGGTTCGCCATAGGTATCGATGAGCAATTCGTAGATGCGTGCCAGGTGAGTAGATGGTGTTATTGATATGGTCATTACAAGTTCCTATCAGGTTGGATTGTATTGTGTAGGTATTCTATCTTTTTCGTTGAGATTGCACAATACGGATGGTTTGTTCGCCCTCGTGGGGGACAGGCTAGAGAATCACAATTTGACAGCGATACCAACGATGACAGACAATGACGATTGAACGCGTACAACAAAAAGAGTTTACATGTGGAGAAAGTTGGGTGGAAGCTGTCAAAGATGGAGTGGTTAGTAGCGCAAGAGGAGGAAACAGAGCGAACATGTTTCTAGATAAACCCTTACAACATTACCTTGATGAGCTGGCCTCTGCGAAATCTACGCCCGGAGGTGGCTCTGCCTGTGCGTTAAGTGGGGCGATGGGAGCTGCACTCGCCAGTATGGTCGCACGCTTGACGCTAGGAAAAGCCAGTTACGCGGATGTACAGCCAGAAATTGAAGCACTTTTGCAACAAAGCGAAAAACTGCGCGAGCGCTTTCAGCAACTCATGCAGGAAGATATAGAGGCCTATGCGAGACTCTCTGCTTCATTCAAGATGCCCCGCGGGACAGCGGTGGAGGTTGACGAGCGCAGCAGGTCAATCCAGAAGCAACTTGTTGAGGCGGCACTTGTGCCACTGGAGATGGCCGAATGTGCCGCTGCATTAGTGAAATGTTGTCACCGTATAGCAGAAATAGGCAATGCGAACGTGTTGAGCGACGTAGCTACCGGAGCGCTGCTGGCATCAAGTGCCGGAGCTGGCGCGGCCTGGATGGTCCGTGCCAACTTACGTACTATGACGGACCTTGAGCTTGTAGAGGTACTGAGTACACGCCTCAGCACTGCTCTTGACGAGATTACTACGTATAGCCAGCAGATAACAGGCATAGTAGGGGGTAGAGCGTGACGGCACTCATTCTAGATGGACGTGCCATGGGTGCGGAAATAAAGGCGGAGTTACGGGAAGAGATTCACCGTTATCAGCAGGTGACTGGGAGGGTTCCTGGTCTAGTGATTGTGCGTGTTGGTGGGGATGCTGCTTCAGGCATGTATGGTAAGGCAATTTTGCGCGTTGCTAAAGAGGTTGGAATCGATGCCAGATTAGAGCAATTGCCTATTCTTACTTCAGTAGATGAACTGCGCTCACTATTGATGCACCTCAATAATGACGAGGCAACTCAAGGAATCATTGTGCAGATGCCGTTACCAGCCCATTTATCACAGAATATGGTGGCAGACACAGTCTCCGCGAGCAAGGATATTGATGGAATCAGCCCTCGAAGCGCTGGTAATCTTTTTCTTGGCTTGCCTAGCTTCTTACCATCGACGGCGGCGGCGGTGATGGAAATTCTTGCGCGAACACAAACGGCGCTTGTCGGAAAACGCGTGGTTATCCTGGGACGGAGCAATGTAGTTGGCAAACCTCTTTCGATGATGCTGTTACAGAAAAATGCAACTGTAACCATTTGTCACTCACGAACTGTTGAACTTACCAGATTTACACGAGCGGCCGATGTATTGAATCGCGGCGGTTGGCCAGGCAAATTTGATCAAGGCGGATATGGTACGTCCGGGGGCAGTAGTCATAGATGTGGGTATCAATATGGCGCGAGAGGGGGGTATAGTGGGTGATGTCGATTTTACAGCGGTATCTCAGGTGGCTGGTTCCCTTACCCCAACACCAGGGGGAGTTGGGCCGCTCACCAATGTGCTCTTGCTTAAGCAGTGCGTGCAGGCGGCCTGGAATACGCTAGATGTTGAGGCGTCCGACCATTCGATTGTGAGTAGCAGTGAACGGCTCTGAACATGAAATGGACATCGACGGTGAACAAATGCAAGATGATAGCGTGGTTGAAATAACCGACCTTGGATTGCCTGACGAAGATGCTTTACAAAAGTCAATAGGCTTGCCGAATCGCTGGTTTTTGTCATGGCAGCGTTCCCTCAACCGAAAGCGCGTGCGTTTGACGATGGCTCTGTGTCTTCTAGTCCTGGTCCTCATGGTCGTTTTTCTCAGTTTATCCGCCGTTAACCCGTTGATTACCGGACTGGGGCGGAACATATCAGCATCCAATGAGAAACAGCCTCTTCCCATAGATATCAGACCATCTGTTTCAATCCTGCCTCAAAATGATGGTTTCGCCTGTGTGGCGGATGCAGCATGGTCAAATGATATGAAATACCTTGCATTCGTCGGCTATCAGAGAAGTTGTACGCTGCTAAATAATCAGTATGAACCAGGACTGGTTGCTATTTATAACGCATTTTCCGGGCGCTTGATTGGACATTTTAAGCCTGATAGCACGATTTTATCAGCTCTTAAGACCCGATTTGCCCAGGTGCATGGCGTTCCAGTAATCTATTACAATCACATCAGCTGGTCTTCAAGTCAACAACGCCTGGCGCTTACCTTCTCTGTTTTTTACCTGTTCCAACCTGCACCGGCATTGATCTCCAATTTTTATGGCGTACTCCTTACGGAAAGGGGCGGCACACCTCAAAAAGTGCTGCTTCAGGCACAAAAAAATAACGTAGCAAATGTCGAATGGGATTTGGCGCGGGATGTCGAGTTAGATACTCCTGTAATTTCGCCGGGTGCTTCTCCCATCGCAAGAACCTCACCGTCATTGCTTGTCTATACATGGGGTGAAAATGGCTCTCTCCTGCTAGCCGTGCAGCAGACAACACATACGACCCCTTCAAGAACTTCAAATGACTCTGTTGGGAACCCGGATGGCGGTAAGTCATTCTCTATCTGGCAACCTGGATGGGTTGGCCTGACAACTCAAACAGGGCGGGGTAAAGTGCATCTCCCTGGCGCCTATAGCTGGAACTCGTACTTCACTGCATGGTCTCCTGACGGGCGTTACCTGGTTGACAATGTTTCTGTGATGGGAAGGTTCGAGGTAACAGATCAACCGCAACTTACCTCCCAGGCATTAGTTGACCTGCATATGGAGAATTTGTCTCTGCTGCCGGTAAGGGATATTGCCCTTCTGCATGTCTTAAAAACCCTTACGGGAGCACCGGCAAATTTGAGCAGACAGCTTATTGCCTGGCGCCCTGATGGACGTACAATGGCTGCGTATGATAATGGTACTATGGACCTGGATCTCTTTGATTGCTCGACAGGATACCAGGTCGCGTCTCTCCTGTTACCGACAAATGCAAGCATGGGACTTGTTGGCTTTAACACACAACTACAGTGGTCACCAGATGGCACACGCCTCTTCCTGTTAGACCAACAGATCGGCAGTTTGGTTATTTGGAACATCGAACCTGCTCGCTGATACCTGGCGAAAGCCGGGTTGTCTCACGCTCTACCACTCCTGCGACGCCGAGTAGCAGCGGCCTTTTGGCGGCGTTCACGTCGGTGTTGGAAGCTCGTTGCCTGGCGCTGCGTGGTGAACTCATCATCAGTTGATTCGTATGTGCTTCCAGTGAGACCATTACGAGCTGGTTGAGGGGCGGTATTCTGCCTGGTGCGACGACTATTGACAAACGCCTGGCGGATGACGAAGCCCGCGAGCACCGCGGACGAGAGCAGGGTTATCACGTAGAAGGGGACAACGATGCTTCTCAAGCCAGCAGGAAGGGTGTGATTGTTGATATTGATACTCATTATGAAGACGAATGAGAGGAGCAGATATTCCAGGCCGGTCAAGAGGTTGATCTGCTGATACCATGCTGTTTTTCGCCCGCGCGCCTGTGCTTCCCGTTGGCGCCGGAGGCCTATGAAGATGTTGTAGCATCCCAGGAGAATAAAAACTATGGTAAAAATCGTGAGAAATTGTGGATTACTCATTTGTATTACGATCCTTTTGAAATAACGCCAATCATTGAAACAGGACTCATCACAATTTTAGCTATGCCACCCCGCACGTATAATTCTACAGGTAATGTCAATTGCTTAGCCTGGTTCACGGTGAACAAGATGTGTCCAGTATAAGGTTTGACGTTGCTTTTGAGGTCCGTGATACTGGCATTGATACCTACGGTAACTGTGTCTCCAGCATGTAAAATGCCGCTCGTTGTACTCGCATTGATAGAAAGCCAATCCAGGTTGTCGTCTGCAAAGACTGTTGCGGTCCAGTGTATTGATGCGGTGGAGGAACTATTTGTTAGTTTAACGAATTGTTCTTTCGGGTTGTCCTGGTTGATTACTGCTTCAAACGTGAGTTGGGACGTAGAGAGGGATACATCGTGACTGGTAGCATAGGAGTTCGGCAGATAAGTTGAGGCGATATAAGCGCCCAGTATACCAATGATGCAGACCATGAAGAAAAGCGTCATCCAGAAGCCCAATCCTGTACCCTCTTTTTTAATTTGGGATCTGGTGATGGCACGTATACGCTGCAGGCTATGTTGCATAGCCATTAACGGTTCAGGAACAGAGGATTGCCCTCGTGAGACAGCGGCAGCCGGGCCAGCCTCAGAGCGCTGGCGATTTCTCCAACTGGTGCGCCAGTGTTCCGCAGCTGCGCTGGTGGCGATAAATCCTTCATCCTCAACAGGTTGGTCAATCCCTTTATTGGTATCGATTGCATAAGGGTTACCTTTGACGATTTCGATGGGAATCTGCTTTGAATGGGATTCTGGATCTAGAGTTGGCGGCTCTAGAAGTGAATTTGAGGGGTGAAAAGCTTGTGACGATTGTGACAGTTGTGACAGTTGT
>DMFQ01000414.1:8407-9131 GCA_003450555.1 Ktedonobacter sp.
TTGTGACAGTTGTGACAGTTGTAGTGATTGTATTTGAACCTGTCGAGGCCAGAACGATGAATTTGGACCTGGATGTGCCAGGTCTTGCTGCGTTTGCTGGTCTGGATAGTGAGGTGTTTTTAGCGTTTCCTCTGTCGGAGGAATGAAAGGGGGACGGATGAGCTGATGGGGGAAGCGAGGGTTTGGCGGTGGCGCCTGAATATTTGGGGTCGCGGTCGCAGGGGACGTGGAAGGATTAGGTGATAATGCTAACAAATGGGTGGGTATATGGATATCAGGGGGCGTAGCACCGGTAGGTGTTGAAGGTTTTTGCTGTGCTGATGTTCCAATTGGGCGAATTAGCCTGGATGTTTTATAAAATGGGTGAGGCGTGGGCTGTAATTGTATCAATGCCAGGTTAAGGCCACAATTTTCACAAAAAAGTTTTTCGTGTGCTTCTTTTGTTATTACAGCACCGCACTGCGGACAATAGAACATTGAACTAAATCTTCCTCACCAGTGACTTAACGCGATTAAGCAGCTCCATGATTATCTAACGGATAAGCACGGTGATATTTGGCTGATTAATCATTTATCCTATTGCTTCGGTGTCATCAAACTGGGTGCCAGGGGAACGGCTGTCTGAAACTTTTACTCTTTTTGCGTAGAATAGGCGTATGAGTAATGCTAATCCCAGGCATAGAAGAGGGCCGGTAATCAGATTGAGCGTGAATGTAAGCTGGTC
>DMFQ01000414.1:9216-16731 GCA_003450555.1 Ktedonobacter sp.
GTACGAATCTGAATTGAGATGACCGGGTTTTGTAAAAGTCCTTCTAGCCCTCTGACAATCCAAAGATCGGCTGGCAGTACTAAGAGGAGACCAAGGAGGGTTGCAAGTGCAAAGTAGATCGGCCAGCGTATGAGTAGGGAGCGAGCAGAGTTTATAGTTGCTTGATCTCTTAAAGTTAGTAGCAATAAAGCTAGCGCTACACCATTGAAGAAATACGGTTCGAGAGCCTGTAGATCAAACATGGTTGGGTTTCCGAGGAAGACGGGGAACCGCCAGAGTTGCCATAGGAAAAAAACCATTTCGCTCGGATTATTGCTGTTGATGTTAACCGGGATGGGCACCTGCCAGGGGAGCAATGCACTGAGCAAGTGCAGCGTCGAATAGGGGCCGGGGAAGAAATGATTGACGCTGAGCATATAGTCAAAAGCAGCCGAGAAAACATACCCAACCACACTGGGAGTCAGGCCGAGTAACGACACAGAGATGAAGTAGCCTACAAACTGACGTTGCTGTGAAACAGCCCGAGGCTGTGTTGATGCCTGCGTTCTGATGTCATTTTCTTCCACTGCGCTTCCAGGCGAATATTGCAATGACTTCTTTTTGCTAGTAGCGGGTAAAGGTCGAAGAGGTGCGAATGCCATGTGTCCCAAAGTCGCTCCAACGATACTAAAGAGCAAAGAGAATGCTGTTATCAGTCCCCACGTCGAGAGAAAGCCCAGTCGCTGGTCGCTCTGATTGCTGAGGCTATAAACTACATTGGGATAGGAGATAGCAACGATAAACTGGAAAAGTGCCAGGAAAAGGCCTGCGAGAGCAGCTTCAAATAAGCCTGGACGCTCTATACTGCGAAGTTTACGAATAGCGGTAACGAGTAATCCGCAGCCTGTTGCGCTCAGAACGGCGGCTGGAGCAAGTGACGTTGATGGTTGTGGATTGATACGCGCTCCAAGTGCGAAGAAAGCAGCAATGATAATTACTACGCCAATAGCGAGCCAGTCAACGCGTTGTTTTTCTGCTTGCAGTCTGGGAGCAGGAGTAGATTCAGACCTGTGATCTGCCGGTATCTCGGCGGTTGGTTGCTCTAATGGTTCTACTGGCTCTTGAGACTCTATAGTAACCTCCGTATGATCTTGACCTTGCATGTGTCTTTGTTGCTCCTTCTGTTAATCCACATGTGGATACTAACATACTTGTGAGAGCGCAACAAGTATAGAAAAGTGTACCTGAGAAGAATATACAGGGTTTACCCGATAGGATATCCGTTCCCGTGCTCTTGACTATTCGCAAAAAAACGCTAAAATCTCTAATGAACGAGCTAAATATTTGAAGATTTATGAGGTTTATGTGCATATTATTGTTGTCGGAGTTGATCACACCTCTGCACCTATAGCATTGCGTGAACGGTTAGCCTGTTCACCGCGCCAGATATCTCAGGTACTCAGGTTTTCCCAACAAGTAATGCAGGAGAGCATTTTGCTTTCGACCTGTAACCGCATAGAACTCTATGGTGTTTGTGCAGAGGTCGGTGAAGGTATAGAGAATCTGCTGCGAGTATTCAGTGAGTCCCGCGATGTTGCGCTATGGGAGCTACGTGCACATTGCTATAGTTTCAGCGATGAACTGGCTGTATCGCATCTCTTTGGCGTCGCAAGTGGTTTATATTCCCTGGTACCAGGTGAACCGCAGATTCAAGGACAGGTAGTGGATGCCCTCGAAGTCGCGCAAGGTGGTGGTTATGCAGGACCGATTACATCAGCACTCTTTCGTGGCGCTCTAGTGACGGGTAAGCGAGCGCGCAGTGAGACCGGTATCAGCCGCAATGCCACTTCAGTGAGCCATGTTGCCGTTCAACTGGCACGTCAGTTATTCCCAAAGTTGAACGAGGCCTGCGTCCTGCTGGTGGGTTCCGGGCAGATGAGTGAGTTGGCCGCGCGCAACCTGTGTGATAATGGTGCGCAACGACTCGTCATCATAAACCGGACGCAAACTCATGCAATCGACCTTGCCCAACGCTTTGGTGCGCTTCATCGTACCTTCTCAGAGCTTTCTGAAGCATTGATTGAGGCTGATGTTGTCATTAGCTCTACGACTGCTCCTCGTGCCATCATCACTCGTGAGCTTATGTGCCAGGTGATGAACGGGCGCGGTGGTCGCTCTCTGCTCTTGATAGATATTGCGCTCCCGCGTGACGTTGAACCTGATGTCGCCAACATAATGGGCGTACATCTCTATAATATGGACGATCTCCAGGCCTGCGTCACCGAAGGGATCCGCCTGCGGATGCAGGAAGTAGTGCACGTGCAGTCAATTATTGCCGACGAGGTTAAGACGTTCGAGCGCTGGTTACGTTCGCTGAGCGTCGTTGATACGATCAGCGACTTACGCCACTATGCCGATGAACTGCGTCAACAGGAACTGACGCGCACCATGCGGCAACTCTCCTCTTCGCTTTCCGAACGAGAGGCCGCGGCAGTGCGAGAACTGACTACCCGCCTGGTGAATAAATTGCTCCATACACCAATGTTACGTCTCAAAGATGCCGCGGCACAGGGTCAGGGTCATCTTTACTCCGAAGCTACACGCTATTTATTTGATTTGGAAGAGAAGCCTAATGAAACATATTACGATAGGGACGAGGGCCAGCAAGCTGGCGATGATACAGACATACCAGGTGATCGAGCGATTACAGCAGCACTGGTCGAACCTGCAGATAACCATTGAGCAGATACGCACAACTGGTGACCGGGTGAGCGATGTACCATTGGCGCAGATAGGTGGAGATGGTGTATTTGTCACAGAGATAGAACGCGCTCTGCATGAGAAACGTATCGACCTGGCAGTACATAGCTTGAAGGATTTACCGACTACGCAGCCGCAGGGATTGCGGCTCATGATTATGGGTCCGCGTGAAGATGTACGTGATGTATTGATCTCTAATAGGCAGAGTTGGCCTGCCCACGGAGTGCTATCTCCTGCGGATGGAACGAAAGAAATACGCTCCTTGGAGGGAAGCGAAGATAATGCGCCCTTGAGCGGTGTTCCCAACGGCTGGGAGGAGAAGCAGCAAGAACTACGCATTGGCACGTGCAGCTTGCGACGCATTGCGCAACTACGCGTCTTTTGTCCCGGAGCGCAACTATTACCGATACGAGGGAATGTCGACACGCGTTTACGCAAGCTTGAAGCAAACGAGTATGATGGTATCGTATTGGCCGCGGCTGGTCTGCATAGACTGGATTTACTGGAGCGGTTGGTCGGTCGCGTCAGCTACTTGCCGATCGATATGGTAATGCCTGCACCAGGGCAGGGGGCGTTAGCAGTAGAGATGCGCGAAGAGCCTGAGATGATCGAACTCTTGTCACCACTCAACGATAGAATTAGCCAGGCTACAACCAGTGCTGAACGCATGTTTATGCGGCGGCTGGGCGCCGGCTGTTACCTACCTGTCGCGGCCTATGGAGAGATTTCAGGCGAGACCTTGACACTGCGAGGACTTGTAATTAGCCTGGACGGAAAACGCCAGGTACGAGTGCAGCAAAGTATGCACTGGACGGCAGGAAACATCTTACTAGATGCTGAACGGCTGGGTGTGAAAGTTGCAGAGCAAGCGCTGGAGCAAGGCGCTAGCGAGATAATTGGCGCGTTAACTAGCAGCAGAGAGCAGGAGCAGCTACATGCTTGAGCAAGATCAACCTGTTGTTGATGCCCTGGAAAAGAGTGACAATCCTGGCAGCAAGCTACTTACAATGCAGCAAGCAAGCCCACAGCGGGAAATACTCCATGGTAAGCGTATCCTGGTAACACGCACGCGAGAGCAGGCAGGAGTGCTTAGCGAGCGCCTGCGTACGCTAGGGGCGTTACCTATTGAATTCCCAACGATCCGTATTGTGCCACCGCAGGATTGGGAAACACTTGACAGAGCGCTAGCCACACTCTTCCCAGGGGCGGTGGAAAAGGACGATTACCACGAATGTCCCTACTCGTGGCTTGTCTTTACCAGCGCGAATGGCGTCAACATCTGTTGTGAGCGTTTGCTCGAGCTGGGATATGATCTACAAGCCATGTGCAAGGTGCGTGTTGCCGCGATTGGCCCGGCAACAGCTGCCGCACTTACGCGCTATGGTATACGTGCTGACCTGGTGCCTGAGGTCTATATTGCTGAAAGCGTCGCTGCCGCACTGATCCATGACGTTTGCCAGAGAGGAGAGTCATTGGAGGGTCAACGGATATTGCTGCCGCGCGCAAGCGAGGCTCGCAAAGTATTGGTCACCGAGTTGCAACAGGCGGGCGCTAGCGTGGATGAAGTGACGGCCTATACGACCGCCTCAATCGCCAGCGATGATCGACAGGGGCGTGAGATATTGAGGCTCTTGCAGTACAAAGAACTTGACATAATAACATTTACCAGTTCTTCTACAGTGCGAAATTTTATGCAGTGGGTGAGTAGTTGGAGTAGTTGCGCGACAGATTATACCTTTATGCATGATCCACAACTGAAAATTGCTTGTATTGGTCCAATTACCGCGCAGACCGCGCGCGAACTAGGTCTCGTTGTCGATATCGAGGCGAGAGAGTTTACCATTGATGGCCTGGTCGAGGCAATTGTTGGGGCATCGCCAGGAGATGTCCCGTTACAACCCGAGGAATAATGTATTATGGCAGAACAGACAACTCAAGAGGCGTCGCTTGTGCAAACCGAGACCCAACCTACGCCAAGCAAGCCGAAGCAACCGCGCCAATTTGTGCGCTTCACCTTCTTTAAACTTGATCCACAGTGGCAACTGCTGTCAGCCGAAACGCGCCAGCAGGGCAAACAAGAACTGCTGCGACTATTCGAGGAATACGCAGATGCCAGCCTCATGCGTAGTTTTAGCTTATTCGGTCTCCGCTCAGACTGCGACTTTATGCTATGGCAGGCCACTTACGCCGTTGAAGACGTGCAAAGCGTCAGTAGCCGGATACGACGGAGCGCGATGGGGCCATACCTACGTGAAACCCACGCATTCTTATCGATGACCAAACGCTCCGTGTATGTTGGAAAAAACGCTCGTGGCGCGCATGATCCACGGTTGGTGATTACGCCTGATGATAAAAAATACCTTTTTGTCTATCCATTTGTGAAGACACGTGCCTGGTACGCTTTGCCTCTGGCCGATCGAAAGCGGATGATGAATGAGCATATTCGTGTCGGGTTAACTTATCCAACGGTATCGCTCAACACGACCTATTCTTTCGGTCTGGACGACCAGGAGTTTGTCGTAGCATTTGAGACAGACAATATCAGCGATTTTCTCGACCTTGTGCAGGAACTGCGCGAGACCGAGGCCAGTTCTTTTACGCTACGTGACACGCCCATGTTTACCTGTGTGGCACAGCCTCTTGCTGAAATACTGGAAGCGATTGGAGCCTGAGCGGTGAACAATCAGATGCAACAGGTGGGCAACCATCTCAAGTTGTCCCGTTCGCACATCTTTTTCGAGGAAGCACAGCAGTTATTGCCGGGCGGCGTCAACAGTCCTGTGCGAGCATTTCGTGGGGTTGGAGGCGAACCGATCTTTATCGACTTCGCCAATGGACCCTACCTCTTTGACGTGGATGGCAACCGCTATCTCGATTACGTCCAATCCTGGGGCCCAATGATTTTAGGGCACGCGTATCCCAGCGTCGTAGAAGCTGTCGTTCAGGCAAGCAAGCGAGGTTTCAGCTTTGGGGCTCCCACGCAGGCCGAAAGTGAACTGGCCAGGCTGGTAATTGCCAGCGTGCCATCCATTGAAATGGTGCGCTTTGTCAATTCTGGCACAGAGGCGACCATGAGTGCTCTGCGCCTGGCACGAGCGTTTACCGGTCGTCACAAAATCATCAAGTTTAGTGGTTGTTATCATGGTCACGCAGACATGTTGCTGGTGCAGGCGGGTTCAGGTGTAGCAACAATGGGCCTGCCGGATAGTCCTGGCGTTCCGCCGGAGGCGACAATTAATACGCTGATTGCTCCATATAACGACGTAGAGGCCGTTGAAACGCTCTTTCGCACGTATCCAACGGAGATAGCTGCTGTCATTGTTGAGCCAGTGGCGGCAAATATGGGCCTGGTATTACCCATGCCTGGCTTTCTCGAACAGCTAAGGGGCCTCACCAAAGAGTATGGCGCGGTCTTGATCTTTGATGAAGTGATGACGGGTTTTCGCGTTGCTCTTGGGGGCATGCAGGAGCGAGTGGGTATCACCCCAGACCTGACCTGCTTAGGAAAGATCATTGGCGGCGGCCTTCCTGTAGGCGCCTATGGCGGTCGTAGTGAGATAATGGAACACGTGGCTCCGCTGGGTGCCATGTACCAGGCAGGCACGCTCTCAGGCAATCCGCTGGCTATGGCAGCTGGTATTGCCACGCTAACCGAGATGCGGAAACCAGGCCAGTACGAGGAACTGGAACGGAAAAGCCAACTGCTGGGCGATGGTTTTGGGCGAGTGGTACGCGAAACGGGTTTGGCACTGCAATTCGCCAGGATCGGCGCCATGTTCTGCCTCTACTTCACAGAACTGCCTGTTACCGATTATGCCAGCGCCAAATTATCCGACACGGCCTCCTTTGCTCGTTACTTCTGGAATATGCTAGCGCGCGGTATCTACTTGCCGCCCTCCCAATTCGAAGCGTGTTTCATCTCGCTCGCCTTTGACGATAAGATGATCGATGAGACCGTTGAGAGTGCAAAATTAGCGTTGTCAGGAGAAAAACTATGACGCAATTCCCTACCGTTCGTCTCAGACGCACACGCCAAAATGAAAAACTACGCGGCCTCGTGCGGGAAACTCGCCTGGCTGTTGACCAGCTGATCTACCCTCTCTTCATAGCGGAAGGCATTCATGAAGCTCACGAGATAGCTTCCATGCCGGGGATTGCGCAATGGCCCCTGGAACAGTTAGGACGCGAGGCTGAGCGGATCGCCAACCTTGGTATCCCGGCAGTCCTGCTCTTTGGCATTCCCAACGAAAAGGACGAGGTAGGTTCACAGGCCTACGACTCGCAGGGCATCATTCAAAAGGCTATTCGCCTCTTGAAGAGCGTAAACCCAGACCTGCTCGTCATCACGGATGTCTGCCTGTGTGAGTACACCAGCCATGGACATTGTGGCCTCATTTATAATGGAAGCGTGCAAAACGATGAATCTCTGGAACTGCTGGCACGCATGGCCCTCTCTCATGCTGAAGCAGGAGCGGATATTGTCGCGCCGTCAGATATGATGGACGGTCGCGTTGGGGCCATTCGCCATGTCCTGGACGAACAGGGCTTTAGCCAGACCCCCATTATGGCTTACTCCGCCAAGTTCGCCTCCGCTTTTTACGGACCCTTCCGAGAGGCCGCGGGTTCAACTCCCCAATTTGGTGACCGCCGCTCATACCAAATGGATCCAGCTAACGCCCGTGAAGCGCTGCGCGAAGTAGAGCTCGACATCGCTGAAGGGGCCGATATCGTGATGGTCAAACCGGCGATGGCCTATATGGATGTCATCCGCCAGGT